>JAEEMP010000027.1 GCA_016283275.1 Lachnospiraceae bacterium
TCGATACGGATCTTCATTGGACCAAGCAACATTAATCCGCCATAATCCATTGAACGTAAAAATCTGCTTACTTTTTCGTAATCCCAATTAGGATCTAAGAATCCGTCGTTCGGAACATCTTTAGAATAATGCATCTTTAAATCTGTTGCAACAGGCTGTTTTTCAGGGGTTATCCCGGAGGTAAAGAGCATCGGCGCAATCTTTGAAAAGCATTCGGTTCCTTTTTCGACCTGTTTTTTGAAAAGCACCAAAGAAGTCATGTCATCGGTTATCGGAATTATTTCTTTTGCAATAATATCTCCGCCGTCAATTTCATTTGTGAGAATATGCCATGTAATGCCGGTAACAGGATCCCCTTCATATATGGCCCAACACTCGGCATTACGACCTTTATGTGCGGGAAGGAGAGCGTTATGCCAGTTTATGATCATAAATTCGGGGCGGGCAATGATATCTGGCGGAACCAAATAAGTGCTTGATGCGCTGATCATAAGAGTTTTTTCTTTTACATTCGTTAAATATTTTGTTATTTCGCTTTTTGTAAGGGCTAAATACCTGATACCCGCATTTTGACATTTCTTTTCGAGAAAAGAGCCGTCGGATATTTTGATCTCGACGACTTCAACATTTCCCGTATACTCCATGCAGATCTGAGCACAATTATACGGAAGATCTCCCGAACCGAGGATAATGACTCTGTCGAATTTATTCACAGTAGGTCTCCTTAATGAGTTTTCTGTCTGTTTTTCCGTTTGCGTTCATGGGCATTTTATCAAGTTTGATAATCTTACCGGGAACCATATATTCGGGAACGTGTTTTGAAACTTCAGCTTTTATGGAAGCTTCATCGATATTTCCTTCGTAAAGCAGGATGATCACCTGCTTTTTTGAATTATATACACAACAAACTTTTTCCGCGGATTCGGCACACATTGCCGCATTTTCGATTTCTCCGAGTTCGATACGATAACCCATATGCTTGATCTGAAAATCTTTTCGACCGACATATTCTATTTCATCACGGTCATTTATACGTACAAGGTCACCGGTTCTGTAAATTATATCGCGATAGTAAGGAGAAAGCGGATTTTGCACAAATGCTTCCTTAGTCTTTTCGGGATTGTTGTAATATCCGAGTCCGACACCGGAACCACGTATGCAAAGTTCGCCGATCTCACCTTTTGCACATTCTTTATCATCGTCCAATATAAGAACTCCTGTGTTTTTTGCTGCATGTCCGATCGGAAGGAATTCGTCGTTTTGGAATTCCCTGTCGATTATATAATATGTGCTTGCATATGTCGTTTCGGAAGGACCGTAATAATTTACATACATTGCATCGGGTATGTATTTACGCCATTGGTTGAGCTGTTTGACAGGCATAACTTCACCGCAGAACATTATTTTTTTTAGGCAGGTAACATCAACTTCCCTTAAGGCTCTTAAATTGGCAGTGACCACCAAGGCGGAAGGAACCCAGTAAATGGCGTTTATCCCGTGCTTTGCAATATAGTCCATGATCTGCACCGGGAAAGAAAACCACTCGGAAGGAATAATGTGTAAAGTGGCATGATTTCTGATAGTGCAATATAGATCGGGAACGGAAGCGTCAAAATAGAAAGGAGCCTGATTGGCAAATATTTCTTTATCCGAAAAATCCATTGCCTCGCTTGCTTCTTCGGTGAAATCTATTACGGCTCTGTGGCTTATGACGACACCTTTAGGGATACCCGTTGAACCGGATGTGCATATGATATATGCGGGATCGGTATCTATACGGTCTTTAAGAACATTGTTTATTGCGACATTGTCGACGGGAGTATCGCATATATCGTTATAGATAAGTATTTGTGATTCTCCGATAAGTTCTTTTGCTTTATCAAAATTATCTTCATCGGTTATTACAAATTCCGGTTTAAGGAAATCCAATATGAGCTTTAGCCTGGCTACCGGAGCATGACAGTCGAGAGGGGCATAAATCCCCCCGGCTGAATTGATGCCCCAAAAAGAAGCGATCGCTTCTTTGCACTTATCCATAATGACAACGACAGGAGCATTCTTTTTAAGATTTTTGCCTATCAGAAAAGTACCTATACTCTCAACATGTCCGATGAGTTCGGCATAGGTATACTTTCCGTTGATATCCACAAAGGCATCTTTGGCAAGATCTTTGGATTTTGCATTAATAAGATAATCGATAACAGTACTGATCATTTATAACTCCTGTGCAGCAATATTATAACAGATTATTGCAATCTGTTAAGAGCCGAGAATATAGCTCTTACCGAGGCTCTCGTGATGTTCGAGCTTAAACCGACGCCGTAGGTTACACGACCCGATTCGATATCCAGTAAGTGGATGTATGCCGCAGCCTTGGAGTTAGAACCTGCCTGCAGGGCGTGCTCTTCGTAATCAAGGATCTTGATATCTATATTAAGTTCTGAGATAAGACCTCTCTTGACGGCATCGATAGGACCGTTACCGGAAGCTTCAAAGCTCTTTTCTACGCCGTGATCGGTGTAATCAACATAAACCGTTGTATCGAATTCTTCACGCCTTTCGCCTTCAAAGTCTTCAACACGAAGTTTCTTGAAGTGGTAGGGCTCTTTTCTTTCAAGATATTCTGCGGTAAAGGCATCCATGATCTGCTCGGGAGAAACTTCACCCTGCTTTTCCGATATTGCCTGAATGACATTTGCGAATTCCTTATGCATGCCCTTGGGAAGCTTGTATCCGAAGTAAGTATCCATGATAAAGGCAACACCACCCTTGCCGGACTGGGAGTTGATACGTACGATCGGTTCGTAGTCTCTTCCGATATCCGAAGGATCGATGGGAAGATAAGGAACCTGCCAGTAAGGAGAATTGGACTCTTTCATTGCCTTCATGCCCTTGTTGATGGCATCCTGATGTGAGCCGGAGAATGCAGTGAACACAAGTTTTCCGGCATAAGGATGACGGGGATGGATGGGCATTTTTACAAGTCTTTCGTATATTTCGATGATATCGTTTACTTTTGAGATCTCAAGTTCGGCATTGATACCCTGAGAGAACATGTTGTAAGCAACGGTAAGGATGTCAACGTTACCTGTTCTCTCACCGTTTCCGAAAAGAGTACCCTCTACACGGTCCGCTCCTGCCAAAAGTGCAAGCTCGGTAGCGGCTACACCCGTACCTCTGTCGTTGTGGGGGTGAACACTTAAGATGATCGCATCGCGGTTCTTAAAGTGTTTTCCCTCCCATTCGATAATGTCGGCATATACATTGGGAGTCGTAACTTCGACCGTTGAAGGAAGATTGATGATGACTTTGTTATCGGGAGCAGCGCCCCATTCGTCAAGAACCGCTTCACAAACTTCAAGAGCATAATCCGGTTCGGTACCTGTAAAGGATTCGGGTGAATATTCAAGAATGATCTGACCGTCAAACTTGGCTGCGCGTTCTTTGACCATGCGTGTACCGTCGATAGCGATCTGTTTGATCTGTTCCTTATCCATCTTAAATACAACTTCGCGCTGAAGGGTTGAAGTTGAATTATAGATATGAACGATAGCTTTTTTAACACCCTGAATGGATTCGAAAGTTTTATCGATAAGCTCTTCACGACACTGCGTAAGAACCTGTACGCATACATCATCGGGAATGAGCTTTCTTTCGATAAGCTCTCTTAAGAAATCATATTCGATCTGAGAAGCGGCGGGAAAGCCGACTTCGATCTCTTTAAAGCCCATTTTTACCATGTATTCGAAAAGTTCGATCTTTTCACTTACGACCATGGGATCGATCAATGCCTGGTTACCGTCACGAAGGTCGACACTGCACCAGATGGGTGCTTTCTGAATCTCTTTATTGGGCCATTCGCGTTCGGGGTAATCGATTACCGGAACTCTTTTGTAACGCTGATAGTTTAACATTTTATAAGGTCTCCTTACGTTTGATTAATTATAGTGGGGCGTTTTATATAACCCCCATGATACACAAAACGCCCCATTCCCTCTCGGGAATGGGGCGAAACAATCACTTATTCACCAAGACCGCTTTCGACAACGGAAACGAGTCTTTCAAGAGCTTCCTCTTCGTCCTCGCCTTCGCACACGAATTCAATCTCATCACCACATTTAACGGTAGCACCGAGAACGCTTAATACGCTCTTTGCATTTGCCGTATTTTCCCGATATGAGAATGTAATCAAAGATTTGAACTGCATGGCTTCCTTGCATAGGATGCCGGCGGGTCGTAGTTCCAGACCTGTAGGGTTCTTGATAATAACTTTCTGGCTTACCATTATATCCTTTTCCTCCAAAATTTTGGCTTGTCCCCATAAGCAATATAACTATATCATCATTTTTTGAATGTAACAAGTTTATATTTTTTAATAATTATGAAAGATTTATAAACGTCTGTGCATTTTTATACGCTACTGGATGGTAACGCTGTCACCCTTCTGCACGATGCATATCATGGTCTTTCCCTGATTCAGGATTATCTCATCGCCGTTATCGTCGTAATAACGTGTAACACCGTAAGTTCCTTCCTTTTTCCAGGTGATGTGGACCGCTCTTCCGCGGGTTATGAAATATCCGTCGGATGTATCGTCATGCATCCTGTATATAAGATATGCTCCGTCCTGGCGGTATTCGCGATATGTATTCTGAATAATGATATTTGCAAAAGAAAGCTGCTCGCCCGTGGCACCGTCCGTATGCGGCATGCCGTATTCGTATCTGTAATAAAGGTTATCGTCGGTGTTATAGGTAAAATAAGGCGTGTCAATCGGATATGCCACATCAAGACTTACATAGGATGCATTCATATTTCCGTATACATCGGTGAGTGTAGTGGGATTTGATTTTGGGGCAAAAGAAAAATGACCGGGAGTATACATATTGGTATGCTCAAGGGAATATCCCATATCTTTTGCTGCATTTTTAACGGAATAGCCGTTTGTATATGCAGATTGGTCATAATCACGTCTTTCGGTGGATACGCGGTAGATCGCCTTGTCCTTTTTGTTGCCGTCTATATTATTGACTTCGGGACGGGAAAGGATCTCATCCGCATACCAGATATTTCCTATATGTAAAAAGATCGGATCCCATTCCATTGCCATGGTCACAAAATAATCTCTGGCGGATCTTATGTTCCCGATCCTTTCAAGTCCAGTCCAGTCATCAAATATCGGCATGAGACGCGTGATCTCGTATTCAACATTGCATTCGTACAAAACGCCTGCTTTTGAAAGATTATAGTGCGGAAGAGAATTCGTGTTATTGGGGACCATTACCGCGAGAGGTCTTGTGGATGCCGCTGTCGAGAATATCCATTCGTTTGTAAGATCGCTGCGCACCATTCCTGCGGACGGTGCGGGATCTGAAAGATCATATTCTTCTTCAGAAAAAGCGGGATAATTCGGAATGACCGGGTCGGAATTTCCCGAGATATCGTCCCATCCGCCTATCGTATAGTGAGGGACATATTCAGGTTCCGTATTTTCGGAAGCAGCCCAGGGATTTGTGCAGGCAGTGAGTGAAATTGTAAGAAGGACCGTTAATGTAACGGTAAGTTTTCTTTTCATCGAAATCAAATAACCTCTGAATTGATGGATTTGCCTTCCTTTATGCCCTTAGTCATCAAAGAAAGGGCTTTGTGGGGAGGTATGTTGACACACACGGTTTTTTTATGCTTTAAAATAAACCTTACCGCTACGGGGTAAGCGGCTTTTTTATACAAAAAGTGATAAAGAACGCCCTTGTCAAAGAAAAATTTTTCGGTATAGCCTTCAAACCAGGTGGATTTCCGCAAAACTTCACGCCCCAGGCATGCAGGCGATCTATATAATCGAAGGCCTGCTTTTAATGCAGACATGATAAAAAGGCTGTCCTCGCCGCAGGAATACTTTGCACCGCCTCCGAAAAGAGGAGAAAATGAGAGTTCTTTTTCTTTTATCTTAGAAAGTTTTATGCAAAGGCTGTATGTGGGGTAACGCCCCGAAGCGGTGATCTTTACCGGCCCGAACTCTTCTGTATGGTATGTTCTTCTCGATTCATCGACTTCAAAGTTAAAGAATATACCGTCGGCTTCAGGATGAGCTTCAAATTCCTTTGCGATCGCTTCTTCATAATCGTCATTGTACACAAGATCGTCATCGGAAAAAAGAACAAGATCCGCACTTGCTTTTGACAGCGCAAGGTTGCGGCTTTTGCCTACACCACGCTCACGGTTTTTAAAGACTTTGACCGTACGATCGTTAACGCTTAAAGATTCTTCGCCATCTTCGTCGCACTGATCTATAAGAACGGCATCAGTCTTTATATTCATTTTTCTTATAAGTTCTTCGGGCTTTGCACACAAAGCCGAGATCAATAATTCAATACTCATAATATAACGTGATTATACCATAAAACGGTATAGTTTGATATCTGTGCGGAAATGTCTTTGGGATTTTTATATCATCAGGGCGCGTGTCTTAATAAAAAACCTCGCTTTTTCTTAATTGATAAACACTCGCACGGTATATAGCTTTGTGTTATAATACATGAGATAAATTCGATAACTATGCGAAAGTGAGAGATTATGAAAAAAGCAGTCATTACCGGTATAACCGGACAGGACGGATCGTACCTCGCGGAATTCTTGCTGGAAAAGGGGTACGAAGTACACGGACTTTTAAGAAGACATTCGATTTCCAATACAATGAGGATAGATCATATCATAGATTCCGAAGCCAACGGAAAAACATTTTTCATGCATTATGCCGATATGACCGATTCTTCATGTCTCATAAGACTCATGGGCGAGATAATGCCCGATGAGGTATATAACCTTGCTGCACAGAGTCATGTCGGAATATCTTTTGAGATCCCCGAATATACAGCCGAAGCTACGGGCGTTGCAACGCTTAAACTCCTTGAGGCTGTAAGATTGTCAAATCCAAAGTGTAAGTTTTATCAGGCATCCACTTCCGAATTGTTTGGTGGGATCCCGGGTACGGCACCGCAAAGCGAAAAAACACCGTTTTATCCCAAGTCGCCTTACGGAGCGGCAAAACTGTACAGTTACTGGATAACCGTTAATTACAGAGAGTCTTATGACATGTTTGCATGTAATGGGATCCTCTTTAATCATGAGTCGCCGAGACGCGGTGAAAATTTTGTCACAAGAAAGATCACCCTTGCGATCGCAAATATCCTTGCAGGCAAGCAGGACAAACTTTCTCTCGGAAATATGAACGCAAAGCGTGACTGGGGGTTTGCGGGCGATTACATAAAGGGAATGTGGCTTATGCTTCAAAAGGACACTCCGGGTGATTATGTGCTGGCCACCAACGAGACGCATACGGTCAGGGAGTTTGTGACACTTGCTTTTAAAGAAGCCGGAATTGAGCTTAAGTTTGAAGGCGAAGGTGCAGACGAAAAGGCATATGATATAAAAACCGGAAAGCTTATGGTCGATGTAGATCCTAAGTTTTTCAGACCCGCGGAAGTGGAACTTTTGTGGGGCGACTCCACCAAGGCCGAGGCAGAGCTTGGCTGGAAGAGAGAGGTTTCTTTTGAAAACCTTGTCAAAATGATGGTGGATGAGGATCTGAAAAAGGCAGGCGTAAGGTAATGAAAAAGACGGATAAGATATTTGTTGCGGGCCACAGAGGGCTTGTGGGCTCCGCAATAGTAAGAAACCTTGAATCAAAAGGTTATAACAATATAGTCAAAAGAACGCACAAGGAACTTGATCTTAAGGATCAGGCCGGAGTGAACAGGTTCTTTGACGAAGAAAAGCCCGATGTGGTGGTACTTGCCGCTGCAAAAGTGGGCGGTATCAACGCCAATAACACGACCCCGGCGGAGTTTGCTTATGAGAACATGCAGATTCAGTGCAATGTCATTCATGCGGCACACACTCATAATGTAAAAAAGCTTCTTTTTCTCGGGAGCACATGCATATATCCCAAGATGGCTCCTCAGCCCATACCGGAAGATGCACTTTTGACGGGTCCGCTTGAGCCTACCAATGAGGCTTACGCGATCGCAAAGATCTCCGGACTTGAAATGTGCAAATTTTATAAACGACAGTACGGCGATGATTTTATAAGTTGTATGCCCACCAATCTTTACGGTCCGCATGATAATTACGATCTTTCGGGCTCACATGTAATGCCCGCGTTGATCAGAAAATTTCATGAAGCAAAGGTCAACAACGTTGCCGCTGTGGAACTTTGGGGAACGGGAACTCCCCTTCGTGAATTTTTGTATGTTGACGATATGGCCGATGCTTGTGTGTTCTTACTAGAAAATTATTCCGAAGAACAGCATGTCAATATCGGAACGGGCGTCGAGGTTACGATCAAAGAGCTCGCCGAAACGGTTAAGAGGATCGTGGGTTACACGGGAGAGATAGTCTGGAATAAGGATATGCCTGACGGAACTCCGAGAAAACTTACGGATGTTACAAAACTTCACAACCTCGGCTGGAGACACAAAGTTGATCTTGAAGAGGGAGTTAAGCTTGCATATGACTGGTTTAAGGACAATATAGCCGAAGCCAGATTATAAAAAGTAAGGGAGATCGAAAATGCTGTTTACGGCTGTTATTCCTTGTTACAACGAAGAAGCAAATGTTCCGGATATTTACACGGAGATACTTAAAAACGAAGAGTATTTTAAAGCTCACGATATAGAACTTGAGATACTCTATGTTGATGATGGTTCAAAAGACGGAACTGTCAATGAAGTAAAAAAACTTGCCGCAAATGACAAAAGAGTACGGCTTATTTCATTTTCAAGGAATTTTGGCAAAGAAGCTGCGATCTATGCGGGCCTTGAGAATTCAAACGGTGATTATACGGCTTTAATGGATGCGGATCTCCAGGATCCGCCGTCACTTCTTCCCAAGATGTTCGACGAGATATTTACATGCCAATACGACTGTGTAGCGACAAGGCGTGTAACCCGCAAGGGAGAACCGCTCATAAGATCGTTTTTTGCAAGACGGTTTTATCGTATCATGCGCAAGATATCAAAGACGGATATAGTGGACGGAGCAAGGGATTACAGGCTCATGTGCCGCGGAATGGTCGACGCGATAGTAAGCATGCATGAATACAACCGTTTTTCAAAGGGCATATTCGGATGGGTCGGCTTTAAGACCAAATGGCTCGAATTTGAGAACGTGGAGCGCAGAAAGGGAGAGACCAAATGGTCTTTCTGGGGACTGTTTAAATATTCGCTTGAGGGTATCATGGGCTTTTCGACCGCACCGCTTGCAATGGCGAGTGTGCTCGGAATAGTTTTTACGCTCATTGCATTTCTGGCAATAATATTTATCATTATAAGAACTTTGATATTCGGAGATCCCACAAGCGGATGGCCTTCGATGGCGTGTATAATCATATTTATGGGTGGTATACAGTTGTTTTGTGTGGGTATATTGGGACAATATCTTTCAAAGGTATATCTTGAAGTAAAAGAGCGTCCCATTTATATAGTTAAGGAACGCATATGATTTTTTTGCTGATAGCTTTGATCATAACGGTTCCGTATATTCTGGGAACCGGACTTACAATGATACTCGGAGACAGAAGCACGCGAGGACCCGTCCGCTGGACTATGGGGGCCCTGGCGACGTTTGTGTGTTTTTTTGTATGTCTCCTTATTGCGATCAAAACCAAAAGCGACCTTGGTTTTTTGAGCAGACTGTTCATTATCGTTGTGGGTTCTTTTACGATCGGAGCCTTTCCGATAATGATATACGGATTTGTAAAAAAAGAGATCCGTATCCAGAACGTTGACGAGCGTATAATTGTCTGGCTTATTCCGGCTTTTTTGCTTGGTCTGTTTTCAATAATTGTCATATCACCTTCGTATATCAACGATATTACAAAGGAAACCGTTAAGACTACTTTGTTTTCGGGAACCATATATGAGAATTCCTCTCTCCTTGGCATAAAGATGGAGGCCGGCCTTCCGATCTTCAATAAGATAGAGATCGTGCCCATGCTGTATGCATGTCTTTCGAATATATTCAGGGTTGAACCCGAAATGATAATGAACCTTTTTATGCCGGTGTGCACCTATGTTGCGAACCTTGCGATAATGTGGGAGATTTCAAGATTTCTGGTTTCGGAAAAAAACAGGAATATATTTATGATCTTTCATCTTTTATTGCTTATAGCGGGTACATATCTTCCGCGAAATGCCATCCCGGTTACCGCGGGCTTTCCGCTTCTTATGCAGGGTTATACCGGATATGCATGGGGGATCGGAGTTTTGATCCCTTCGATCATATTGCTGCTTCTTCAGAAAAGATATATATTTGCGGGATTTATGATCATTTCTTTCCCCGGATTGTTTAAACTTGACCGTATTTTCTTTGCCGCTAAAGAGTTTTTATCCGGCTACCATGGTATAAACCTTGCAGGTAAACTTTTCATTTTATATATTGCTTCGCTTATCTGGTTTATTTTAAGGCGCAAAAAGCACTGTATACCCGTGGCTGCTTTTTTCTCTGGCGCGGTTCTTATAAGCGCCGCTCTTACGGATGCATACGAGTATGTGGGCGAGAAGAAATCGTTCATTGTCTCGGCGGGACTTGTGATACTTGCATGTTGTTCATTTTATCCGTTTAAAGGCGCAGAGTTTGTACTTAACACAACCGATTACAATTACGGCTCGATCAGGGGAAGCAGGGAAACGGCAACTATCTGGGCGCCGGAAGATATCATCGAAAAGGCAAGAAGAAGCGATGCCGGAATCTTTCCGATATACGGACGTGATGCATTTAATCCCATGCTTGCGGGTTCCAATTATGAACCGTTAAGTGAAGATGCCAAAGATCTTCTTTGGGCCATGGATATTATCGACACATATATGGACAGCTATGTTGAGACCTTGATCTGCCCCGAACTTGAGATCAATAGGGAGCTTGAAAAGGTTGATGCTGTTGTGCTTCCGAAAGATACAGCTTCGGAAAAGATCAATATGGTGCTTGTAAAGCGAGGCTTTATATACCGCGTGGAATATGACAAATATCTTATATTGAGGCGATATGACTGATACAGTTTCAATTATTGTACCCGTATACAATGCGGAAAATTTTATAAAAGAAACGATCGATTCGGTGCTTAAACAGACTTATACCGACTGGGAACTTCTGTTGGTGGACGATTGTTCAAAAGATGCATCGTGTGACATTATAAAGTCATACAATGACGAGCGCATAAAGCTTTTTAAGCAGCCGGAGAATCTGGGCGCTTATGCGGCAAGAAACCGAGGTCTTTCTTTGGCTGACGGACGATACATTGCTTTTCTGGATGCGGATGATATCTGGGAACCTGAAAAGCTTGAACACCAGATGAAATTTTTAAAAGAAAACAATGCCGGTTTTACATTTACAGGTTATGAATTTGCCGATGAAAACGGGATAGGAAACGGAAGCGTGGTAAAGGTTCCCAAGATCCTTCCTTACAAAAAGGCGCTTCACAATACGATCATATTTACATCTACAGTATTAATAGACAGAAACATCGTTTCGGACGATCTTATCAAAATGCCGCATATGGCCAGTGAAGATACCGCCACGTGGTGGACAATAATGAAAGCGGGTCACACGGCATGGGGATTAAACGAAAATCTAGTAAGATACAGACGTTTTTCGGGTACACTTTCAGCCAATAAGGCGGTTGCACTCAAAAGGATCTGGGATCTTTTAAGAAAGGTTGCCGGGCTTAATATCTTCGCGGCATCGTTTCATTTCTGCCTATGGGCGGTTCTTGCGGTCCAAAGAAGGGTACATAAAGGAAGGTAAAAAATGAAGAGACTTGAGTCGTTTAAAAGAGTTGTCCAGCTTACACTGGGATTTATCAATCTGGGAGTCCAGATAGCCATATTCGCATACTGTTATTACAGCTTTTACAGCACATGGATGCAGATCCAGTTCTGGAGAAGAGGTAATTACCTGTTTGTACTCATATATGCGTTTCTGCTTTTTGCGTTTTCCAATATGTACGGAGCACTTCGTATCGGCTACCATAAGAATGTGGAACTTATCATCTCACAGCTTATGGGGACATTTATAGCTAACTTTATAACGTATTTCCAGTTATCCCTTTTGTGCTTACAGCTTATGAATGTTGTGTACTATCTTCCGATGACGGTTATCCAGCTTCTATGGGCCGCTCTGTGGACGATAATATCCAATGCCGTTTACCGCGCGATCTTTCCGCCCCGGGAACTTTTGCTTGTGCACGGCGACAGACCGATAGACAGCATTGTAAGTAAATTTGCTACAAGAAAAGACAAGTTCACAATAAGCAAGACCATGAATGTCAGCGAAGGTGTGGAAAGGATCTGTCTTGAGGCACTTGAACGATATGATGCGGTTGTTATCTGGGATATTCCGGTCGACGATCGTAACAAGATACTTAAGTTTTGCTACGGAAAATCCATAAGGGTATATATCATGCCAAAGATCTCGGATGTGATCCTGTCCGGAGCGGAGCAGCTTCATTTCTTTGACTCGCCGCTTCTTCTGACAAGAGAATATCCGCTTAAGGTCGAAGAACGCTTCTTAAAGCGTTTCATTGACATTTTATTCTCTGTTTTGCTTATAATAATCACTTTTCCTTTTATGATCATAACGGCTGTTTTGGTCAAGTGTTACGATGGCGGTCCCATACTTTATAAGCAGGTTCGTTGTACCATCGATGAAAAAGAATTTAAGATAGTTAAGTTTAGGTCGATGCGTGTGGACGCAGAAAAGGACGGAGTAGCATGCCTTGCCAAGAAAAACGATGACAGGATCACGCCTATCGGAAAGTTTATAAGACGTGTAAGACTCGATGAGCTTCCTCAGCTTTTCAATATCCTTAAGGGTGAGATGTCATTTATAGGTCCGCGTCCGGAAAGACCCGAGATCATTAAGCAGTACATGGAAGTTATGCCTGAGTTTGCATACAGGATGAAGGTTAAGGCCGGTCTTGCGGGATACGCGCAGGTTTACGGGAAATACAATACAACACCGTATGACAAACTAAAACTCGATCTTTGCTATATCGAACATTACAGCGTCTGGCTTGATCTGAAACTCATGTTGCTTACGCTTAAAGTATTATTCACTCCCGATGCAACGGAAGGCGTGAAAGAGGAGCAGGTTACCGCTATGCTTCTTGAGGCCAAAGAAGGCAGAAAGGTAGACGACTGATATGGAAAAGAAGGAGTTTGACGGAAAACTTTTTGCGATTTTACTTCTTAATAAATGGAAACAGATACTGATCGCTGCGGTTGCGGTTTCTTTGATCATCGGAGTGCCGTATCTTCTTTCAAAGACGGTCATAGGTTTTTTTGACTACAGGAGCGAAGTCACGGTACATGTTGAGTTTGGTGAAGATTCCGCAGGCAATATGTATGATTATATAAACTTTTATACATGGGAACAGTATGCAAAGAGCGATAAGTTTATCGATACTCTTAATGTGTCGGAATCCAAAGATGAGTTAATAAAATTGCTTGATGCAGAGGTTCCGGCGGATCAGAGAGTAGTCGTGTTTACGATAACCTCGAAAGATAAAGCTTTAAGCGACGCCCTTGCCGATGAGGTTTCAAAGCACATTGTCGATTTTATCCTTACAATTCCGGAAATAAGATCCGCAGAAGTCATAAATGTTTCTCCGGCCGTCAAATACTTTGTGTATAACAGTACTCCGCAGGTATTTGTACTCGGCCTCATCATAGGTTTTGTGGGTTCGATCCTTTATCTTTGGATCTGGTTTTTGCTTGATGATTCGGTTTATATACCGAGGAAGTTTGAAGAAGAAACAGGTATAAAGCTTACGGACGAAAGATCGGAAAACGAACTTTTGATAGATAAGGATCTGCCCGATCTTACGGATCTCAAACAGAATACAGTGCTTGTGATAAAGGCAGGCAAAAGAAACGGAAAGGCAGTGGAAGCCGTTATACATGAATGCAAAAAACGCGGTATCGATATTGCCGGTGCCCGCATAGAAGATGTAAATGAAAAACTGGTGAGTGCTTATTACAAGACAACAAAGCTTAAAAACCTTTTTATGTAAGGATTGGCATGGTCTATTATATTTGCTTAGCTGTTCTTTCGGTTCTTTTGGGGCTTAAAGTACAGAACAATTCAATATACGGTGAAAGTCATGCGGGCGAAAGGCAAAGACATATAAACAGGGCTTTTTCTTTTGCGATATTTTTTGCACTTGCCTTTTTTTCCGGTACAAGAGTTGCTACCGGAAATGATTTCTGGGTATACAGGCTCAATTTTGAACTGATCGCTCAGCAGAGGGTGGTTTCATCGGAAATAGGTTTTAACTTAATAGTCAGGATCGTACAGTGGTTTGCGGGATATGATAACTACATGCCGATATTTTTTGTATTTTCGGTTATCACGGTATTCTTTTTTATAAAGGCGATCTACGACGAAAGTGAATGGTTTGCGGCAAGTCTTTTTTTGCTCCTTGCGAACGGCTTCTACTTTTCAAGCCTTAATACTATAAGATATTATCTGGCTCTCGCGATGGCTCTTTATGCGATGAAGTTTGTCAATAAGGACAGACATCTTGCGTTTTGGTCGCTTGTACTTATCGGAGCTACGATACATAAGACTTTGCTTATAACAGTGCCGTTTTACTATCTTGCCCGTATTAACTATAAAAAGCGGGATATACCGATATTTGCATGTCTTGCTGCCGCACTTGTTTTTTTGCGTGATCCGATAAGGAAACTTATTTTTTTCATATATCCTTATTACGAAGGTACATATCTTGACGACTATCAGATATCGTATGTAAATATCTTAAAGGCCGTTGCGGTGCTTGTGTTCTCGCTTATTTATTACAGAAAGGCGATAAAGGACGATAAGATAAACAGGTTTTACTTTAACTTAAACATAGGAGCACTTATCGTATTTTCGTGCCTTTGGTATCTTCCGGAGAGCACAAGGATCGGTTACTACTTAAGCATTTCCAACATCTTCCTGCTTCCCTCGATCATTAAAAAGATCGATGACAAAAAGCAGAAGATATTCTGGACGACAGTTATAGCTTTGGCTTATGCGGTGTTCTTTATCATGTATCTAAGGACGCTTTACGCAACTAACATAAGACTTTTACCTTATACAAACTGGTTTTTTGCACAATGAGATTCAGCATAATTACGGTGTGTTTAAATCCCGGAGAGGCGCTTAAATACACCTTGGACAGTATTTTTGATCAAACATACAAAGACTTTGAAGTCATAATCAAGGACGGCGGTTCTACCGACGGCTCTTTAAGTGCGATTCCCGATGACAGTCGGTTGAAAGTGGTATCAAAGAGCGACAAAGGTATTTACGATGCCATGAATGAAGCGGTAAAAGAAGCTTCGGGAGAATATTATATCTTTATGAACTGCGGGGATCGGTTTTATGACGATGAAGTGCTTTTAAAAACCAACGATCTTATCGGGCAAAAGAACGCAAAGCCGCCATGCATATTGTATGGTGATTCCGCATGGAAGAAGGCCGATACCGTGGTTAAAGCCGCTTCGGTGATCACACCTAAGGTATGTTACCTGAATATCCCGTGTCATCAGGCAACATTCTATTCAAAAGACCTGTTTGATGAACGTGCATACGATCTAAAATACAGGATCCGTGCGGATTATGAACATTTTCTGTATTGCTTTTTTGAAAGGCATGCTGAGTTTATCTATCTTGATATGCCTGTATGCGAGTATGAGGGCGGAGGATTTTCGGAAACCGCAAAAAACAGGCGTGAAGCACATTCAGAGCATAGAGATATAGTAAAAAAATATATTCCGCTTAAGACACGTTTTTTACTTAAATTGAGATTGATACTTACGCTTCAGGCGGTCAGAGAAAAACTCGCAAAGAGCAAGACCTTCGGAAGCGCTTACGAAAGGGTTAAAAGGAAATTTGTAAGATGAAGATCTTGTGGCTTACAAACTTTACGCCGGTTGATATATGCAAAGCTTTGGGGAGACCTTCCAACAATAAAGAAGGCTGGATTTCAGGTCTTATGGCCGCGCTAAAAGAAAATGAAGACGGCATTGAACTTTATATAGCGGCACCGACGGTTGAAAAGAACGGCTATTCAAAGGCCGGCGAATTTGACGGTGTGACTTACTATGAATATTTTGAAAGTCCCGACAGTGAGAATTATCACAAAGAACTTGAGAAGATGCTTTTTAATATGGCATATGAGATCTCTCCCGATATAATCCATATTTTCGGGACTGAATATCCCCACACAAGAGCTATGCTCGAAGGGATAGTCAAGTACGGCGAAGGAAGCGTTCTTTCAACCGACAGGGTATTGATCGGTTATCAGGGAGTCTGCGGAGAGATAGCAAAGCATTATCTTGACGGAGTACCCGAGGATGTTGCGAGGAAAAGTTCATTAAGAGATATCCTTAAAAAAGACGGTCTTATCGCTCAAAGGGAAAAATTTGTAAAGAGAGCCGAGAATGAGAAGGCCGCGTTAAAACTTGCAAAGCATATAACGGGCCG
Organism: Lachnospiraceae bacterium; assembly: GCA_016283275.1. GTDB lineage: Bacteria > Bacillota > Clostridia > Lachnospirales > Lachnospiraceae > UBA1258. The sequence continues at coordinate 16,525 of JAEEMP010000027.1, forward strand.
CACGGATTTTGACCGAAAATACACCGAAGAGGTTGCGCCCGATGCGACCTATTACTTCATGAACGAAACGCTTCGTCCCGAGTTTTATGAAGGAAAATGGAACGAAGAGGATGCCGATAAATATACGATTTTTTTAAGTCAGGCCAATTATCCGGTAAAAGGTATGCACTATTTTCTCGAAGCATATCCGAGGATATGTGAAAGATTTCCCGAAGTGAAGATAAAGGTTGCGGGAGACCCCATCACAAGGCATGCAACTTTGAA
>JAEEMP010000028.1 GCA_016283275.1 Lachnospiraceae bacterium
ATCATACCGGTATATCTCTCGGATTTTCCGTCGAAAGCCCCTTTACCCATCAATGTATCGCAAACGGGAGCGTCCAAAAGATCCGCAAATTTCTTTACTTCCTTATCCGCACCGCTTATGATCGCGCCGCCTCCGACGTAAATAAAAGGCTTTTTGGCTTTTTTCATGAGTTTAACGGCCGTTTCTATATCTTCATCGGTAAATTTATTGATCTTTTCGATCGGTTCGGGAACTTTCTTTTCATAATTGCATTTAGCGGCGGTAACGTCTTTTGTGACATCCACAAGTACCGGACCCGGACGACCGCTTTGAGCAATCTTAAATGCTTTTCTTAAGGTATCCGCAAGTTTGGTGACATCTTTTACGATATAGCCGTGCTTTGTAATGGGCATCGTAACGCCTGCGATATCAACTTCCTGGAATGTATCTTTTCCAAGCCACGGAAGAACGACATTGGCCGTAATGGCCACAAGCGGAACGGAGTCCATATATGCGGTAGCAATACCGGTCACAAGATTTGTGGCACCGGGGCCTGAAGTTGCCATACATACTCCGACCTTTCCGGTAGAACGCGCATAACCGTCAGCTGCATGAGAAGCACCCTGCTCATGACTTGTAAGGATATGTTTTATTTCACTGTGAGCATATAATGCATCATAAACATTGAGTATTGTTCCTCCCGGATATCCGAAGACGGTATCAACACCCTGTTCTTTTAAACATTCTATGATTATTTCGGAACCTGTAAGCTGCATCTTATAACTCCTTTCCCGGAACCTTTAATACCGCGCCGGTGGAAGCACTTGTAACAAGTTCTCTGTATCTTAACAGATATCCGGATTTGATATCGGTTTCCTTGGGTACCCAATTCTTCTTTCTTTCATTAAGCTCTTCGTCGGAAACGACAAAGTTGATAGAGTGATTGGGAATATCAATGTTTATGGTATCGCCTTCTTTTACAAAAGCAATGGGGCCGCCAACAGCCGCTTCGGGAGATACATGTCCGATGGAAGCACCTCTTGACGCACCTGAGAATCTTCCGTCGGTAATAAGTGCAACACTTGAGCCGAGGCCCATACCCGCTATGGCCGATGTGGGGTTAAGCATTTCTCTCATACCGGGACCGCCCTTGGGCCCCTCGTATCTTATGACCACAACGTCTCCCGAAACGATCTTTCCGCCTTTAATGGCTTTGATCGCATCTTCCTCGCTGTCGAAAACTCTTGCTGGGCCCGAATGTACCATCATTTCGGGAACAACAGCCGATTGCTTTACGACACAGCCGTCGGGAGCGAGATTACCTTTAAGAACTGCGATACCGCCTGTCTTAAGATAAGGATTGTCAACGGGTCTTATAACTTCTGTATTTTTGTTGACGGAATTCTTTATATTCTCACCCATAGTCTGACCCGTAACGGTCATAACATCAAGGTTAAGAAGGTTCAATTTAGTAAGCTCGTTCATTACGGCGTAAACACCGCCCGCTTCGTTAAGATCTTCCATATAGGTGGGACCTGCCGGAGCAAGATGACAAAGATTGGGAGTCTTTGATGATAGTTCGTTTGCTATCGTAAGATCGAGCTTGACGCCTGCTTCATGAGCGATCGCGGGAAGATGCAGCATTGAATTGGTGGAACAGCCCAAAGCCATATCAACGGTAAGTGCGTTCATAAATGCTTTTTCGGTCATGATATCACGCGGACGGATATCCTTTTCCACAAGCTCCATTATCTTCATGCCGGCATGCTTGGCAAGTCTTATACGTTCCGAATAAACTGCCGGAATGGTACCGTTTCCCTTAAGTCCCATACCGATCGCTTCGGTAAGACAGTTCATGGAGTTTGCGGTATACATACCCGAACAGGAACCGCAGGTGGGGCAGACATTTTCTTCAAAGTCTGTAAGCTCATCCAAAGTGATCTTATCTGCGGCATAAGCTCCGACAGCTTCAAACATCGATGAAAGACTTCTCTTTTGACCTTTAACGTGACCTGCGAGCATCGGGCCGCCCGATACAAATACCGTAGGGATATTAACTCTTGCCGCGGCCATAAGAAGACCGGGAACATTTTTGTCACAGTTCGGAACCATTACCAGACCGTCGAACTGATGAGCAATAGCCATACATTCCGTGGAATCACATATGAGATCTCTCGTTACAAGCGAGTATTTCATGCCGATATGACCCATGGCAATACCGTCGCATACCGCGATCGCGGGAAATACAACAGGTGTGCCGCCTGCCATGGCAACTCCCAATTTGACAGCTTCTACTATCTTATCAAGATTCATATGACCGGGTACTATCTCGTTGTATGACGAAACGATACCGATCATAGGGCGTTTTCTTTCTTCTTCGGTAAAACCCAAAGCGTTAAACAGACTTCTGTGCGGTGCCTGCTGGGGACCGCATTTTACATTGTCACTTCTCATATATGTAAATCCTCCTAAATATTTTCAACGATCTTTTTGCCCATTTCGGAACATTTAAGTTTCTTTGTTCCTTCGGTATAAATATCCGATGTTCTGTAGCCTTCTGCAAGGGTTTTGACAACGGATCTTTCTATTGCGTCGGCTTCATCGTTTAAGTCAAAAGAAAAGCGAAGCATCATCGCTGCGGACAGGATCGTTGCAATGGGATTGGCTATATCCATACCGGCAATATCGGGAGCGGAACCGTGACTGGGCTCGTACAGGCCGAATTTGGTTTCGTTTAAGGAAGCGCTCGGAAGCATACCGATCGAACCTGTGATCATGCTTGCTTCATCGGAAAGAATATCACCGAACATATTCTCGGTAAGGATGATATCAAACCGGGCGGGATCTTTTACAAGCTGCATCGCACAGTTATCGACAAGCATGTGCTCAAGTTCGATATCGGGATAATCTTTTGCCACTTCATTGACGATTGCTCTCCAGAGTCTTGATGAATCAAGAACATTGGCCTTATCCACGCTTGTGACTTTTTTACGTCTCTTTGAAGCCGCTTCGAATGCCTTTATCGCCACACGTCTGATCTCGTTTTCATTGTATGTAAGTGTATCGGTCGCGATCCTTATACCGTTTTCAGTGACCGTTTCTCTTTTTCCGAAATAAAGACCTCCGGTTAATTCTCTTACGATTATAAGATCGAATCCGCGATCGCTCGTGTCTTTTTTAAGAACGCAGGCATCGGACAATTCTTTATATAAAAGTGCAGGTCTTAAATTGGCAAATAATTTGAGTTCTTTTCTTATTTTAAGAAGACCTGCTTCCGGTCTCTTGGACGGCTCGAGTTTATACCAAGGACTTGTATCCGTGTTTCCGCCTATCGATCCCATTAAAACCGCATCGGCCGACTTTGCGTCGGCTATCGCTTCATCCGTAAGCGGGATCCCGTGTACATCTATGGAAGCACCGCCCATTAAAATGTCTTTATATATGAATTCATGACCGAATTTTGATGCGACTTTATCAAGAACAAGTTTTGCTTGTGAGACGATTTCGGGTCCTATACCGTCGCCCGGAATACAGGTAATATTGAATTTCATTTCTCTCTCCTCGTTATGCATATAATATAAATGCATTTGTTTATAAAAATTCACTTTATCTTATCTTATATAAACCCAAATTTCAATAGACTATTGATATTCACGATAATAAAAAAGAGGAAGGACAAATAAGTCCTTCCTCGAAGCTTCGCATTATTATTCAGCCTTCTCAACCTGAGCGATAGCACTCTTCTGCATGGGAATACGACAGTTCTTATTGTTTCCGAACTCGATGATCACCGTATCGTCGGTAATATCGATAACCGTACCGTAAAATCCCGAAGAAGTTAAAACGGCATCGCCAACCTCAAGATTTGAAAGCATTGCCTGCGTTCTTTTCTGCTCTTTCTTCTGGGGCTTGATGATCATAAAGTAAAAGAACAAACCTAAAATAGCAAAAGAAATAAGCATACTTATAAGTGAAGCTGTCGAACTGCCCTGAGCCGCAGCATCAAGAATTGCATTTGTATACATGGTCTTTCCTCCGAAAAATAATCTGCCTTGTCATAATAACCGAGAAACGGAAATTGTGCAATAAAATTTGAGCAATTTATAGAATTTTTACTCATCGGCACCTTCAGCCATCGAATCGAGTTTATGCTTTTTGTATCCCGCAAAATTGCCTTCATCGAGAGCATTTCTGATCTCTGTCATCATCGTATTGTAAAAATACAGATTGTGTAACACGCAAAGTCTCATTCCGAGCATTTCCTTTGCTTTTAACAAATGTCTTATGTATGCCCGTGAATACATCGAACATGCGGGACATTTGCATCCTTCTTCTATCGGACGCATATCCGCTTCATATTTTTGATTAAAAAGATTAAGCTTTCCGTGATTTGTGTATACATGTCCGTGGCGGCCGTTTCTTGAAGGATACACACAGTCAAAGAAATCTATTCCCCTTTCAACCCCTTCAAGTATATTGGCCGGGGTGCCGACACCCATAAGATATGTGGGCTTATCCTGCGGCAGATAAGGAACCGTTTCTTCAAGGATATGATACATTTCTTCGTGAGTCTCTCCTACTGCGAGCCCGCCAACAGCATATCCGTCAAGTTCCATCTCCGATATTCTCTTTGCGTGATCTATCCTGATATTCGCAAAAATCGCACCCTGATTGATGCCGAACAATAACTGCTCTTTGTTTACTGTATCGGGGAGGCTGTTTAACCTGTTCATCTCAGCCTTACATCTTTCAAGCCACCTTGTGGTACGCGCAACGGATTCTTCGACATATTTCCTCTCGGCGACCGAAGAAGGGCATTCATCAAAAGCCATTGCGATCGTGGAACCCAAATTTGACTGTATCTTCATACTTTCTTCGGGTCCCATAAAGATGATCCTTCCGTCGATGTGAGAATGGAAAGTTACACCTTCTTCTTTGATCTTTCGAAGGCCTGCGAGCGAAAAAACCTGAAATCCGCCCGAATCCGTGAGGATCGGTCTGTCCCAGTTCATGAACTTATGAAGTCCGCCGAGTTTTTTTATGAGCTCGTCTCCCGGACGCACATGAAGGTGATATGTATTTGAAAGTTCTACCTGCGTACCAATGTCATAAAGATCTTTTGTGGCTACGGCGCCTTTGATGGCGGCCACTGTTCCCACGTTCATAAAAACGGGGGTCTGTATGGTTCCGTGAACCGTAGTCATCTCGGCTCTCTTTGCCCGGCCTTCTGTTTTTAATATTTTATACATTTTTACCTCTGTTTTTTGATCTAAAGAAAAAAACGACCGATAAAACTATCGGCCGTTGATGGATCACTGTAAATCTTCCAAAAATTCTTCAAGTGTCAAGCCGTTATCCATGATATAGGTAGCTGCTTCAACACCGACATATCTGAAATGCCATGGCTCATATTCAATACTCGTGATATATTCCTTGCCGCGAGGATATCTTAAAATAAAGCCGTATTCCTTGCCGTGTTCTTTGAGCCATTTCCCTGCTTTTGTATCACCGAATTCATAATCCAGAGTGGAATGTGAAGCGGTGACGATATCGAAAGCCATTCCGATCTGATGCTCACTTGCACCGGGAACGGTTACCTTCTGGCTTGTGAGTTTGTATGCTTCAAGGTAAGAATAACCTTTTCCCATATAAAGATCGATCTTTCTGTTGAACAATCTCGTCTGAAGAGCATAATCCCTGTAAGGAGAACATACCATAAGATTTATGCCGTCATCCATAGCCGCTTTAAGCATTGTGGTAAGAGGTTCCAGTACTCTTTCATCACATTTCATGGATCCCGTGATCGTGGCAAGAGGAACTTCGTAACCGTCGGGAACCGGATGAGTCTTATTTACAAGGATAAGATTCCAGGCATCTTTATCAAAACCGCTTTCCCCGGTATAGTATGTGGCTGTGTTGATATCTGCCATTTCAAGAAAATCGTCAAGGGTATATTTTTCAACATTATCGGTCTTGGAAAGGTCCGAATCGTCGACCTCATCCATAAGCGAAAGGTCTTCGATCCATTCTACATTATCAAGATTCTTGTCGGTCTCTTCGTCAAGAACGTTCGTTGAAGCTTCTGTGTTTTTAACCGTGGAATTTTCCTGAGAAGAAAGATAGATCTCATTATCGTCCGAATTTTCCGGAAAACTGAAACTTGAACCCATCAGGAAAAAAATGAGCGCCAAAACAACGGAAATATATCTTTTCCCGTGTCTATAGAAATAGCGTCCTATAAAATAAGCCCCTACAAGAATTGCGGAATAAAGATACATCACCGGAGTTAAAAATCTATGCTTTTTTGAAATCCTGGCAGCCTTTTGGACCACTCTTTCATTAAACGTGCTGTACAACTTTTATTCTCCCCGGATCAATTAAATCCATATATATATTATCACAATCTTAATCCAAGTAAAGGTAATATTGCTTAAATCCGACAATTATTTTTTGTCGGGATTTGAAGGCGTGATCTTGTGGAAAATAACACAATTCGGCTTCTCTATCTTCATCTCGGGACCGTTCATTATAATGGTTTTGTTTTCCATATCGACATTGAAAAATGTAAGGGTATCCGATTCGTTGTTACATGATACAAGGAACTTGTTTCCAGGGAATAATGCGGCATCTTTCGGGTAATCTCCCGATATGGGAAGGCATAATATCTTTTCAAGCGTTCCGTCGGAAAGTACTTTAAATAAGGCAACGGAATTGTCGCCCGCATTTGAAGATGTGATATATTTAAAATCTTCCGAGATACTTAATGCACTGGCAGCCGTTGAACTGGTGCGGTAATCGTTTGCGGTCGAGATCGTCTGTATCTTTTCAAAAACGGGATTGCCGGGTCCGATTTCCTTATATGTATATACATCGATATAACATTTAAGTTCATGTACTATATAAAGGATCTTGCCGTCTTTCGAAAACTTTATGTGTCTCGGTGAAGATTCCTGTTCACTTCTTATTATATCCGCAAGTTTAAGCTTACCTGTTTTATGATCGAGTGAGTAGACGTTAACATGATCCATACCCATATCTGCGGCAAGGAGGTATTTATCGTCTCTTGTCATCTTTACACAACCCACATGAGGATGGAAATTTCGTTCTGCGACCGATCCCATACCTTTTAAATATATCTCATCGGATATGTCTCCGACACTGCCGTCCTTATTGAGCTTAAGCACCGTGATCTTTCCGTCATGATAACCTGCCACAAACAAAAACTTATCGTCGTAGGATGTGGAAAGATAGCATCCTCTCATGCCGTTTATCGATTGCATATTTAATGATTTCAAAAGTCCGTCATCCTTAACCTTATACGATTCGACTCCGGAATCGGTTATGGAATAAAGAAACTGCTGATTGTGGGATATCGTCACATAGGATGAATTGGAAACCTTAACGCGATCTTTTTCGATAAATCTTCCCTTTTTAAGGTCTACATCATATACAGAAATTCCATACTGATTGTCCTGTGTGTAGCATGAAACGTAAGCCACATATTTATTCATAAGTCGAGACCTCCCGATGCTTTGATTTTGCTTGTTTAAACATAATATATCATAATTTTTATATTTTGTTAAAAAAGAATTGACATCATAATGCTATATTGTATAATTACATTCAGCGTGTTTAGTTTTATTAAACTTTTTGTTTAGAATAATAAGGATTTTAAAATGAACATTGGGCAGAAAATCAAAGAACTGAGGGTGCAGCTCGGGCTCACGCAGGAAGATCTTGCCGACAGGAGCGAATTGAGCAAAGGTTTTATATCCCAGGTGGAAAGAAACCTTACATCTCCCTCCATATCGACGCTTACCGACATACTTGTTTCTCTGGGCACGGATCTTTCGGATTTCTTTTACGAAGACAAACCCGAAGAAAAGATAGTATTCAAAGCATCCGATTATTTTGAGAAAAAAGACGAAGAACTGAATAACAGGATCGAATGGATAATCCCGAACGCACAGAAGAACGAAATGGAGCCGATAAGGCTTACTCTCGGAAGTAACGGTATGACTTATCCGGATAATCCGCATGAAGGCGAAGAATTCGGTTATGTTCTTTCGGGTCATATAAAAATACATATCGGAAAGAAAATATATAAAGCCAAAAGCGGCGAGTCCTTCTACTTTAAACCGCAAAGCACGCATTATATCGAGGCCGGCAAGACAGGCGCTTCGATAATCTGGGTTTCAAGTCCGCCCAGCTTTTAATAAAAAATATGGAGGATCGATATGAGTTCCGAACTTATATATCTTAAAAACATCACAAAATCATTTGACGGACAGACCGTTTTGGACGATCTGACCCTTTATATAAAGGAAAACGAATTTTTAACACTGCTCGGTCCGAGCGGCTGCGGTAAAACAACGACATTAAGGATCATCGGCGGATTTGAAGAGCCCGATAAAGGTGTCGTTCTTTTCGATGGAAAAGACATTACCGCTCTTCCTCCAAACAAAAGACAGCTTAACACCGTTTTTCAGAAATATGCTCTTTTTACGCATATGACTATTGCCGAAAATATTGCTTTCGGTTTAAAGATCAAAGGAAAAACAAAATCCTATATAGACGATAAGATCAAGTATGCCTTAAAACTTGTAAACCTTGACGGATATGAAAATCGTATGCCCTCAACTCTTTCGGGCGGTCAGCAGCAGAGGATCGCTATAGCGAGAGCTATAGTAAACGAACCCAAGGTTCTTCTTCTTGACGAGCCCCTCGGAGCTTTGGATCTTAAATTGAGACAGGACATGCAATACGAACTTATCAGGCTTAAGAATGAGCTTGGCATTACTTTTGTATATGTGACCCACGATCAGGAAGAAGCCCTTACAATGTCCGATACCATTGTGGTCATGAATCAGGGTTATATCCAGCAGATAGGTTCGCCCGAAAAGATATACAACGAGCCTGAGAATGCTTTTGTTGCCGATTTCATCGGTGATTCGAATATAGTTGACGGTCTTATGATCCAGGATGAACTTGTGGAAATATTCGGTACAAGATTTGCCTGTGTTGATAAGGGATTCGGAAACAATAAGCCCGTGGATGTTGTCATAAGGCCCGAGGACGTCGAACTTGTGGATCCTGATAAGGGCCAGCTTACGGGAACCGTTACACACCTTATTTTCAAAGGCGTGCATTATGAGATGGAAGTAACCACTCCCAACGGCTATGAATGGCTTGTACATTCAACAACCTGTTTCCCTGTCGGTATCGAGGTCGGCATAACGGTAAAACCTTTCAATATCCAGATCATGAATAAACCCGCATCCGAAGATGAGGAGGCAGTTCATGTCGAAGAATAAAACAAAACTCATGCTGGGACTTCCGTATTATTTCTGGTCTGCGGCTTTCGTGATCCTTCCGCTTTTTATGGTCGTTTATTACGGGATCACGGATAAAAACGGAGCCCTAACTTTTAATAACATAGCTTCGATCGCCAAGCCGGAACATATAAAATCCTTGTGGCTTGCAATAGAACTTTCGATAGTAAGTACCGTTATCTGCTTCCTGATGGCCTATCCTTTGGCAATGATACTCGTAAAATACGGTAAAGGCAGATCGAGTGTTCTTGTCATGCTATTTATACTTCCCATGTGGATGAATTTTCTTCTTCGTACAATGGCATGGCAGACTTTGCTTGAAAATAACGGTGTCATCAATGCGATACTTAAATTTTTGAGATTACCGCTCATACACATCATCAATACTCCCGGAGCCATCGTATTCGGTATGGTTTATAACTTTTTACCGTTTATGGTGCTTCCTTTGTATAATTCGCTTGCAAAGATCGATGAAAACGTTATCAATGCGGCAAGGGATCTCGGTGCAAACAACGTACAGACATTTTTTAAGATCACTCTTCCGCTCACGATACCCGGTATCATGTCCGGTATCACGATGGTGTTCGTACCCGCGCTTACGACCTTTGTCATTTCCAATTTGCTCGGCGGAGCAAAGATATTGCTGATCGGTAATGTTATCGAACAGGAATTTTCTCAGACGAACAACTGGCATCTGGGCAGCGGTCTTTCGCTCGTACTTATGATATTTATCGTCATAAGCATGATAATCTCCGCTATTTTTGATAAAGATGGGGAGGGCTCATTGCTATGACGGGAAAGATATTAAGAAAGATATATATAGCACTTATCGTTATATTTATGTATGCACCGATCGTAACATTGGTGGTATTAAGCTTTAATTCGAGCAAATCGCGCGCAAAATGGGGCGGATTTACATTTAAATGGTATATAAACCTCTTCGACAATGCATCGATAATGGCGGCATTGAGAAATACTCTTCTTATCGCACTGCTCTCTGCGATCATTTCGACCGTGATCGGTACGGCCGCATGTCTTGCGATCAATGCGATGAAGAAAAAAGGCCGTACGATCTGGATGGGTATAACAAATATACCGATGCTTAATGCAGAGATCGTTACAGGTATATCTTTAATGCTCATCTTTATAATACTCGGTGTTAAATTCGGTTTCATGACGATCCTTGTCGCTCATATAACCTTCAATATACCTTATGTAATATTAAGCGTTATGCCCAGGATGAAAACATTGAACCCGTCCACTTATGAAGCTGCTTTGGATCTTGGTGCAAGTAATTCTTATGCGTTTTTTAAAGTGGTTTTGCCCGACATCATGCCGGGCGTGATCTCCGGTTTTTTAATGGCATTCACAATGTCTATTGATGATTTTGTCATTACACACTTTACAAAAGGCGCCGGAGTCGATACTCTTTCCACCAAGATCTATTCGGAAGTCAGAAAGGGTATCAAACCTGAAATCTATGCTTTATCGACAATAATCTTTATAACGATCTTAGTCCTGCTCTTTTTGGTGAACAGAACGCCCAAAAAGGTCGATGAAGCAAAGACTGTCTAATTAAACAAAGATCCGCGTGAGCGGTCTTATATATGGAGGTACATTATGAAAAAGAAATTTATGATCTTTCTTGTTGCGGCTGTATCCGTTTTGGCATTAACAGCCTGTGGCAAGTCAAATGAAGGCGGCACCGTTGCCGTTTACAACTGGGGTGAATACATCGATCCCGAAACACTCGAAATGTTTGAAGAAGAAACAGGCATACGTGTGATCTATGACGAATATGAAACCAACGAACTTATGTATCCCAAGGTAGCTGCAGGCGCTACAAAATATGACGTTATCTGCCCTTCGGACTACATGGTCGAAAAGATGATCAAAGAAGATCTGTTAAGAGAAATAGATTTTAACAACGTTCCCAATGCAAAGACTAATATCGGTGCACAGTACTGGGAACAGTCCAGACAGTTCGATCCCGAAAACAAGTATTCCGTTCCTTATTGCTGGGGTACCGTAGGAATCCTATACAACAAGACCATGGTAGATGAACCCGTTGATTCATGGAACATTCTCTGGGACGAGAAATATTCGGGTCAGATACTTATGCAGGATTCGGTAAGAGATATCTTTATGGTTGCTTTAAGGAAAAACGGCTATTCAATGAACTCTCTTAACGAAGAAGAACTTAACGTCGCAAAGAACGATCTTATCGCACAAAAGCCTCTTGTACAGGCATATGTCATTGATGAAGTAAGAGACAAAATGATCGGAAACGAAGCTGCACTCGGAGTTATCTATTCAGGTGAGGCGATCTTTACTCAAAGAGAAAATCCCGATCTTGAATATGTGATCCCCAAGGAAGGGACAAATGTCTGGATCGACAACTGGGTAATACCCAAGAATGCCGAGAATCCCGAAAACGCCGAGAAATTCATCGATTTTATGTGCCGCCCCGATATAGCGCTCATGAACTTTGACTACATCACTTATTCAACTCCCAACGATGCCGCCAAAGAACTCATCGAAGACGATGATATCAGGAATTCAAACATCGCTTTCCCCGATCTTTCAAAGTATCAGCTTGAGACCTTCAGTTATTTAGGCCCCGATGGCGATGAACTCTACAATAACCTCTACAAAGAAATAAAAAGTGCGGAATAAAAAAACAGCGCCGGAAATCTTGATTTCCGGCGCTGTTTAATGCTTGTCTTAACGGATCCTTTCGGGGAAGCCAACTTTCTTCTGAACTTTGCGAAGTGTTTTCTGAGCATAATAATTGGCTTTTTCCGCATTGTTTTTGATGATCGAGTCTATATAGGATTTTTCTTTTTCCATCTGATAGAATCTTTCCTGTAAAGGACTTAAAAGATCGGCAACGCTTTCTCCTACGGCAAGTTTGAAGTCGCCGTAACCTTTACCGTCAAATTCTTTTACAACTTCATCGGGAGTCTTCTTTGTGCATGCACAGTAGATATCGATGAGATTATGAATACCCTTCTGCTCTTCGTTGTATGCGATACGGGCCTCCGAATCGGTTACCGCACGCTTAAACTTTCTGATTATCGTGTCTTTATCATCCATTAAATAAATACTTGCGTTTAAGTTCTCGTCTGATTTTGACATTTTCTTCTCGGGATCCTGAAGGGACATTATCTTTGCACCGGTCTTTCCGATGTAAGGTTCGGGAATCGTAAATACATCACCGTAGATCGCATTGAATCTTTGAGCTATATCTCTTGTGATCTCAAGATGCTGAAGCTGATCCTTACCGACGGGCACGACATCTGTCTGATAAAGAAGGATGTCCGCAGCCATAAGAACGGGATAAGTATAAAGACCCGCATTGATATTATCCGCATGTTTGGCGGACTTATCTTTAAACTGCGTCATACGGTTTAATTCGCCCATGTATGTAAAACAATCAAGTATCCAGCCGAGCTCGGCATGGCCGCTGACGTGAGACTGATAATATATACAGTTCTTTTCGGGATCGAGACCTGCCGCAATATAAAGAGTAAGAAGCTTTCTTGCCCGGCTTCTTAATTCTGCGGGATCCTGTCTTACTGTTATCGAATGAAGATCCACTACCGAATAGAATGTCTCATACTCGTCCTGAAGTTCAAGCCAGTTTTTAAGAGCTCCTATATAATTTCCAAGGGTAAGGCTACCCGTAGCCTGCATACCGCTGAACAAAACTTTCTTTCCGTCTATCATTGGAATATCCTCCTGAATATTGCCTTTTGGCAATCTTTTAACATAATACTACGTAAAACGCAAAGAATCAACGACCTTTATCTGCCTTTGAGATATACGTTCTTTATATAATCGAGGGTTTTCGGTTCACCTTCGTCTTTAAGCATTGTAAGTATCCTTAAAAGATCGTTGTATGTATCTTCGTGAATATATTCTTTTTTGTCTTTTTCCAGAAAATAGTCAAGTGCATCGCTGTCTTTGTATGCGCTCTTCTTATAGACCCTGCATGCGGCGATCCTGTCCATTACCATTTCGGCAAAATAATTTCTCGGCATGGGCATCGGCTCGTAATTTCCCGTTGATTCATTAAAATCCACCCAGTATTCGTAATGGTGTTTGTTCCTGCCTTTATGATGCATCCAGGCAGTAGACATTCCTATATCTTTTCTCTCGGCAACATTCGGGCTCCTTACTCCCTGATAATATTTTACTCCGACAAAGAATTCGGCAGGTGAATACTTTGACAGATCGTGAGTGAGCCCCTGAGCATAAAGACCTATTTTAAAACAATAACGTCTTACAAGTCTTCTGTGTTCGTTTACCGTTTTAAGATGTTTAAATACATTAATCACTTTCATGTTTTCTCAATAAAAATATCGATACGGACCTTTCGGGAGCTTTATAATGATCTTCATCGTATTTAACCGCATTCTTTTCAATAAGATCCTGCAAAGTGGACCCGTCCGAACAGAAAAGCTTATACCATGTATAATTTTTATCTTTCATCGGAAGCACAAAATCAACACTCTCCCAATACATGTTAAACACTATAAACACGGAATCCTCGGGCCTGCCGTTATATTGCTTGGCATAATCGCCCGCAAACAATACAGCGAAAGAACGCGACACGGGATCCTGATTCATTTTAAAAGCAAGGTCAGAATGGAAAGAAACATCCGGAAGTTTACATGACATATAATCAAGAAGCCTGAGTTCCTTGGGCTGATGAAGGACTATATGTCTTTTCCTGAATGAAATAAGATCTTTGGTAAATTTAAAGAACTCTTTTGAGTTTTTTGTCTTTGAATATATTACCCAGCCTTCCTCGTTATCCTGACACCAGGGGTTATTGTTGCCGTTATTGGTGTTGAGCCACTCGTCTCCGCCGGATATAACAGGTGCTCCCTGGCATAATAGCATTGAAAGAAGCGCGTTTTTTTGCATTTTAAGCCTTAATTTCATGATCGCGGACTTCTTGGTCTCTCCTTCCGTACCACAATTCCAGCTGAAATTATAATTGTTTCCGTCTGTATTTGATTCTTTGTTTGCTTCGTTATGCTTAAAGTTATAGGTATAAATATCTCGAAGCGTAAAACCGTAATAATCCGTTATGTATCTTAACGGTTCATAAGTTTTGTTGTTTTCTCTTATAAAGTAGCTTACTGCAGAAACGTTATCCTCATCGCCTTTGATGAAGCTTCTTAACTTATCTCTCGAATAAGGATTGTAAAGAGCGAGATTTTTGTATTTTAAAGGCTTTTCCTTATAAAATCTTGAAAGATTATCATCTTCAAGAAGCAATTTGGTATTCTGCATAAAAGGATCGTTGACGATAAGATCCTTATTGATATCATTGCCGAGTATCCTGAAACCGTCCACATGATAATTCATCACATAGTGTCTCAATACGGCCCTTATAAGCTCTTCGCCGGTATCTTTAGGGAAGAACATCGTAAGGATTATCTCTATGTTGTTCTGATGGAATTTGTAAACCGTATTCTTAAATTCAAGATTAGGTTTATCTGAAAAAGAATAAGCGGATTTCAACGAAAAATAAAAACCTTTTCTAAATCCCCAGAAATCTACGGGAGGCTTCTCGTTAAGGTCCTGCTTGTAATTTAACAGCGCATCCGCAAGATTATTGCTGTCGGTCTTTGAACATTCATTAAACTCATAACATGGCATGAGTATCAAACCTGTTATGTTCAGCTCTTTAAAATATTCTATTTTTTCCTGAAGCCCCAAAAAAGTGCCTTTATGTTTAACACTTTTATCAAGCATGGTAAGACCTCTTACATGCGCAAGATAAAATGTGCTGTCACAATAAGGGATAAGGGGAAATTTATCGTTTTCAAAGCCTTCTATCGATATATCTTCTTCTATCGCGGAGTAATAGTCGGATTCGCTGCGTGCAAGTCCGTATTCCGTATTCTTAAAATATACCGAAGCGTATTTATCGTTGAATTCACTGCTTTCCGTATAATATCTGTATACAGTGTCCGAATTGATCCCGTTTACATATACGCAAAAAACATTTCCGTATCCGTAATCGGGTTCGAAAGATATCTTAAGTTTTTCTTTGAGTGAGGATTTTTCGTAGAATACAATTCCGCCTTCACGGACGAAATCCAGTATACAGGAAAAATATATGCCTTCGGATGTTTTTTTATTACCAAACCCCATAAAAGGAGCTCTCTTAATTTTCACGCTCATGTTAACAGTATAATGGTTTCAAAATTCATTTTCAATGACCTATTGCATACATAAAGTATGATAAATATAATAAAGAAAAAGAACACTGTATCTTGTTGAAAGGATAAAAACATGAGCGATTTAAGACCCGAAGATTTTGATGATATTCCCGATGACGAAATGACCGTTGAGATTATGACCGATGAAGGTACCGTCGAATGCTCCGTTATTACCATTCTTACGGTTGCAGATAAAGATTATATCGCACTTCTGCCTCTTGATGAAGAAGGCAATCCCGGTGAGGATGTGTGGTTCTACGGATATAAGGAAAATCCCGATAATGTCAATGAAGAGCCCGAACTTATCTATATCGAAGACGACGATGAGCTTGAAAAGGTTGCGGATAAATTTGACGAATATCTTGATAATATAGATTTTGACAACATGCCTTAAGATCAAATGAAAGGTTTTATAAATCTTGAAGGGAGCAGTATCCTGTTTCCTTCATTTTTTATTGCCGTAATATATAGATTCTTTACGGTTCTGGTCATTGCAACATAGAAAAGTCTCCTCTCTTCTTCAAAGTTTTTGTCGTTATCAATGTTTATCTGAGGCACTTTTCCTTCATTGACATCCGGCAGGATCACATTATCGAATTCAAGCCCTTTTGATGCATGATAAGTAAGGATACATATATTGGGACTGTTCTTCTTTTCATCTTCTTCCGAAACATACAGCCTATTCAAAAGATCCTTTAACGAAGTGCATTCTTTTGAGCTTTCAGTTATGTTCTTTATTATTGGCAGGCTTTCATTCAATTCATCTTTTATATATGTCTTTATAAGAAAACGTTCGTATCCGATCACCTTCAAAATATACAAAACCGCCGCATAGGGGCTTAGATCTTTAAGAGCATTCATATTCTTGTTAAGTGAATATAACTTATTTCCGAAGGGTTTACCCACATATTTAAAAGCCAGGTCTTCAAGTTTTATGTCACTGTCGGTCAGAACCGTGTGCGGTATATTTATCTCTTCGTTTTTAAGTATCCTTATAAGACTTTTTCTGTCATGATCCAAAGAAAAAGATATATATGCACGGATATCATTACTTATTTTTCCGTTGAGATCTTCCTTATTTGATCCGTTATCCGAAAGAAGCCTTTTATAATGAGTCACTTCTCTGTTGGTCCTAAGCAGGATCGCTGTCTTTTCATTTTCTTTTGTGTTCTTTAATATCTCTTTTATGTATCTATTCTCGGACAGCTCATCTTCAAATAACTTCACAAAAAATATCCCGTTTTTGCGGGCAAATGAAACCGGTTTAAAACTTTTCAGTCTTTCCCGATTAAGTGAGATCACTTTCTGGGATGAGTCTATTATCCTGTACGGGTTTCTGTAATTGTATTTAAGCCCTATGACTTCCATTTTGAATTCGTTTATGAATCTTTTCATTATAAGACCGTCAGCGCCTCTGAAGCCGTAAATGGACTGGTCGTCATCTCCCACGATAAAAAGATTGCTGTTTTTATTGATAATGAGTTTTAGTATTGAAGCTTCAAGCGGATTAATATCCTGAAATTCATCGACCAATATATAAGGGAACAAAGAAGCGATATATTCCGCTCTTTCGGGATGAGCGTTAAACATATCGTAACAGTCGGTAAGTATCTTATCGAAGTCAAATTCGGGTTCATCGATAAGACCGTTCAAATATGTGTTTTCATTTTGAAGATTGATATCATTTCCGAAAAATTTTAGGAATCTTAGATAGACAGAGTGAAAAGTTCCGAAAGTAACGAAAGAATCATTCATACCGGATATTCTTAAATATCTTGACCGCATGGAATGGGCGGCGTTTCTTGTAAATGTTATTACCAGGATCTTGTTTTGCGGAATCTTGAGAGTGTTTATCAGATATAAGATGCGATGTGTGATCACGAAAGTCTTACCGGAACCCGGCCCCGCCAGAACACAGACGGGGCCGTTTCCGTAAGTTATTGCTTTAAGCTGATATTCATCAGCCTTGAGATCTTTCAAGAAGTTCTATACCCTTTTTAATTCTTTTTAAAGACTCTTCTTTACCGAGTACTTCCAATATCTCGGTGGCGCCTGCGGGAGTCATCTCCTTGCCTGAAAGTGCGGTTCTTAAAGGCCACATTACAAAGCCTGTTTTAACCTCTTTCTTTGCCACATAATCGGAAAGCATTGCGTAAAGAGAATCGTTTGTGTAATCATCAAATGCTTCAAGCAAAGGAAGTGTTTCTTTTAACACCGTAAGGCTTGATTCAAGTGTTGATTTCATTTTTTTATGTTCATACATCGCTATATCATATTCGGGAAGTGCTTCAAAGAAATCGATGTGTCCTTTGATATCGGGGAAAACTTCGATCCTTGTCTTACACATAAGGGCTATCTTTTTCTTGTCAAGATCCTTGGTGATAACCTCATCAACGATCGGAAGGGCCTTCTTAAGATAGCTTTCTTCGTCCATGGCCTTTATGTATTCTCCGTTCATCCATCTCAATTTCTGAATATCAAAAACTGAAGGCGATTTGTTTATACGATGATAATCAAATTCTTTGATAAGCTCATCAAGGGAGAATATCTCTCTGTTATCTTCGGGCGACCATCCGAGAAGTGCTATGTAATTGACAACAGCATCCGGTAAAAAGCCCTGCTCGATGAGATCTTCGAAAGAAGCATGTCCGCATCTCTTTGAAAGCTTTTTGTGATTCTCGTCCGTGATAAGAGGAAGATGGATATATTGAGGACTCTTCCATCCGAAAGCATCGTAAAGTCTTTGATATTTGGGAGACGACGAAATATACTCATTGCCT
Source organism: Lachnospiraceae bacterium (assembly GCA_016283275.1). Classification (GTDB taxonomy): domain Bacteria; phylum Bacillota; class Clostridia; order Lachnospirales; family Lachnospiraceae; genus UBA1258. The sequence goes on from JAEEMP010000028.1 coordinate 18,331, forward strand.
CTTACCACATGTGTGATGTTCATCGTATGGTCGTCTACAACATTGGCAAAATTATATGTGGGATAACCGTCGGATTTTATTAAGATCATATCATCAAGTTCCGAATTATCCACGGTTATATCGCCGTAAAGTTCATCATGGAATGTGGTCGTGCCTTCGTTCGGAATGTTCTGCCTTATGACAAAAGGCTTACCTTCCGCAAGGTTCTTATCAACTTCTTCTTTCGAAAGACCAAGGCAGTGTTTATCATATACGGTTATTGATTTTCCGTCTTCCGAAACAACGGTTTTAAGCGTGGCAAGTCTTTCCTTGGTACAAAAGCAATAATATGCCTCGCCCTTTTCCACAAGCTCTTTTGCATACTTCATATATATGCCCGTCTTCATCCTTTCGGACTGTACATAGGGGCCGTAACCGCCATCCTTATCGGGACCTTCATCGTGATAAAGGCCTGCCTGCTCAAGCGTATCATTGATAATATCTATTGCGCCGTCAACGAAACGTTCCTGATCGGTATCCTCGATCCTTAACATAAAATCACCGTTCGCATGCTTGGCAACAAGAAATTCATAAAGAGCTGTCCTTAAATTGCCCACATGCATCTTGCCGGTGGGTGAAGGAGCATATCTTGTTCTAATTTTCTCCATGGAAATAAAACCTCCAATTATCATTGTGAATAAACTTAGAAGATTATAGCACAAAATATATAAAGATAAAGATATTAAGAAAAATTATTTCTGCTTATCTCTCGGCAGATATTTTCTCAGGATGGTGTTGACCCATGTCATATCTATGGGTTTCGGAACATAGTCATTGAAACCTTCCGATATGAACATTTCCCTGACACCGCTCATGACATTTGCCGTAAGCGCTACAACAGGAACATTCTGCATATATTCATCGGGGTCGGACCTTATAAGATTAAGCGTCTCGATACCGTCAAGCTCGGGCATCATATGATCCATGAATATGATGTCATAGATCTTACTGTTCCTTAATATATCAAGACATTCTCTTCCGCTCTTACATGTATCGACGGTAAGACCGAACGTACGAAGAAGACCCTGTGCAACCTTTAAGTTGACCGCATTATCATCAACGACCAAAACACGGGCAGAAACTGCGGTAAGCTTATTCTCTGGTTCTTCGACCTTATTGTCGGAATAGATGAACGATTCCTGTTTATCCGATATCTTCTGAATAATGGTAAAAGAAAACTTGCTGCCGACACCATAAGACGATTCAACGTAGATCTCGCCGCCCATCAAGCCTACCAGTTCTTTACATATGGCAAGGCCTAAGCCGGTTCCCTCACGTGAATTGGATCTGTGTGAATCAAGCTGCTGAAAACTTGTAAATATCTTTTGAAGATCGTCCTTTTTGATACCTATACCGGAATCCGTAACGGCTATCTTTAATCTTATCTCGTCGTTTTCGAGAATATCACCGCCCACGTCGATGGAGATATAGCCGTTATCCGTATATTTAATGGCATTGGTAAGAAGATTGAACAGTATCTGCCTTATCCTTATCTCATCTCCGATAAGTACATCGGGAACGGTATCGGCTATTTCGTATCGCATCTGTACATTCTTATCGGAAAGACGGATCTGCATTATATCGACGGTTTCCTTGATAAGGTGAGAGATCGAATAATTGACGGGAACGATCACCATCTTGCCGCTTTCCATTTTTGAATAATCAAGGATATCATTGACTATGGAAAGAAGAATCTTGCCTGAATTTTGAATACTCTGCGTGTTCTCTCTGACCTGAGGGGAAAGATCTTCTCTCAAGTTAAGCTCAGCCATACCGCAGATGGCGTTCATGGGCGTTCTTATCTCATGAGACATATTCGCAAGAAAGAGCATCTTGGAATTATTGGCTCTCTCGGCTTCTTCCGCCTTATCTTCCATACCTTTCATGTAGTCACGGGCATATTTAACGATGATATACAGGTTTATCGAAGCCACGAAATACACAAAGCAATAGAAGAAATATATCATTAGCGAATCTAATTTGAGCAGAATCTCATTGGGAATAAATATCGCATAAAGAATAAGGGCGACAAGTGAAGAGATCACACAGAATATAATGTTCTTTCTCTCCATAAAAATGGTAAATCCCGCTGTCATCGCAAGATAGATCAATATTGAAAAAGCGGTTGTATGAAGCACATATCCTATAATCGTTGTGGAGATGATTATAGATATGGAAAATGAATTGACGACAAATGACTGATTTTTAAATAAAAGAGTTATCAAATAAGAAAGGGTTATCATTACGCACGAAGTTATCAGAACAAACAATCCTTCATGTATGCTGAAGCATGAATAAGCATAAACTACATGAAGCAACAAAACTAAAAGATACTCTAGAAGTACCAGTCTGACTGTCTTCTGATAACCGTACATAATAAAAACCCCTTAGACTTTACGTATTACCTTTCGTCGCCTAAAAAGAACAGAGCAACGGTTCCCGGGCCCGCATGAGCACCGATCAATGGTCCTATGTGATTTATTATACACGTTTTCATACCGAAACGTCTATTAATTTCTTCTTTAACAATATTAGCTTCCGCTTCACAATCGCCGTGGCTTATAAAGAAGACATCGCTTTTACCTTTGTATGACCCCATCTTCTCTTCCATAAGATCCACCAGAGTAAGCAATGCTTTCTTACGGCTTCTGACATTCTTAAGAGGAATAAGCTTACCCTCGTCATCAACGTGAAGAACGGGCTTTATGCTTAATACGGTACCTATGATGGCTGTACCTCTCGAAACTCTTCCGCCTCTGTAAAGGTGATTCAGATCGTCGACAGTAAATACATGAGTGAATTTAAGCTTGTTTTCTTCAAGCCACTTTGCATTTTCCTCGATAGACATGCCTTTTTCTCTGTTAAGACAGGCAAAATATACATATAAACCTTCACCCAATGAAGCAGCAAGTGAATCGATAACAATGATATTTGAATCGGGTTCTTCTTCATTCAATTCTTCGGCAGCAATCCTGAAACTGTTATACGTACCGCTTATACCGGAAGAAAGTGCAAGAACAAGAATATTTTTGTTCTTTTCCAAAAGCTTCTTTAATCCTTCTTTTGCTTCTTCGGGATTGACCTGGGAAGTTTTCGGAACGTTTCCTTCTCTCATATAACCGTAAAACTCATCAAACGGAAGATTTTCACCGTTGGATCCGTAAGTTTTACCGTTGATCATATAAGTAAGAGGGAAAAAACCTATTTCCTGTTGTGCAATGTAATCTTCGGGAAGATCGGAACCGGAATCTGTGCAAATTATGTACGGGAACATACCCCTGTCCTCCTTATCAAAAAATATCTTAGACATAATATCATCAGTAAAAAGAAATTGCAATATAAATTGTTTCAAAAACTAAAGAAAGTAGTTTTAAAAACTACTTCCCTGTCGTCGAACCAAATCCGCCGTTTCTTTTTTCCGTAACATCATCGTCTACGGTAATTGCGTACTGCATGAATATTCCCTGGGCAAATCCGTTGCCCTTTTCAAGTTCCACGGTCTTTCCTTCGTTTGAATCATTGGTGATCTTGATGAAAATATGGCCTTCATTGTCCGACTCGTAATAATCGGCATCGATAACGCCGACAGTGTTGTTAAGCTGGAGTCTGTACTTAAATCCGAGACCCGATCTCGGATATATCATAAATACATATTGTGGCTCCATGTACACTCTTATACCCGTGGGAATCTTAACGGTCTCACCCGGCTTTAAGGTAAAAGAAACAGGCATATAAATGTCATAACCCGCACTTTTGGCCGTGGCTCTTTTGGGAAGTTTTATATCGTTATATATGTTTAAGACTTCCTCATCGGTATATTCACCGAAGGTATCCTTAAAATCGGTTAAAAATCTGTTCTCGGATACCTTCTCAAATTTTGCAATTCTTTCCATAACCCACCTACTTATAATAATCGTCACAATAAAGGACCGGAACCGAAGGATCGTCGCTGTTGAGAGTAGCCCTTACATCAACAACACGTTGATTGGAGCTTCCCTTCCACATGAGTGTGACATCAAGCTTATCGATCATAAATTCGCCGTCCACGACCACATCTATATTTTTCATCATCGGATAGTTATAGATGTTTTCCCACAAATCTCCGGTATAAAGCCAGACAGTCTTATTCGGGTATTTTTCTTTTATCCTGTTTATAAGATCTGCAACATCGGCCTTATTGCCGGGAAAAAGCGGATCTCCACCCGAGAAAGTTATACCTTGAATATAACTCTTATCCAGTTGTTCATATATTTCGGCTTCTGCAGCTTCATCAAAAGGAAGGCCGCCGTCGGGATCCCATGTACATGGATTCTGGCAGCCTTTACAGCAATGATTGCAGCCCGCTACCCACAGAACGACACGAAGACCGTCACCGTTCTTCATGTCATCCTTAGTTATATTGTGATATCGCATATTACATGGACTTCCTTTCTGCAATTTCTGCCATCTTGGCGTCATTGAGTCTGGTATCTCCATGTACTCTCGAATAGCTTAGATAACCGTTCATACGGTCGATCTTTGTAAGGTTCCTGCTTCCGCATTTGGGACATACATCCATCTCAAGTTCCTGATGACCGCAATCGTCGCAATATGCAAGCGAAAGATTTACGCCTTCGTAGAATCCCATATCCATCGCTCTGTGAATAAGAGTTTTTACGGCTTCGATATTGTAATCTATGGGATATTTTACATACTGTATCTTTCCGCCGTTTGAAAGATCCCAGAATCTGTTTTCAAGATCCTGCTTCTGAATGGGTGTGATATCTTCGGTTACATGACAATGGAATGAATTCGATACATATTCCCTGTCGCTTACGCCTTCCACGATACCGTATTTTTTACGGAACTGCTGTATCTGGAGACCGCAAAGATTTTCAGCGGGGGTTCCGTAGATCGCATAAAGGTTTCCGTCTTCTTCTTTAAATTCGGCAACCTTTTTATTGATATGTTCCATTACTTCAACGGCAAACTGTCCGTCTTCAACAAGAGACTTACCGTTATAAAGCTCCTGAAGTTCGTTTAATGCGGTAATTCCGAAACTTGCGGTTGCAGACTTAAGTAAAGGCTTGATCTTATCCGTAAGTTTAAGATGACCGCCGAGAAAACCGCCTTCACAATAAGCAAGAGGATTCGTGGATGCACGCATCTCGCCGAGATATGCATAGGTTCTTATATGAAGCTGTCTTATAAGCTCAAGATAGTAATCCAGAACTTCATAAAAGTCTCTGCTTTCTTTTCTTGATTTTGCAAGGATCATCGGAAGATGCAAAGAAACCGCTCCGATATTGAACCTTCCCACAAATATGGGCACATCTTTGTCATCTGCGGGATGCATTCCGCCTCTTTCGTACCAGGGCGATAAAAATGCCCTGCAGCCCATAGGGGAAATGATCTTTCCGTACTGTTTATACATTGAAGCAACGTATCCTTTACCCGTTAATGAAAGCCAGTCGGGATACATTGTCTTTGCTGAACATAAAACGCCTGCTTCAAATACATCTTCAAGTTCTTTTCCGGGACCGTGAAGATTTTCATCGTACAAAAATACGATCTTAGGGAAAAGAACAGGCTTTTTGCATTCTTTTTTACCCTGACCTTTACGTCTGACGTTTAACATCTGGATAGTACCGAGTTTTGCGAATCTTCCGGTACCTGTTCCGGCTGTCACGGTGATAAAAGGATAATCTCCTCTGGATGATGCAACGGTATTGAACTTATATTCCCAACCCTGGAAGCCCTGTTCAAAATCACGGGTCACATCTTTTAAGGCCTCTTCTTCGGCTCTTTCTTCCGCAACACCTAAGTTCTTGTATTTATCAACATATTTTGCGTAAGATTTTTCGGCATAAGGTTCAAGGATGAGGTCAACACTCGGAACCGTAAATCCGCCGTACTGCTGGCTTGCTGCCGAAAGAACTATATCACCTATGACGTCGAATGCCGTATCAAGGGTCTTAGGCTCGTTGTACCAGATGTTACCCATTTCAAAACCGCCCGAAAGAACGGACTGCACATCAAAAAGACAACAGTTCATGGTATCTCGTCTTGCGGACATATCGTGTACATAGATATATCCGTCACGACAGGCCTGAATTTCTTCCGTCGTCATAAAGAATTTCTGATAAAGTTCCTTATTTAACTGATTGAATATAAGACTTCTTTTTGTGGATACAAGGGCCGAATCGGTATTGGCGTTTTCTTTATCGCCTATGTACATGATGGACTGGCTCTTCTTGTATACATCGTCAAGCATCCTGACAAAATCCTGCTTGTAATTTCTGTAATCCCTGTAGGATTTAGCAACGATGGGCTTAACATCTTCGAGTGCACTTTCAACGATATTGTGCATCACGGGAATCGGTATCTCGTTTACATCCATTGAGTTTATGTGTTCGAGTACCGAACGGCATATCTTCTCGTTATCCTCGTTTGTGAATTTGGTAAGGGCTCTGTAAGCACTTTTAGCGACTGCATTAACAACCTTCTGAACATTGAAAGCTTCTTTGCTTCCGTCCTTCTTGATCACCCAGATTTCCCGATCCGGTTTGAACTTTTCCCCATAATCAATGTCTTTGCATTCTGTGCTGTCTTTCATAACACTCCTCCCGCTCACATTCAGCAAAATATAGTGAGCAATTAAATAAGAGACACAATATGTTGTGCCTCTTTAAGTATATGCAAAACAATTCTTTGCGTCAATATAAGTCATAGACATTTTTTAAATATTTCTTAAAATTTTCTTTCACATTGTCCGGACCCAAGATCTTCACTTCGGGGCCGAGTCCCAACAGCCAGCCGAAAAACTGCGGGCTTACATTTATATTTACTCTTGCGGAAATGATGCCGTCATCAAGTTTTCTGAAAGTCGGTTCTTTGCCGAAACGGTCTATGATCACTCCGCACAGTTTTTCGGGAAAAGAAAGAGTCACGGCTTCTTTATCGCCTCCGTACATACCGAAGGTCATGTTTTCATAATTTACGATATTAAAACCTTCGATCAACGATCTGTCTTTTAACGATTCGGATGTGACATTAATTTCTTTTATCTTATCGCAGCGATAATGCCTTATCTCGTTACGTTCAAAGTCTATGCCGATAATGTAATATCTTTCATCGTTCCAGGATAAAGTGAGCGGATATACTTTATAGATCTTACCTTTGTTTCTTTCGACAAGTTTTTTGTCCACGTTATATTCGCAATATTTAAAAGTAACATATACTTTTTTTGCTATAGCCGTGGAAACCGCGTCCGTCACATAAAATATGCTTTCGTTTTCGGATTTTATACGATCTGTTACAAGAACATCCCTGTTTAAAGCTCCTGCTTCATATACGCTTAAAAACCCTTCGAGTTTTTTTATGAGCTTCCTTGATTTTTTCTCGGTAATGAATCTTGAACACGCCACCGCATCCACAAGCGGCATGATCTCACTTTTATCAAGCCTTCTGGACAAAAGGGTGTAACCGCTTTTGTCTTTGGCCTTGGAAAGTCTTATGTCGTAGCCCATATTTTTAAGAACATCGATATCGTCGTATATGCTTTTACGTTCTGCCTCAATATCATACTTTGAAAGTTCTTCTATCAGATCCTTGGTGGAGATATAATGATCCTCATCGGTCTTTCTTTCAAGTATATCCAGTATCCTTAAAAGTTTTTCTTTTTGCTTTAGTGATTTTGGCATTATCGATCCTTATTTTCATATCCTTCATCTGTGAGAAGGTTATCTGATTCTGCGCTGTTTACGGCCATTTTGTCGCAACGTTCGTTTTCATCATGTCCGTTGTGGCCCTTGATCCATTCAAAAGTAACAACATGCTCTTCCATTGCCTTTAAAAGCCTTAACCAAAGATCCTTATTCAAAACATCTTCATTCTGTTTTCTTTTCCAGTTCTTTTTTGCCCAGCCTTCGATCCAGTGTAAGTTAAAGGCATCCGTTAAATATTTGGAATCGGATATGACCGTGACTTTACAAGGCTTGGTCAATGCTTCAAGGCCTTTTATTGCCCCCATTAACTCCATCCTGTTATTGGTGGTAAGCCTGTAGCCTTCCGAAAGCGTAAGCTCGTGAAGTTCACCTTTGCCGTCAATATAATGAAGTATCGTTCCGTATCCGCCGGGACCGGGATTTCCTTTTGAAGAACCATCCGAATATATGGTCACATTCATACTTCCCAAGTGCCTCCTTCAAGGAATTTAGCGGCTCTTTTACTTGCCGAATCAACTATGGATGAATTAAAGCCCATTACGGACAATAATTTGATCGCATTTCTGGAAGTTGCTCTTCCTTCGTTTAATCTGTAATTAAATAAAACATCGTTTTCTTTTATCTCTTCTTCAAAATGATAGTTATCAAACATATCCTCGAGTAAGAACGTCAATTCTCCGTCATGGGTCGCTGCGAACGTAACACAGTTGATGTTGGCGAGATATCTTAATATCTCGGTGCTTGCCGCTATACGTTCAACAGTGTTTGTGCCTCTTAAGACCTCATCCACAAAGCATAATATCCGTTTGTCGGGATTATTGGAAGCATAATCGATTATCCTTTTAACGGCTTTGATCTCAACCATAAAATAACTGTCTTTTCCGCCAAGATCGTCTCTTAATGACATCGATGAAAAAACGGAAAAAGAAGGTGCTTCATATTCCGAGGCAAATGCGGTATTCAAATTTTGGGCAAAGATAACATTGATGAGAACGGTCTTTAAAAATGTCGATTTACCGGAAGCGTTTGAACCCGTTATAAGAACGCCCTTTTCGGCCCTGATCGAATTTTTAACGGGATCCTCTATCAAAGGATGGTAACCTTCTTTAACAAAAAGGTTTTCTCCTTTCTTAGGTATGCACCATTGTCCGTTTAAACTGTCTCTTAACAAAGAAACGTTTATATAGCCTTCGATCTCACCCAGGATGATATACAGTTTTTCGATCGTTTCTTTGTTGTTCTTTACAATATCGAGCATTTTATAAAACTTAATGATATCAAGATGAAGAGTCATCATAAAATAATCGCCGATCATCTCAAACGGATTGCCCACACCGGTGGACGTACCCTTTCCCGACGTTACGATTGCGGCATTTTTCATAAAAGGCTTTAAAACATCAACACATTCCTTGATCTTTTTGTTTTCGTCGTTTAAAACTTCGTTTTTAAAGTTCGCAAGCAAAGAAGCTTCTTTAATAAAACGGTAAATATAAGAAAATGTGATGATATAAGGCTCTATTACGCCTCTTTCCGAATAATATGTAAGTATGTTGAATACAAGCGCTCCCACTGTTGCAAGAATACCGACCGTCGGATACACAAATATAAGAGCAATGCCCGCAATAAGAAATACCGTTGAAAGTACATCGGGAATAAGGCTTTTTCTGTTTACCGTATCAAAATAATCAAGACAGTCAAAAAAACTGACCTTTAACATACGTCCGATCTTATTGAAATACAGTTCGTAATCGGCTCTGGCTTTTGGATTATCCGTAAAAAACGAAACCTTCTTTTCAAAGGAATCCCTGTCGGATATAAGATCGGGATTTCGGAGCATAGCATATAAATGCGTGTCTCCCGCAGAACTTTTTGAATAATTGACCCTTTTAAAGATATCGTTTAACGAGATATCTTCTGAAGTGATATCATCTATACAGTGTTCATCCTTATATCTTTCGAATTCTTTTTTGATATTCTCGATCTCATCGAGAGAATACTGTCTTGTGGGCTTTGTACCCGCTTCGGCTATATATTTTTCCCTTAATCTTCTGAGCGCTCTTTTCTCGTCAAAATAACCCTTGATAAACAGTAACAGAAAAATACCCGCCAAAACGGCAAAAAACAATAAATACTCCATAATTACAGATTGTCCGGTCCGAATCCTTCGGGCAATAACTCCTTTAATGTATATTCTTTATACTCATTCTCACTTATTGCAACAACGATGATAAAGTTATCGGGATTTACAAACTCCATCATGACCTGTCTGCATACGCCGCAGGGGAAAGCATATTTTTCTATTTTGCCGCCGGTCGGACCGCCGACGATGGCAATCTTCGAAAACTCTTTGTCACCTTCCGAAACAGCTTTGTATATAGCGGCTCTTTCCGCACAGATTCCCGGGGAATAGGCGGCATTTTCCATATTGCAGCCTCTGTATATCTTGCCGTTTTTACATAAAAGTGCGGCTCCTACACTGAAACCGGAATACGGAGAATAAGAATTTTCTCTTGCCTTAAATGCTTCTTTTACAAGTTCTTTTGATTCCATGCTCACCTCGTAAAATAATAAATGGAGACGGAAAAACCCGTCTCCACAATTATATACGAAATATTACTTTGCAACAATCTTTCGGAAGTTTTTCTTGCCTCGTTTTATCACAAAGTCTTCTTTGTTGATCTCTTCCTTTGTGTAAGATGTTTTGACATCCGTGACCTTTACATCGTTAACGGTTACACCGCCCTGTTCAATGGCGCGTCTTCCTTCGCTTCTGGTTGCCACAAGTTCTGCTTTTACCAGAATCTGAATAGCATCGATCTTACCGTTTAAGAAATCCTCGTCAGTGATCTCGGTCGTAGGGATATTCTCTGTATTGCCGCCCGCAAAGAATCCTCTTGCGGCTTCCAAAGCTTTATTGGCTTCTTCTTCGCCGTGCACAAGCTTTGTAAGTTCAAAACCAAGGATCTCTTTTGCTTTGTTAAGCTCGCTTCCTTCCCATTTTTCCATTGCTTCGATCTCTTCGATCGGAAGGAAAGTAAGCATCTTAAGACATTTGATAACGTCTGCGTCGCCCACATTTCTCCAGTACTGGAAGAATTCAAACGGTGAAGTCTTGTTCGGATCGAGCCATACGGCGTTTCCTGCTGTCTTACCCATCTTATTTCCCTGGGAATCGGTAAGAAGTGTTATGGTCATAGCATGCGCGTCTTTACCCAGTTTCTTACGGATAAGTTCCGTACCGCCGAGCATGTTGGACCACTGATCGTCACCGCCGAACTCAAGGTTACAGTTGTAATTCTTAAAAAGATGATAAAAATCGTACGACTGCATTATCATGTAGTTGAATTCAAGGAAAGAAAGGCCTTTTTCCATACGCTGTTTGTAACACTCGGCACGGAGCATGTTATTTACGGAAAAGCATGCACCGACTTCTCTTAAAACATCTATATAGTTGAGGTTTAAAAGCCAGTCCGCATTATTGAGCATCATGGCTTTTCCCTCACCGAATTCGATAAACTTTTCCATCTGCTTTTTAAAGCATTCGGCATTGTGATTAATGTCTTCGATCGTAAGCATTTTACGCATATCGCTTCTTCCGGTGGGGTCGCCTATCATTGTGGTGCCTCCTCCGATAAGGGCAATAGGCTTGTTTCCGGCCATCTGCAGCCTCTTCATAAGAGTAAGTGCCATAAAATGACCTGCGGTCAGACTGTCGGCTGTGCAGTCAAAACCTATATAAAAAGTGGCTTTTCCCGCATTGATCAGATTTTTGATCTCTTCTTCGTCGGTAACCTGCGCAATAAGTCCGCGTCTTACCAGTTCTTCATAGATTTTCATTTTTACCTCCTAAAAAAATAAAAAACGTCCTTCAAATACCGAAGGACGAATTGATCGTGTTACCACCTTGTTTTATCTTATACTCACATATAAGACCTCACCGGGTACAGTACTATACCCTGACGATATAACGGTCGTCTCCCGTTGCAGCCTACTCATAATCGATATATTCGGTGCACGGCTCAAAGATGTATTCCCCCAAAAACTCATTCTTCGCCTCTCACCTTCCGGCAACTCTCTGTAGATGATATTTAAAGGGTACTTGTTCCTGTCAATGCCTTTAAAACAAATTTGTATTAAATTAGTTTGAATTATATAGCCCGATTTATTTTAAGTCAACAATAATTTAAAGTTTTTCAAGAAGAACATTTATTTCTTCCTTTACGGTATGGAAGTCATACATTGAATAAGCTTCAAACAGTTTGCTTAAGATCTCATTCAATTCTTCACCGAAATTGCGACCCTTCAGGGCTTTAATTGCCTTGTCGCTGTCCCGTAAGACCATAGCATCGATCTTATTTTTAAGATCGCTAACGACATCTTTTGTAAGTTCTTCAAGCGGAAGCGTACTCAGTTCTTCTACGGATCGTTCTTCAACATAATTGAATGCATTATTGCTTTCAAGATATGCTTTTACATCTTCAAGGATCTTCTTAAACGCTTCAATATAAGGAGCGTAGTGTTCTTTTATAAGTGCGGTGTTTCCTTCTTTTCCGAAAGATTCAAGTTCTTTGAACATCTTGGATACCGTCATCGCACCGACACTCGCACTTGAAGATTTGATACCGTGCACATCCGTTGTAAACATCGCAAGATCGCCGGCTTCCAGAATGTCGTCCAATTCTTTTAACTTACGCATACCTTCGCTGTAGTAGGTATTTAAGATCACGTTATAGGATTTTTCGTTATATTCAAGGGCCGAAAGCCCCTTGTTGACATCAAGTATATTTTCTTCGGATAAAAGATCGACCTTATCTTTGTCTTTTTCCTTATCGGTCTTGACCATTTTAAAGACACTCGCGGGCAAAATATCCGAAAGGATCTTTAAAAGATACTTCTGCTTGATCGGTTTTGCTATGTATTCAACAAATCCCTGAGCGATTATCTCATCTCTTATGTTGCTTCCCTTATTGGCTGTAAGGGCGACAACCGGAACATTCTTTATGTTTTCGTCGTCTGACTCGCGAATCTTAAGAAGCGTTTCTAGTCCGCTCATTTCGGGCATGATCATATCCATAAGAACAAGATGATAGTTGACTCTCGCCATCTTTGTAAGACATTCCTGGCCGGATACGGCTATGTCGACATCTATCTTGTAGTGTTTGAATATACCCTGCGCAACCTTTAAGTTGACCATATTGTCATCGACAACGAGTATCCTGGCCTTTGAACCGTCATATTCGGCCTTTTCGATCCTTGACCGGAAGTTTTCGGGATTCCACTGCTTATTGAGTACATCCGCAACGCCTATTGAGGATACAGGCTGCTTGATGATCCTGCATTTGTCAAAATCTCCGTATGATTCCATTACATCCGAAACTACATACGTGGAATCTTCAATACCGTATTTAATGATGATCGAAGAGACATTTTCGTAAAGTTCTGAAGGCACAAAGATAAAATCATATTTTTTATTGGTGATGGAATTGTCAAACGCAAATACTGAATAAGCGTAATCCGGTATGATCTCAAAACTTTCCATTATATCTTTCCATACCGAAAGTTCGCGGTCATCGGTTATATATATAAGCACATTGAATATCTTATCGCTTTCAACTTTAGTCATGGGGGAAGGATCCACAACATCAAGCACAAAGGACAATCTTGACTCAAGGCCCACACCTTCTATGCTTTTGATCTCAAGATTACCGTCCATAAGTTTAAGAAGCTCCCTGCACACGGAAAACTTAAGCCCAACACCTTTAAGATTGGGATTCTGTCTTGAGTCGTATGTCTCGTATGCACCGTAGATCGCATCAAGATCGGCTTCCGAAAGACCGCGTCCGGTATCCGAAAAGCTTAAGTTAAACCTTGCTCTGCCGTCATTTAAGGATTCCGAGCTTATATCAAACATGATCCTTCCGTTATCGGTAAGCGAAAGAGAGATAAACATTAATCGCGTGAAGACCTGAAGGATTATCGCACTGTCACCGGAAACGATCTTCGGCATATTTCTGTCGATCTTGACACGCATTTTCAGTTTCTTTTCCGCGATCTGGAAAGAAACTGAATCAACATATCTTTTAATGAAATCAGAAAGGTCGAAATTCTCTTTTGTAAGCTTTAATTTGCCCTCATCAAGCTTTGAATACATAAGAACGTCGTCGATAATGCCCAAAAGATCGTATGCCTGTGACTTGATCGTTAATATCTCCTGTCTGGTACTTTCGGGCATATCATTTTTAAGCATAAGTTCAGACACACCTATGATAGAGTTCATGGGTGTTCTTATGTCATGAGTCATATTGGAAAGGAAACGCTGCTTGGCCATTCCGGTCTTTTCGTCGTTGTAACTGTCGGTTTTTATCTTCTCCTTTACGGATTTAAACCCTTTCTCCTGCAAAAAAACAAGAAAACAGAGCACCAAAACAGTAAACACAAAAGCAGCTACGATCTCAAGGGTGAAATGTCCGGGATCGGATACATTTAAATATCTTTCCCTGTCTTTAAAGCATCTTATCACGATGATCGCATCCCAAATGATCAGAAAGACCATGATCCATCTGTAATCATAACGATTTTTATGAAATTTTGAGAACAGATTGATCTTCATTTACATACCTCAAACATCAAAATCATACTTAAGACAGTCAACGGGTGCATACTCAATAAGGAGTCTTTCAAGCTTGTCTATTTCAATGGGCTTTGAAAGAAATGCATCGAATCCCGCATCCATGAACATTTCCCTTGCGCCGCTCACGACATTGGCCGTAAGTGCGATAACGGGAAGCGAAGCGATCCTTGCATCGTTTATCTTTCGGATTTCCTTAAGCGTATCTATACCGTCCATATCGGGCATCATATAATCCAAAAATACGATATCGATCTTTTCTCTGGAAAGACATATAAGTCCTTCTTTACCCGAAGCCGCTTTATAGATCTTTGCCTTGTATCTGGACATCAGATTTTCCGCAACATCAAGATTTGTACGGTTATCGTCAATGATAAGTATAGAAGCTCCCGGTATCGTGATCGTGCCCTTATAAAAAGCTTTCTTGACCGAATTATTAAGTCTCTTGTTGAAAAGTGCCGCTACATTTAGACAGGTTATCGGTTTTAACAGTGAATATTTAAATGGTTCACCCGTATATGCGGGGTTCGCGTATCCGATCACAACAACCTTGTTCCAATTGATGCCGGAATCGTTCATCTTATCTTTTATCTCGTTATAACGAACATTTCCTATGATGACGAATTCATAAGTATTAAGACCCGAAAGTGTTAAAAAATCTTCATCCGATTCTGCGGCAACATAAGAAATCTTCATCTGATCGAAAAGTTTTGAAATTATAAAATAATCCTTATTGTCATCTGTATAGATGAGCACCCTCCCGGGATCGTTAAATAATGTGCCGCAATATATGCCCCTGTATGGCCTGTCAAGATCCTGTTCGACTTCAAATAGGAACGATGAACCTTCGACATCGTTTGTCTTTTCTTTCGGTATAAGCCTGCCCTTTAAAAGACCTGTAATCTTAAGACAATACAAAAGATTGATGCTTATATCGTCATCGGGCACGTATTCATGGTCGTCGTCGGAAAATTCTCTCGGATAAAATACCCTGTTGATCTTCTCCTCATCAAGTCTTTTCCCGGTATCTTCAACTTCAAAAGTAAGGTAGATCTTATCTTCATTAATGTTTTCAAAATCGACCTTAAGATTGATATGATCTTCCTTGGTATTTTTTACGGCATTTGATAAAAGCGTGACAAGAACCTGCCTTATCTTATCTTTGTCGCCGTATATGGTCGTGGGTAATTTGGGGTTTATATCAACATAAAAATTTACAAAAGAATCAAGAAGCCTTACATTGAACTGATTAATGATATCTTCAAGCATTTCGACAATGTCATATCGTTCGACTTCAAGTGACAGTTCCGAATTGACTCTGGAAAAATCCAAAAGATCCGAAGTGATCGATAACAGTGCATGGCTTGAATTGGATATGCTGCTCACCATTTCCTTGATATCGGGCGAAACATCCGAATCAAGAAGATAATCGGATGTTCCGATTATCGCGTTTAACGGAGTCCTGATCTCATGAGAAACATTGACCATGAACATGTCTTTTGCGAAATTTACCTGTTCAACCTTAAGCCCTTCGTTTGCATGTTCTTTAAGCTCGATCAATGCGTATTTTCTTCGTAACGTAAGAATAAAAACTCCGTATCCGGATGTAGCGATGACCGCAAATATAAGACGTATGTAATCGTTAAAGTTAAGCCCCATATAATGGCTTAAAGCATTGGGACCGAGCCAGAAAGTATATATTATGGAGAAAAGATCGATCGCGCCTAAGATCGACAGATAAACTATCCTTTTGGGGCCTCTTAAAAAGATAAGGATCAAAAGAAAACCTATTGCAAGATAAATAAGCATTTCGGCGCTGTTTTTCTTTGAAAATATAAAGAACAACGGGAAAAACACAAAGTCGATAAGGATAAGAAAAATATTAACAAGTCTGTCGGTTTTTTGGGAAAAATATTCAAATACGATAAAAAGAGCAAACACACCGGTCAAAAGATAACCGATTATGATCGTATCGTAATCCATCTTAAAAACAGTACAGAGAAAAGCAAAAAGAAGACTTAGGAAACTGCAAAACAACAGACTGAAATAAAACAGTCTTTCTTTAACGGATATATTCTCTTTAAAGATTCTGCTAAACAGTTTATCCATAAAACGTCCCCTCCCCTAGGGATTTATTTTGGAAATCTCTCGTCCGCAGGAAATAAATGCATCCGTAAGTTTAGGATCGAACATTGTAAATTTAAGAAATTTGATCTTCATCATTGCTTCCTGATGAGTCAGATTTTTTTCCTCACCCTGAGAATAACGAAGATTGTCGTACATATTAACGATGGCAAGTATCCTCGCCTCAAGAGGTATACTCTCACCCTGAAGCCTTTCGGGATAACCCGAACCGTCCCAGTTTTCGTGATGATACTTGCACATATTCATGGCATATCTCATGAAGTTTGAATCATTGCTTGTAAGCTGTGTGATCTTTGAAATGGTCTCGGCACCCAAGATCGTATGAATCTTGACCATATCACTGTCGTGCGTCTTTCCTTTATCATCGACCGGCTTAATATCAAAATATTTATCTTTAATGCATAGTTTCCCTATATCATGGATCTTTGAAGCAAAGCTTATCGTTTCACATTCGTCGGCGGAAAAATCATAATCTTTGCTCCTTACAAGATAACTTAAGAATGTATCCATGTCCTTTTCCACGCGTTTTGCATGAACACCCGCAGCACTGTTACGCTTTTCGAGCATATCGACGAACATCTCGACAACGGAATACTGAAGTTCCACAAATCTTTTGACCTTTTCCTGAACGGATGCGGCAAGATCTTCGGTAAATTCTTTTAATTTCTTTCTTTGGGAAATAAGCTGTATCTGTATATCGACACGCTTTTTAAGAAGGTTTGCCGTAAAAGGCTTTTTGATATAATCCGAAGCTCCGAGATTGTAACTTTCAAGCTCCGTTATATCATCATCCTGGGCAGTCAGAAAAATGATCGGTATATCCATAAGACGCTTGCTGTTCTTCATCTCGGATATGACCTGAAAACCGTTTACATTAGGCATGTCAATGTCAAGAAGCACAAGAACGGGAAGTTCGGGCATATCTCTTAAACATTCAAGAGCGGAAATGCCCGAAGAAACCGGAATGACCTCATATATATCTTCAAGAACCTTTCTTGCAAGAATGAGGTTTGCCATATTATCATCGACTATCATTATTTTTTCCATAAGACCCCCGGTAATGATAATAAATATAATGATAACAACCAAATAAACGTATATTTTATTATACTATTTTTGCATCAATTTTGTAAGAGCTTCGTTCAGACCGTCAATCGTAAGCTTGTACATCGGAAATATACCTTTTATCCTTGTCTCCGCCTCTCTCCACGGAGCATCTCCGGGAGCCATTTTGGGATTTAACCATACGATCTTTTTATAATGCGATTTAAGCAAAAGAAGCCATTGCTCACCGCTTAACCCTCCGTTCGGGCCTCTGTAATTACCCGTATCGGAGTACAGTTCTTCCGGAGCCATTGCGGCATCTCCGACTATTATGACTTTATAATCGCTGTCAACATTTTTAAACATCCACTCTGTGTCTATCCAGTCACCGTTTTCGCATTCGGGTGTTTTATAAAGTTTGGAATAGATACAATTATGAAAATAATAGGATTTAACGTCTTTGTAATGATTGGATTTATGTATTGCCTGAAATAACTCATTTAAAAGATTTGTAAACGGGATCATCGTACCGCCCGAATCCATGAGCAAAAGAAGCTTTACCGAATTCTTACGCGGTTTTTCCATTTCGATCCTTAAATATCCTCCGTTTTTGCATGTCTCATCGATAGTACCGGGGATATCAAGTTCTGTCTTTGGTATATCAAGCTTTGAAGAAAACTGGCGAAGTCTGCGAAAAGCCATCTGAAACTGCCTGTTATCAAGCATTTTGTCATTTCGAAAGTCTTTGTATTTTCTGGCACCCACAACACTGAAAGCGGACTGATAGCCGGTCGTGCCGCCGACTCTGACGCCGCCGATATTTCCGCCCATATTACCGAAACTCGTCTTACCCATTGTGCCGATCCAGTATGAGCCTCCGTTATGCTCACTGTCCTGGTCTTTTAAACGCTGTTTAAACTTCTGTTCAACGTCATCCCTGTCGATCTGAAGCTCTTCCTGCTGATTAAGCCAGTATTTTTCTTCTTCATGGGTTAATTCCGTGATGTCGGATTTATCGAGCCATCTAAGCATTCTCTCCGTAATGGCATCTTCACTTTTTATGCCTTTAAAGCACTCTTCAAAAGCCATATCGAATTTGTCAAAATCGGTCTCGTTTTTGACAAGTATCGCTCTGGCCATATAGTAAAATCCGGTCAAGGAGGAGTTATTAAGATTCTGTTTAAGGGCATTGAAAAGTGCGATCCATTCGGTAAGCGAAACTTCAAGCCCTTTCGCTTTAAGCGTGAAAAAGAATGTTGTAAACAAATCAGATTACCCTTCTTCTTAATACCTCAAGATCTTCATCCTTTTTGATAAGAACGCCTGCAAAAGGAAGTTCCTTTCTGATGATATCGGGGTTAATGCCGGCAATAATAAGCGCATTGAGCCAGTCGATAAGTTCACTTGTTGCAGGTTTCTTTCGAAGCTGCGAATAAGTACGGATCTCATAAAATGTATCCATTGCATTCTTAAGTAAGATTTCGTCAATATCCGGGATGTGGCTTTTAACGATCTCTTCCATCAAAGGTGCATCGGGGAAATCAATATAATGGAATATACATCTTCTTAAAAACGCATCGGGAAGTTCCTTCTCAGCATTGGATGTTATGATGACAATAGGACGTTTCTTTGCCTTCACCGTACGCTTTGTCTCATATATATAAAACTCCATACGATCGAGCTCCCACAAAAGGTCATTGGGGAATTCAAGATCTGCCTTATCGATCTCATCGATCAAAAGAACAACCTGCTCATCCGATTCAAATGCCTCGCCGAGCTTACCCAATTTTATATAATTGGCAATATTGTCGACGCCCTCGTTTTTAAACTGGGAATCATAAAGCCTCTGTATCGTATCATATGTATAGAGACCTTCCTGCGCCTTCGTGGTGGACTTGATGTTCCATACTATGAGATTTTTGCCCAAAGCTTCGCTTACGGCTTTTGCAAGCATGGTCTTGCCGGTTCCCGGTTCACCCTTTATAAGTAAAGGTTTTTCCAAAGCGATGGCAATGTTTACGCTCATCATGAGTTCGTTTGACGCGATATATTCGCCTGTAGAAGTAAAATTATTCTCCAAAGTCTTCTCCTATCTCGATCTTTTTGTCTCTGATCATAAGATTCTTTACGGCTTCGGCAGCCGGTTCGTTTTCAAACAAAACTTTATTGACTTCTTCAATGATCGGAAGCTCAACATCATATTTCTTTGCAAGTCCGATAGCGGCTTTGGCGGAATATACACCTTCAACCACCATCTTGACTTCATCCATGGCTTCCTGCATTGTCTTTCCCTGACCGATCAGTATTCCGGCCCTTCTGTTTCTTGAATGCATTGAAGCGCATGTGACGATTAGATCGCCTATACCGGTAAGACCTGCAAATGTTTCGGCTTTACCGCCCATTTTAACACCCAGTCTTGTGATCTCGGCTATACCTCTTGTAATAAGAGCGGCCTTTGTATTGTCGCCGTAGCCTAAACCGTCTGCTATTCCGGCTGCGAGAGCAACCACATTTTTAAGTGCCGAACCTATTTCCATACCGAGTACATCGGGTGATGTATACACACGGAAATTAATGTTCATAAATACATTCTGCAATAATTCCGCTGTTTTTCTTTCTTTGGCTCCCACTACTATTGATGTGGGGATCTCTTTGCCGACTTCCTCCGCATGAGAAGGACCGCACATAACGGCTACCTTTGCCTGAGGGATCTCTTCTTCAATTATGGAAGAAAGCGTCATTAATGTATTTTCTTCAATACCCTTTGCAACGTTGACTATAATCTGTCCTTCTCTTACATAATCCTTCATCGATCTTGATGTGGATCTTACAAACGGAGAAGGAACCGCAAGAACAAGTATGTCGTTTGACTTGCAGGTAAGTTTTAGATCCGTGGTAAATTTAACTTCTTCGTCAAGAATAACGCCCGGAAGCTTGGTCTTATGCTCTCTTTCTTTTGAAAGCATATCCACTTCTTCTTTAATGATCGACCATACTGTAACGTCATGGCCGTTGGTCCTTAATAATTTAGTAAGGGCAATGCCCCATGATCCGGCTCCGATAACACCTACTTTCATTCCATATCCCTGCCTTCGCCTTTATAATTTCTGGCATCGTTGTTTGTCTCGATATCCATTTTGTTCTTTTTGATAAGATATGTCTTGCGTTCATTACCCGTAAGAAGTCTTCTTATATTTGTCCTGTGCATATAAAAAGCAAGTACAGTCATAAATGCAAGCACAATGTAAAGTTCGTTCAGAACAGGCTGAGCAACATTAAATACACCATGCTGCCCCATGATGATCGTCTGTACAAAGAAACCTGTGTATAAAAGCATCGAACCTATTGAAACTATATGAGTTATAAAGAAGTTTCCGAAGAAAAGAAGTAATCCCACAGGTATATAATACCAGTGAAAAGCGATCATAATGCCGCCCGTTGTGGCAATACCTTTTCCGCCTTTGAATCTTAAATAGAAAGGAAAATTATGGCCGAGTACACAGCCAAGACCCGTATAGATCGTTATCAAAGGAGCGATATCCGTATTTGCCTTTAAGAAAAGTGCTTTACACAGTAAAACCGCAATTATGGACTTTAACATATCACCGGCAAATACGATAAGTCCCGCTTTGGTACCCAGAACTCTCAACGTATTGGTGGTGCCGGCATTGCCGCTTCCGTGTTCGCGAATATCAATACCCTTAATCTTTCCCAGAATATATGCGGTCTGAATGCTGCCGAACGCATAGCCTATCAATGCACATATTAGACGGATCATTTGTTGTCGTCATCCTTTCTCTCGCGTATAATGAACTTTAAAGGCGTACCCTTAAAGCCGAACGCTTCTCTTATCTGATTCTCTATATATCGCGTATAAGAAAAATGCATCATTTCCTTATCGTTTACAAAAATTACAAATGTGGGCGGTTTGACCGATGCCTGCGTAATATAAAACAGTTTAAGCCTCTTGCCTTTGTCTGTAGGAGGCTGCTGCATTGAGACCGCTCTTGTCATGATCTCGTTAAGTACACCGGTACCGACTCTTAAAGCGTGATTTTCATAAACCGCATCGATCGTTTCAAAAAGCTTATTGATACGCTGTCCTGTCTTGGCAGAGATAAATATGATCTCCGCATAGGGCATGAACGACAGTACCTGCCTGACCTCGTCAGTGAACTTATAGATGGTCTTATCGTCCTTTTCAACGGCATCCCACTTATTTACCGCGATTATTATAGCCTTGCCTCTGTCGTGTGCTATACCGGCGATCTTGGCGTCCTGTTCGGTTACACCTTCCTCGGCATCTATCATAAGCACTACAACATCGGCACGTTCGACCGCACCGACTGTTCTTATGATCATATAGTGTTCAAGATCTTCATGGATACGGCTTTTGCGTCGCACTCCCGCGGTATCTATAAACACGTATTCTTTATTATTATACACCACATCTGTGTCAACCGCATCCCTTGTGGTACCGGCTATATCGGATACGATAAGTCTGTCCTCACCGATTATCTTGTTGATGAGCGAACTTTTGCCGACATTGGGCTTACCTACGACGGCAACCTTAATCCTGTCGTCCTCGCCTTCTTCGATATCAAGATCATCAAAATACTTGACGACTTCATCAAGAAGATCGCCGAAGCCCAGCTTATTGACCGAAGAAATGGGATACGGATCTCCTATGCCCAGATTATAAAACTCATATACATCGGTCATATATTTGTTAAAATCATCAACCTTATTGACCACGAGCAAAACAGGTTTATGCGAACGCCTTAAAATATCGCATACTTTGGAATCCGAATCGACAAGTCCCTGCTTGACATCAACCATAAAAAGAATCACATCTGCGGTATTTATGGCAATTTCTGCCTGTTCACGCATCTGTTTTAAGATCACGTCGCTGCTGTCGGGTTCTATACCGCCCGTATCGATCAATGTAAAATTATAATTTAGCCATGAAACATCCGCGTATATCCTGTCTCTTGTTATACCCGGAGTATCTTTGACGATTGATATTTTTTCTCCCGCAAGTGCATTGAAAAGAGTCGATTTGCCTACATTCGGCCTTCCGACAACCGCAACTATGGGCTTACGTTTCTTAGTTTCCATTTAACACCGTTCTTTCATATATTGACCGTTTATCGGGTAAGTTTTTAGTTTAGCGGCTTACATCCAGTAAACAATCCAGTAAATCGCGTCCGCTTGATTTTACAATATCAACTTTAACTTGTAAAGAATCCTTGAATTCGTCAAGAGTCATATCATCAAGGAATATATCTTCGTCGGCTTTAAGTACGCTTTGAGGCAAAAGAACGCGCTTCTTGTATCCGTGTTCTTTTAACTGCTTAACTATATCGCCGCCGGTAAGTAAACCCGCAACGGTGATCGTCTCGCCGAAGAAGTCATTTCTTACTGCGACCACGTCTACATCCGCTTTCGGAAAAGTTTTGTTTACCTTATCCGCAAATTCTTTCATGACGGGATACACAAGTTTTCCGGTCACAAGTGTACATTCCGAGCGTTTCATAAAAAGTTTTTTAATGCCTTTGTACTTGGTGGATGCCAAAGCCTCATAAAATTCATTTATCAAAAGCCTTGTCATTCCAACTCCGTTTGCAAGCTGCAGATACCCGTCGTATCTGTCCTCTTCGGGCAGTTCTCTTCCGGCATTTATGTACCATTCGTCGCTTGCATGAATAAAATGTGTGCCGCTTTCTTCATAGAATTTTTTCTGATATGCTTCGATCATATCTATGACTTCGCAGGCGTCTTCCTTTGTGAACGGTTCAAGCTTTGTAAGCTTTTCACGATACTTGGTAAGGCCGACGGGCACGACCGATACACTTTCAAGATAAGGTATATACTTCGAAAGATCTTCGATCGACCTTTTAAGCTCGGCCTTATCGTTGTAGCCTTTACAAAGAACGATCTGGCCGTTCATCGTAATGCCGTTCTCATAAAGCCTGTCCACTATCTTAAGACAGTCGCCCGCGAATCTGTTTCTTAACATCTGACAGCGAAGTTCGGGATTGGTGGTCTGAAATGAGATATTGATGGGCTCCATCCTGAATTTTATGATACGATCGACATCATGTTCGGAAAGATTTGTAAGCGTGACATAATTTCCCTGAAGAAACGAAAGCCGTTGATCGTCATCTTTAAAATAGAGCGTTTTGCGAAGCCCCGGCGGCATCTGATCGATAAAGCAGAATATACAGCCGTTTCGACAGCTTCTGTAATCGTCCATAAGCCCTTCGTCGAATTCAAGGCCGAGATCGTCGTCTTCGGGCTTATCTATGGTAATTTCCGCAGGCTCTTCGTCTCTTAAAAAACCTATCTTTAAATGGGACGACAATATATCATACCTGTAATCGAAAATATCCTCTATTTCTTCTCCGTTGACGGTAAGGATAACATCACCGACTTTAAGCCCTGCCTTTTCGGCAACGGAACCTTTTTCAACCGATCTTATCTTATGTGTCTTAACACTTTTATGTTCCATTTATTACACTCTTTATACCTATATTTTACATAACTATATATTAAACGAATTTCCTTGACGTGTCACTAACGTAATGTTAAAAATAGATGTGTAACCAAAAGGAGGATTGTGATGCCGAATTTAAGAGAACTTGAAAATGCACTGCCCGTGGCTCCGCTTAAGATCGTAGCCATGAACTCCGCTATGAAGATCGGTAAGAGCGTCGATCACTATCTTGTTGATTTTCGTAAAAGAATGGACACCGCATTAAAGAACGATCCCGCTTTTCACGACTATTTAAGCCCTACATTTTTAATGGATGTGGACTGTCCGAGATTCGGTACCGGTGAAGCTAAAGCCGTATTCAACGAATCTGTCAGAGGAAAAGATCTTTTTATCCTTGTTGATGTATGCAACAATTCCATAACCTATAAAATGAACGGTTATGTCAATCATATGTCTCCCGACGATCACTATCAGGATCTTAAGAGAATAATCTCCGCAGCTACAGGAAAGGCTCGAAGGATCAACGTCATAATGCCTTATCTTTATGAAGGAAGACAGCACAAAAGAAACACAAGAGAATCCCTTGACTGTGCTTACGCACTTGAAGAGCTTACTTCGATGGGCGTATCGAATATCGTAACCTTCGATGCTCATGATCCGAGAGTACAGAATGCCACTCCTTTATGCGGTTTTGATAATTTCAGTGCATATTACCAGTTCTTAAAAGCTCTTCTTTCCGGAGAAGACGATATGATCATCGACAAAGAACACACCGTTGTAATATCTCCCGATGAAGGAGCGCTCGACAGGGCAATATATTTTGCCAATGTTTTGGGCGTTGATGCGGGTATGTTCTATAAACGTCGAGACTACTCCACGATCGTAAACGGAAAGAACCCTATAGTTGCTCATGAATTTTTAGGTGAAAACATTGACGGTAAAGATGTGATCATAATAGATGATATAATCTCTTCCGGCGAAAGCATGCTCGATACGGCCAATCAGCTTAAGAAGATGAATGCAAAACGAATATTTATCCTTGCTACATTCGGTCAGTTCAACAATGGCACCGACGCTTTCGACAAAGCATATGAAAACTGTATCTTTGATAAGATAATAACCACAAATCTTATCTATACTCCGCCCGAAATAAAGCAAAAGCCTTATTATATCGAGGCAGATGTTTCAAAATTCATAGCTCAGATAATCGATTTTATGAATCACGATATATCGGTTGCAAATGTTATGACATCAACGGAAAAGATACACGAAGTTCTCGATAAATACAATAACCGTGTAAGCTATGAGATAAACGAATAAATTAAACTCCGGCGAAATATTTTCGTCGGAGTTTTTCTTAATCGGTATTATTATTTACTGAACTTTCATTAACCAAAGGAAGTGTAACGGTCGCTTTAAACAGATCTCCGTCAAGATATACTTCAAAATTACCGTTATGAGCCTTTACGAGCGACTTGACTATCGAAAGGCCGAGCCCGCTTCCTTCCGAACTTCTCGCCACATCTCCTCTTATAAATCTCTCCGTAAGTTCCGAAGCTTTAATGTTTAACTGCTGAGCGGAAATGTTTTTAAACGACATTACAAGATTTTTGTTTATCTCGTCTCTTTCAACATCAAGATATACCCTTGTGTCGGGCATTGCATATTTATAAGCATTCTGAAGAAGATTTTCCACTATTCTCCATATATATCTCGGATCCGCTTCGATCACAACAGCGCCTTGCGGAAGCGATGTTATCAATGAAAGCCCTTTTTCATTGAACTTTTCTTCAAATTCGCCCTGAGCCTGATTGATAAGCTCTGTGACATTCATTCGCGTGATCTCTAAAGTGATGTTGCCCGAAGTGATCTTCGATGCCTCCACAAGATCAACGGTAAGCTGCTTTAGCCTTTGCGATTTTTCGTCTAAGATCCTTATATAATTTTTGACTCTGTCATTATCAATGTTTTCACGTTTTATAAGATCCACATAATTGATAATGCTTGTAAGCGGTGTTTTTATATCATGTGAGACATTCGTAATAAGATCGGCTTTTAATTTTTCGTCCTTTGAACTTGTCTCGACGGCTTTTTGGATGGAATCGCCGACATCATTTACTATAAGAGCGAAAGTACGGTTATCGCCGTGAAGTTTTGAAACATCGAGTTTATAATTAAAATCTCCGCTGTTTATCCGATCGATGGCGTCGAATATCTTCTTTCTCTCAAGACTTCTGTTAAACAAAAGTATGCCCACCAGACCGTCAAACAAAAACAGTACGAGAAACGAAACTATTGTCCAGTTTGAGAAAAACAGCATGCAGGCCCAGAATGTGTTGAATATCAAAAACAAAAGGTAAGCAGACCACACTCTTATCGCAAGGCCGAGTGAATCGTATACTCTCCAGAAGATTCTTTTAACAAAAGAAAATCTCTTACCGAACCATTTAAAGAAAGCCACTATGATACTCGATTTGAACAATACCTTAAGATAAGCTCTTCTGATGATACTGTATAAGATCAAAAGTCCGATCACGGAATAGAAAAACGATGACACGATATTGGGAAGCAGGACATCGTTAAGTGTTAAGTAAGGCGTCCATACGGTTTCACCGCATATAAATATCCTCAAAAAATGAATGATGAGATAAATAAGAGCACAGATGATCATTTCCGTCTCTATCGGCATTCTGTCAAATAATTTAAGCTTCTTTTCGGCATCTTCACACGCAAATCTTTTTCTTCCGTTTATGCAGATGATGACCATAAGTCCCACAAAAGAAACAAGACCGACAGCCGCAAAAGAAATGACCCACGGAACATTTTTAAGTGATTGCTTCTGATTGTTGTAATTCTGCGAAAAGATATCGGTTACGGGATATGTGGTATCAAGACCGACCCATATGACGGTATCGTCGGGATAAAAATATCCGTAATCCATAAACGCCTGTTTGACATTGTCATAGATAAGCGGCGTATTTGTAAGATAATCTATATTTTTCGGACATGCATATATATATTCGCCCAAAGCTTTAAATGTTTCCGAAAGCTTTTGCGGATCCATAAGTCTGAAATTCAAAAGATTGGTGTAGATATCGGTTTCCTTGCTGCCGGTCGACACGTAAAAACGAAGATTTGTGTTGTCCGGATCGTATCTTTCCTCAAACATGAGATAATCTATGTAATTCGTATAAAGTTCAAGCGCGGACTTCTCAAGATTTGACACAAGTTCTGCGTATTCTTCGGAATCGGCCGCATAAAATTCAAGATTTTTACCCTGACACGAAAGATATCTGTTGGAAATAACATCAAGCATCGGAACGGTTGAATCATTGACATCGTTTGTAACGGAAGCAAGGCCGTAGTCATCCGCTACGATAACGGTCAAAGTCCCATTTGTATACGTATCGTAATCTTCTTTACCTGCTTCTTCGGTTTCGGTCTTTTCGTTTTTTGAATCGTTTACATCGTCGATTCCTGTTATTACATAGGTCGTTTCATGTTCATAATCGTCTTTGGTATTTTTGCTCTGTCCGAAAAACGCATCAAGATCTTCCCATTTGTCAAACACCTTATATGAATGGGATATACCGTTTGTTGATATACCGAACTGTCCCCAGGCGATAAGATCCTTTAAAAAATATTCCGCCTCGGGTCCCGTGTACTTCGTAAGATCCGATCTGTGTGCAAACTCACCGATCTTGATGCGTTTGTTGGGATTGTATTCACCGTTTGTTTCGAGCTGGGATTTTATGACGGCAAATCTTGCGATATCTCTTACCGAAGCATCAAGATTTGTCGTATATGATTCGGAATCGTAATAATCCGAACGAAAATCGATCAAAGAAAGGGTGTCGGATATCTCGCCCGAACCGCTTCTTACAAGAATGTGTGCATAAAAAGAATAAATACAAATACAGGCACTAACCAAAACCGCAGATAATGCCTGTAATAAGATCAATGTATATCGTTTTAAAGTTCCGTCTTTAATCATCAGCCTTTGTCAACCTTATAGCCGACACCCCAGACAACCTTAAGATAACGGGGCTCTCTGGGATTGATCTCAATCTTCTCTCTGATATGTCTTATATGGACAGCAACGGTGTTATCGGCACCGATAGCCTGTTCGTTCCATATCTTCTCGTATATCTGATCTATCGAGAATACTCTCCCCTGGTTTTTAACAAGTAAAAGGAGGATATTGTATTCGATGGGGGTAAGTTTGACAGGTTCGTCATCCACAAACACTTCTTTTGTGTCGTCGTGTATGACAAGACCACCGACCTGATATATCTCCTCAGAGTCTTTTATCAGGTTGCCAAGCTTCGTGTAGCGTCTTAACTGACTTTTAACTCTTGCAACAAGTTCCAAAGGATTGAACGGTTTCGGAAGATAATCGTCTGCACCGATATTAAGGCCCAAAATCTTATCGGGATCTTCTGTCTTGGCAGAAAGAATGATGATCGGAATGCTTGAAGTTTCCCTTATCTTAAGTATCGCATGTATACCGTCCATTCTGGGCATCATGACATCGATGATCAAAAGCTGTATATCATTGTTTTTAAGAGCTTCTATCGCCTCTATTCCGTCATAGGCTTTGATCACTTCATACCCTTCCTGAAGAAGATAGATCTCAATGGCGTCAACGATCTCATGATCGTCATCGCAAACAAGTATTTTGGCCATAGTTTTCCTCCGTTAAATTCTACATACCTTATTTAACATAACAACAAAGTCTTAACCTGGATAATACAAATCCTTAAAATTTTTTTAAATTAGGGCTCAAACGCATCTCTGTAATGAGAAATCGCACCGTTTTCGATCGAGATCACGTCGAATCTGATCGCGGTGGATTCGGGAAAATGGTTTACATAAAGATATTGTTTTGCGGCTTTTGCTATCTTTTTCATCTTTGCCTTTGTAACGGATTCATAGGGGCTTCCGCTTAAACCGGAATTTCTTAACTTAACTTCGGCAAACACAATGTAAGATCTTATATCAAACGGATTGTCCTTAACGGGTTCTTCAAAGATAATATCGATCTCGGCATCCCTTATCGAATAGTTTCTTGAAAGGATCTTCCCTCCTATATCTTTTATATACATACAGGCCAAATCTTCGCCTTCTTTACCCGGTATTTTGGTGTTCATATATTACCTGCTGTCCATTTTTCCTTTGATCTTATCCATCGCGTCCACAAATACAAGGATCTCTGCGACAACTTCATAAAGTTCGGGCGGGATCGCATCTCCGACTTCAAGTTTCGATAAAGTCTTCGCAAGCTGTTCGTCCTTGTGAATGGGCACATCGTTATCCTTGGCCGTTTCAAGTATTTTTTCCGCAACCAGTCCCTGTCCGGTTGCAAGAACTCTGGGGGCTATATCATCAGGATCATACTGAAGTGCGATAGCCTGTTTTGAATTGTTTTTCTTGATCTCATCAGCCATGCTCAAACCCTCGCGTCAAATGAAGTGTCCTGAAGATAAAGATGCTGTTCGTTTGCACTGAGTACCTGTTCTATGGGCGATACTTTATCCTTATCGGCGCTTAATTCGGCCTTAAATGAATAACCCTTTTTTTCGAGTCTTTTTTCAAGAAAATCAAGATGATGTTCAAGAAAGATAAGTGTATCCTCATCCTTTACGGTAAAATTTGTTGATACATGAAGATCGCTCATTTTTACATAAACATCCGTAGGCCCAAGATGGTCCATGTCGAGATGTATGAATGCGCTCACTTCTCCGTCTTTTGCGGCGAGATTCTTTTTATTGGTGTATACGTATAATTCCGAATTGTTATAACCGTTTTCTGTATGGAAAGGGATCTGCACATAAGGGACATAATTATTGAGATCGTTCATAAACTCAAGATTTTGTCTTAAATTGTTTATACTGTCCTTTGCGGGATTCTTATCGGAATTTGAATTCAATATATCAAGTATGTTTTTTGTCTGATCGTATAATCTGTCGTACAGATTTTTAATCTCTGTCTTGTCCGACAGTTTTTCGCTTTCAACCGACCATTGCGAACCGAGAACCTTTTTAAATGCATCTTTGACCGATTCTTTGGACATAAGATCTGTCACCGATGCAAACGGATCAAAAGCAGCAGCCTGAGCCGGTTCTGCGGTCTGAATATTTAACGATCGGGCATCCGACTGACCTGCGTTTAAAAGATCAACGGGACGGTCTGCGGTATCGGCCGGTCTTAATTCTTCGCTTATATAAGCTTTGGGATCGCTTAAGTCATTTAACAAAAGTTTAAAAGCTTCGGCGGGATTCATATGTGCGATCTCCGCATTGCCTTCAAATGAAGGAAGTGCAATGCCCGCTTCATGAGCATCACTTATAAGCGAAGCGAGCTCTTCTTCGCCTAAGAACACGTTTGCGGGATTTCCGCCTGCAGAAAGGCTTTCCGTGATATCGGAAAGTTCACCCAAGATATCGGCGGGAAATGTACCGTTTAAAGAAGCGGGATCCAAAGACTTTAATCTGTCGGTCATTCCGCTTAAAAGATCGTCGGTTATGGTATCAAAAGCCGCTGCGACCGAATTTTCCATGCTGACATATGCCTTATACTGATTAAGGGAATCATTTGTGACCGTTATCCCCATCTTTTGAAGATCGATAATACTTTTAACGCTTTCATTGGGATATAAAGCCACATCTTTGTATGATTCGATCAACGACTGACGGTCTATCGGATTTCCGTATTCCATATTTCGACCGGTCATTTCAAGACTTCTTTCGTTGATCGGAAGACCTGCCTGTCTTAATGCAACTTCGGCAGTCTTTTGAATGCTTGTATTCTGATATAAAGGCCTGATCGCAAGATCGTTCCCCGAACGCTTTTGAACTTCAAATAAAATATTTGAGCCCTTCTCAAATACAATCTGTGCAGAGTTCTTTGCATTTATCGTGACACCGTTATTTGTAAGGATCGAAAGGTTTTTGCCGGACTGCGACAAAACCTTACCGAGGATCGTATCACCTGCAGTAAGGTTATCTATCATATTAAGTACAGCCTCTTTATTGGCTTCAGATACGGCCTGGGTAACTTCGACGGATTGATTTGAAGTAACTTCGGTATTTACATGCGAAGCCAAAAAATCAGTGTTAATAAGCGGCATATCCTACCTCTGATCTAAACAAAATTTTTGATAAAGCTGTCTCTGTGGATCTCACATTTACCGTATTTTTTAAGAGCTTCTATATGCTCTGCCGTACCGTATCCTTTATTTTTTGAAAATCCGTATTCGGGATACAGTTTGTCGTATTCGACCATAAGCCTGTCTCTTGTGACTTTTGCGACAATGCTTGCGGCTGCGATGCTTACGCTTTTGGCATCTCCTTTAATGATAGGGACCTGTTTTATCATTACTTCCGGGATCGTAACCGCATCGTTTAAAAGAACATCGGGAGTGACCGATAATTTGCTTATTGCCATACGCATTGCTTCATATGTGGCATTTAAGATGTTTATCTCATCTATTCTTTCGGGCCCGGCAAAGCCGATTCCCACCGAGACTGCATTTTCATAGATGACCGAGTATAATTCCTCGCGTTTTTTCTCCGATATTTTTTTTGAATCATTAAGATACAGTATCTTGCTGTCTTTGGGAAGTATTACCGCTCCGGCCACAACGGGTCCCGCCAAAGGACCTCTTCCGACTTCGTCTATCCCGCAAACATAACCCAGATATTCGTACTGTCTTTCAAACTCTTTAAGTTTTTCGATTCTTTCAACTTCTTTTTGATATTTTTCAAGTCGCTTTTGTTCTTTTAACTCTTTTGCTGTCATAAGCTTATTTGATAACCCCGATCTTTGTAAACGGAAAAAATCTTAACCAGACTTTACCGAGTATCTCTTTTCTGTTGACAATTCCGACTTCGTCGAA
>JAEEMP010000029.1 GCA_016283275.1 Lachnospiraceae bacterium
AATGATCTTTTCAAAGATTTTCAGGGTTGCATATGCTGTTTAGTTATCAAGGTTCTTGGTCAAAAGATTAAATATGACCTGCCGGTATTTTTGGAAAATACCAAACGGAGAAGGAGGGATTTTAACCCTCGCGCCGCTATTAACGACCTGCACCCTTTCCAGGGGTGTCTCTTCAACCTCTTGAGTACTTCTCCAAATAAGTTGAAATCACTAAAGATATTCAATTAAATACCGCGCGGAGAGGATGGGATTCGAACCCATGCGCCCTTGCGGACAAACGGTTTTCAAGACCGCCTCGTTATGACCACTTCGATACCTCTCCGTAGTCGCGCTCATAAATCAGCGCAAATAAGATAATAGCAAAATCAAAATCATAAGTCAACAAAAAAATCAAAGATTTTCAAGAATCTTTTCAACCGTTGCAAGGTCGGATTCTGTGGTGATTTTTATGTTGTTATACTCGCCCTTGGTTATATAAACTTTGGTCTTTGAAAACAGTTCGCAGACCTGAGAATCATCCGTTATGTTAAAGGTCTTTCCGGTTTTCTCTTCTTCGATGAGTTTATCGTATGCATCTTTGATCACCTTATATAAAAAGGCCTGCGGTGTCTGCGCGTTCCACACCGTCTTTCTTAAGGGTGTATCCGCCACAAATCCGTTATCGTCCGTGATCTTGACCGTATCCTTTGATTCAACGGCTGTTACCGTGGCATCGTACTTCTCAACGTTTTCTTTTACCCTTAAAAGAATGTCTTCGGTCAGCAAAGGTCTCGCTCCGTCCTGTATATATATGTAGGAATCGGTTTCTTCAACGCTCTTAAGGCCCTCGTAAACGGACAGATATCTTTCGGTTCCGCCGGGAATTACTTTCTTTACCTTATTAAAACCGAAACGCTTTACGATCTCGTCCTCACAGTAAGAAATATCCTCGTGACGCGTCACCAGGATAATCTCATCAATAAAGCTCTCTTCAAGGGTTTTTAATGTGTAATACAAAACCGGCTTATCAAGGATTAAAAGAAACTGCTTGGGAACATCTCCTCCCATGCGTTTTCCGCTTCCCGCAGCCATTACTATCGCAATATGCTTCATCATCTTTCTCCGAGTTTAAGTGCGGGTACAGCATTTAAATCATAGGTGCTGAAATTACCTTTTAAATATTCATAATATGCTGCCGCACCTATCATTGCGGCATTATCCGTGCAAAGTATCGGCGATGGTTTAAAAAACGCAATGCCTTCTTTTGCACATGCCTCTTCCATCGAAGCTCTCAATGCGGAATTCGATGCCACTCCGCCGGCCAATGCAAATTTCTTCATGCCGGCTTCACGGATCGCGGTCATACTGTGTTCGGTAAGCACATCCACCACGGCTTTCTGAAAAGAAGCCGCAACATCTGCCCGGACATAGTTTTCGCCCTTCATCTCGCATTGATTTAAATAGTTTAAGACCGCAGACTTTAAGCCGCTGAAAGAAAAATCATAGACCGAGCCTTCGACCTTGGCTCTCGGGAACGCTATGGCATCGGGATTTCCTTCTTTTGACACCTTATCGATCTTAGGCCCTCCCGGATATCCAAGCCCGATCGCCCTTGCAACCTTGTCGAACGCTTCTCCGGCAGCGTCATCTCTTGTACGGCCCAGAATCTCATATTCACCGTAATCCTTTACCTTAACAAGATGCGAATGCCCGCCCGATACAACAAGACAGATGAACGGAGGCTCCAGATCCTTATTCTCTATATAATTGGCGCTGATATGACCTTCTATATGGTGTACGCCGATAAGCGGCTTTCCCGAGGCAAAAGAAACGGCCTTGGCAAAGGATACGCCCACGAGCAGCGCTCCCACCAGACCGGGACCGTAGGTAACAGCTATTGCATCAACATCCGAAAGCTTCATGCCGGCGGTTGAAAGTGCTTCTCTCACGACCGGGTTGATGTTTTCGGTATGCTTTCTGGATGCGATTTCCGGAACAACACCACCGTAGAGTGTGTGCAGGTCTATCTGTGAGGAGATAACGTTCGAAAGTACAGTCCTCCCGTTTCTCACGATAGAAGCGGCGGTCTCGTCGCACGAACTCTCAATGGCGAGTATATTTATATCTTTCATGAACTTTCATTTTCCACAAGCTTCCAGCCGAAAATCCGCCAGTGGCTCTTTTCATCCTTTCTGAGTATAAACACTTCCTGTATGGGCTTATAATTCTTGCCCGATTTTATGGTATACATGCACCAGATCCTGGCCCAGTCGCTTCCGTCTTCGGAAAAGTACTCAACATCCGTGCTGGCCGAAGGTGCATAACTTGATATCACATAATTTTTGGCTTTATATTCGGCGATATCATTCTTCAACTCCATGATATACACATCATGATCCTGATAGCTCACAAGTTCATCGTCATATAAAAGAAGCATCTGATCCGCAAGCTTAATAAGCTCATCATCCGTGTATTCTTCATTATAGAAACACTGGGTGATGTCGCTGAAATATTTTATCACTTCCTTGGGAGTGGAGGGATAATTCGTTGTTAAATTGCGGGATAACGTTTCGGTAACTACGCTCGTCTCAACTACGACATCCTCGTCCTCCTTTCCCCTGGATATATTGGACATATGATGGTAGTAGGCGATGAGCATAGCTGCCAGTATCAGGACGACAAATACGCCCCTCATACTGCTCAATTTTTTCATCTTCGCCCCATTATATGATTATTCTTCGGTAAAACACAGATCCGTCGATCTTCCGTCACGGCTTACAACGGTATTTTTAAATATCTTTTTTACTTCGTCTTTATATTCTTCGGGATGGGTAAGAGAAGGAGAATAATGTGTAAGCCATAACTCCTTAACATTTGCATCCCTTGCCATTTCCGCAGCTTCATAGAATGTCATGTGCTTGTGTTCTTTGGCCTTTTCAAGCTTATCGGGTTCTCCGTACATCCCTTCACATACAAAAAGGTCTGCATCCGCTGCATTCTTGACTATAAAATCGGTGGGTCTTGAGTCCGTACAATAGGTGACCTTAAGACCTTTTCTCGGTCCGCCGAGTACCATATCCGGAGTATATGTCACCCCGTCCATTGTGACCGTATTCCCTTTTTGAAGAGGATTCCACGCCTTAAGCGGTATATTCTGCGCCTTGGCACGTTCTGCATCAAATTTCGGACTTCTGTTCACGATAACATTATAACCGTAACAAATAACATTATGATTAACGCGAAAAGCCTCTATCGTGATATCTCCGAAATCAAAGCTTTCAAAATTGTCCTGTATCTCGATAAGCGATATATCAAACGGAAGCTCGGGTGCGATGGTACGGAGTGCGGGTACCACTCTCGTAAGGCCTTTCGGCCCTATCATCACGACCGGTTCGGTGCGATCGGAATTTCCGAGATTTAAAAGCATCCCGGGAAGTCCGCTTACATGATCCGCATGATAATGTGTAAAACATATAACATCGATCGGTTTGGGGCTCCAGCCCTTCTCCCGCATTGCGATCTGTGTGCCTTCACCGCAATCTATAAGTATATTGCTGCCGTTATATCGAAGCATCAACGATGTAAGCCAGCGATAAGGAAGCGGCATCATCCCGCCGGTTCCCAAAAGTGCAACTTCTAGCATTATTGTCCTCTTTGAGATGTATAAAGCCACATTACGTAAGCATCTTCCACAGGTCTTTCATAAAAATTCTTACGTACTCCGGCGCTCTTAAATCCCAATCCTTCATACAATTTTACCGCGGGAAGGTTACTCACTCTGACTTCGAGGGTGAAATCCGACAATCCGCGACTTATTCCGTCATCCAGAAGTGCCTTCATAAGTTTGTATGAAAGCTTACGGCCTCTGAATCTTTCATCTATTACAACATTATTTATATATCCGACCCCGACCTGATCCGTATATCCCGCGGCGCCGACCACTTCGCCGTCCGCTTCGATCACGAGATATGTCGATCCTTCATCGTCGATGAGTCTTTTAAAATCTTCCCGCTTCCACGGCATGGAAAAAGAACACTCTTCCATATATGAAACCCTGTCAAGGTCTTTGTCCTCCATGGGGCGTGTTGAGATCGTCATGTATCTTCCTTTTCCTTACGTTCGCGTTCTGCCTGAGATAATCTTAAATACTCGGGAACATGGTCATCCGATGACACATATCTGCCGGCCTTATATAACTTAAGGGCCAAAGCACCGACCGATGCCGCACTCTGTCTGTTTCTGTGAGAAGGGGCATACACATGATCGACACAGGTAAGCGCATCAAACTTATCTTTATATACCGGCACTCCGTCGCCTAAGTAAATAACAGGCTCATTGAGCTCATTTATCTTTTTAACAACTTCTTCGACCGGCAGTGCGGAGGGCTTGAGCAAAGTCTCAAGATCAAATCCGTCATCGCTTCTTTTAAATCTGTAAATGCCTGTGTATACCTGCTCTCTTCTTGCATCCATGAGCGGGCAGACTATCCTGTCGGTCCCGTACATGTTATAGGCGAGTGCATCTGTCGTATACACTTCTATTATCGGCTTATCGAGCGTAAACCCTAACCCCTTTGCCGTTGCGGATCCTATCCTTAAGCCGGTAAAAGAACCCGGTCCTTTTGCTACTGCGATCGCATCGACCGTATTTAAGTCAAGTTCCGTCATCTTTGATACTTCATCAAGCATCGGAAGAAGTGTCTGCGAATGCGTTTTTTTATAATTGACCGAATATTCGGCTATAGTAATGTCATCTTCTGTTATCGCAACCGAGGCTGTCATGCCCGAGCTGTCAATTGCAATTATCTTCATTCTTGCTCACCGGGTTTTATTATTTTGATCTTGCGGTAATCAAAGCCTTTTGAAAGATCCTTTGAGATTTCTATCCTTACGGCGTCTTTCGGAATGATATCATCTATAAGATCCGCCCATTCTATAAAACAGACTCCGTCGCCGTAAAAATAATCCTCATAGCCTATCTCATCCATTTCGGATACGTCGCCGATCCTGTAAACATCAAAATGGAAGAACGGCAACCGCCCTTCTTCGTAGACCTGCATTATGGTAAAAGTGGGGCTTAAGATATCATCATCGATCCCAAGGCCTTTCGCAACGCCTTTTACGAATACCGTCTTTCCCACTCCGAGGTCTCCGATCAGGGTATAAACACTTCCCGGAACAGCCTCCTTACCGACTTTTTCGCCGAGGTCAAACGTGTCCCCGGCACTTAATGATTCATACTCCATAGTTATTTAAATTGTATATTGACGGTAGGTTTTTTGCAAGAAAAATCCGTCAGCATACACTGACGGATTCCGTGTTCTTTTACCATTATACCGATCTGTAATTTTTCCCGTCCTCAAGATCTTTATGCATCATGACCGACAGCTCTTCAAACGAAGAAAATTTAATCTCCGGACGCTTGAACTCCAAAAGCTTAACAGTGATCTCTTTCCCGTATATATCGCCTTCAAAATCGTAGATAAACGACTCGGCATTTATAAGTCCGTCCGACTTTACGGTCGGCTTTATCCCAAGGTTGGTGATCGCCTTATAGGAAACACCGTCTACCTTAAGCACCGAATAATAGACTCCGAATTTAAGTCCGGTTATATCTTCATTCGGAACAATATTTGCCGTAGGCATTTCTATTCCGGTGCCCAGATGATTGCCGTGGGTCACTACACCGGTCATCACAAACGGGAAAGTTACATTCATGGATCAATTTCCTTTAAGTATTCTTGAAAGAGGCTTATATATGAGCATGGATATCACTACGCTTATAAGACCCTTTACGATCGTGAACGGAAGGTTAAACACAAGAAGGCTCTGCATGATAGACTTAATGCTTGGAATTATCTCCTGATACATCGAAAGCACTACCTCCTCGGGCATAAAGTTATAATAAAACGGATATACCACAAAAAAGTTTGAAGGAACGGATATAAGGCCCATAACGAGTGCTCCGGCAAGTCCTCCGATAAGAGCCGACTTTTTGCTCTTTTTGTGCTTATAGATAAAGCCTGCCGTAACGGTAAATACCGCACCTAAGATAAAGTTTGAAAGTTCACCGACCGTAGCGCTCTGTGATGCAAGGCAGTGGATCAGATTCTTGATAAGCTCGATCAATGCTCCCACAAGCGGACCGTAAGCAAACGCTCCTATAAGAGCCGGGAGATCCGAAAAATCAAGTTTGATGAACGGAGGGATCAACATAGGGATCGGAAATTCAAGATACTGAAGTACGACCGCCACGGCTGCGAGCATGCCTGTGCCTACGATGATCCTCGTGCTTATCCTGCTTTTTGAAGGATTAACTGTTTCTGTTGCTGTGTTACTCATAAATGTTTTCCTTTCTGATGTGGGAACATCAGGAAAAAGCCTTAAGACATGAAAAACCCCGCAAAAATGCGGGGTTAATTATACACGTCTTACCATATCGCAAAAGCAATACGGCCAAATGTTCTTCTTCCATCCGGACTTTACCGTCGGTTTCGGAATTGCACCGAATCAGCCGGCATAAAGCCGGGTCGCGGACTGTACCGCCGGTAGGGAATCTCACCCAACCCCGAAGATTTTTAATTTACAGATGAGAGTGTACTATCATTTGGTTTTTTCGTCAAGACGCATTGTAAGACTTATACGCTTCTTTGCCACATCCACATCAAGGACCTTAACATCCACGACATCTCCGACACTTACCGCCTCAAGAGGATGCTTTATGTATTTGTCGGTGATCCTTGAAATATGCACAAGTCCGTCCTGATGTACTCCGATATCCACAAAAGCTCCGAAATCGATAACATTTCTTACCGTTCCCTTAAGTATCATACCGGGCTTTAAGTCTTCCATATCCAGAACATCGCTTCGAAGGATGGGCGCGGGCATATCGGCTCTGGGATCTCTTGCGGGCTTTTCAAGCTCGTTTAAGATATCGTTTAGCGTCATCTCTCCGATACCGAGTTCCTCGGCCATTTTTCTTTTATCCTTGATCTTATTCGAAAGGCCCGAAACAGCAGGTCTTGAAGCGGGCTTCTTATCCCCGGCCCGGCTTTCAAGGACCGTATTTCCGAGTGCTGCGGCAAGCGCCTTACCCATTGCGGTATTCGTGTTTGTGACAACCGGTCTTGCGGGCTTCTTAGGTCTTTCGGGTTCTTTGGCCTTATTGGCTGCCTTTAATCCTTTTGCGGCATTCTTCCTTAACTCCTCGACATCTTCCATCGTAATGTTAAGCTTTTCCATAAGCTTAAGGGTCGCTTCGTAGGATTCGGGGTGCACGCTTGTTGCATCAAGCGGGTTGTCGCCTCCCGTAATACGCAAAAATCCGGCACACTGCTCAAAAGCTTTCGGGCCTAACTTAGGCACATTCAAAAGCTGCTGTCTGTTTGTGAACCTTCCGTTCTTTTCACGGTAATCCACTATATTCTTTGCCAATACCTTGGATATTCCCGATATATACTCAAGCAATGCAAAAGAAGCGGTGTTCAAGTCCACACCGACGTGGTTGACACAGTCTTCGACAACGCCCTCGAGTGCGGTCGAAAGTTTCTTTTGATCCATATCGTGCTGATACTGACCCACACCTATGGATTTCGGATCTATCTTTACAAGTTCCGCAAGCGGATCCTGAAGTCTTCTCGCCATGGAAGCGGCGCTTCTCTGTCCCACGTCAAAATTGGGGAATTCCTCTGTTGCAAGCTTACTTGCTGAATATACGCTGGCGCCCGCCTCATTTACTATCACATACTGAAGCGGTGTCTCGCTTTCTTTTATGATATCGACGATCACCTGCTCGGACTCTCTCGAAGCCGTACCGTTACCCAAAGAAATAAGGTTTAT
>JAEEMP010000004.1 GCA_016283275.1 Lachnospiraceae bacterium
AGCCTTCTCTGCCATACGGATACCGCCGTAAGGCTGAAGTGAACGCTTGAAAGGCTTATCTGTCTGGAAACCTACGATAGTCTCCTTGCTCTTGTCAAGATATCCGGGTCCGTGAGAAGTGATCGTGGAGATAACCTTGGTGTCCATATCAAGAACGCCGCCGGCTTCTCTTTCTTTGTTCTGAAGATCTCTTACCATAGCCCATAAGTCTTTTGTGTTCTGGGTAGGTCCGCAAAGGAAAGATTCATCGCCATCGTAAGGATGGTAATTCTTCTGGATGAAATCACGTACGTTGATTTCTTTTTCCCATTTGCCGCCTACAAAATCGGTCCATTCTGGTCTCATTTGAAACGCCTCCTGTTTATGATGTATTTTGTCCGTTTGGGGCAGGCCCCAAAGTCAGTAACTTAAAGTGTACATCAATTATAATCGTTGCCCCTCTTTCGGTCAATAAATAGTGATGTTCTTTTTTAGATACATAGTGTAAAAGATAAGGAGTTTATATAAATTTCACAAAGTGTTTATTGCACGGCCGCTTTCTATGGGTTATATTATTATTCAGATTTAATCTAGGAGGTGATATTATGCCCGAAATTTCAAAGGATATGACAATCGGTGAGATTTTAAGAAACGCACCCGAGATCGCTCCTGTTCTTATGCAGGCGGGAATGCATTGTCTGGGTTGCCCCGCTTCTCAGGCCGAAAGCCTCGAGGAAGCCGCAATGGTTCATGGTTTGGATATAGATGAACTTATGGAGATGATAAAGAATTTTTATTCATGACCCGATCAAAAAAGAGCCGTATTTCGGCTCTTTTTTTGATGCAAAAAGACACGGTCAGAAGACCGTGTCCAAATTTTGATTATCAGAACTGAGAAACAATCGAAAGAGCATCCTTGGGACAAATGGCTTCAAAATGTTCGTCGAGATATGCCTCGCCGAGATGCGACCCCTTTATGGGACCGCCGAATTCGGAAGCAAGATTGCAGGCTTTCACGAAATCGATCATATCCATTTTGTCACGCTTTAATATAAGAAGATAATTTCCTTGTTCGGTGTTTCTGTATAATTTACTCTCGTCGCTGTAAAACGCATTTAAACTTCTTGCTACTTTGGCAACATCGGCAATCGATTCGAAAGAGAATGCCATGCCTTCAAGCTTAATCTCTGTATTTGCAAGCTCCTGCGTTTTCTTTTCAAGAGCATCTTTGAATCTTGTAAAGAAATCGCTTATGCCTGTTTCGTCTTCTTCATCTTCCTCCGAATCGTTATCCGGAGAATCATCATCATAGTCTTCATCCATTCCCTGGGCAAATTTTGAAAATCTTGCATCAAGTTCGTCGGGATCTTCGACTTTTGTAATGATAAGCACAATACATTCGGAATTCATCGGAATGGCTTCGATCATCAAAGGGATGTTGTCCGCTTCGAATCCGTATTCGAAATTAGCCATTTCCATCATGTCACGAAAGAGAGCTTTGGCCTTTTTGGTACCGTAGGCGAGCTCACTTATTTTAAGCTTTCTGGAGGCCAGATCCTCACGCGTGAGAGTGCAACGTATCTGATAATCGTTAACTTTTTCTATCTTCATGAAGGTCCTCCTTTCGATACTTAATTCTACTGTAAATATATATTCAATGTTCCTTATAGTCAAGTTATCGGCATACTAATTTATAAAAATATAAGAAGTTAAAATATTTAATAAAGTTTATGAAAAATTCACAATTTTACCCCTTGCAAAAAGAGTGATTTTTGTGTATTATCACCATACATATGAAGCCCGTCAATCTGTATTCGGAAAGGAGAGATGGGGGTAAATTTTTAGTAAAGTCTGATATTCTTTCAGTTCTTTATTCTATATTCTAAGATTATATCCGGACAGCACAACAATTGTTTTGTCGATGCATTGACGATAATCCGGAGATCACTGTTTAATTCAAACATTTTAATTCACTTTATGTATTATCCGTATCGCAGGTAAGTGTAAATTTGTGATGACGGGATAAAGGTTTGATACAGGCGGGCCTTCGTATATGCAATGTTACCTCTTTTATTATCACGGTAATAAGCATGCGCATTTTCTTGATGCGGAAAGGAGGTGCTCTTTAAAATGAGTAAAGTCGATTCCTTCGTCCTTAAGCTTGATAAGCTTAAAGAAGCGGGGGTAAAGCTTCTTATTAATAATATGCCCGCAACGCCTGCGCAGATCGCACACAAGGCGGACATCCTGAAGAAGCGATACCGTCCGGAATTTTACTATTCGGACGATGGGAAAATTTCCGAACTTAATTATATCTGTCCGGCTTAACGATACATTAATGGAATGGGGGCGCGTGGTGTGCCTTTCTTACGGAATAATTAAGATGACGCGGAAATATTTATTTGTTA
Organism: Lachnospiraceae bacterium; assembly: GCA_016283275.1. Classification (GTDB taxonomy): domain Bacteria; phylum Bacillota; class Clostridia; order Lachnospirales; family Lachnospiraceae; genus UBA1258. Next base: position 2,388 of record JAEEMP010000004.1, read on the forward strand.
TAATACCTAATTGATAGTGATGTGCCGGGTCTGTGAAGTCGGGCCCGGCGCTTAATAATGTCGGAGGTTAGGGATGAAAAAGGTTATTCCTGTTGTTATAGCGGTTATTTTGATCATAGTTGTGGTGGGCGTAAGTTTCGGAAAAACCCTGTATGAGAAATATTCATACGGGCAGGAGAAAGCCGATCTGAACGAATACTTTGAGATATTTGGGAATGATGACGTTCCTATCATTATGCAAAATGAGAGGATTCCACACTCTGCAAGACTGATAAACGGAGTATATTACTTTGACCAGGATACGGTTGAAGAATACTTTACCGAAAGATTCTATGTAGACACAAATGAGGAGCTGCTTCTTTATACGACTCCCGATACGACTCTTGAGGCAAAACTTGAGTCCGGCGAGGTTACGGATATCAATACCGGAAAAACCGAAAAGTATCCTTATGCCGTTTCGGTATATAAGAATGACACGCTTTATATAGCGGTTGAGTATCTGACCAAATTTGCCGATTTTTCATATGAAACATTTGAAGACCCCAACAGAATGCAGGTATATACAGAGTGGGGCGAAAGGACCACTGCCGTTATCAAAAGCGATACGCAGGTAAGATGGCGCGGTGGTGTTAAGAGCGAAATATTGACCGAAGTCAAAGAGGGCGATGTCGTGACCGTGATCGAACCCATGGACGACTGGACAAAAGTAAAGACTTCGGATTGTTTTATAGGATATGTGGAAAACTTCAGATTAAAAGATGAAAAGACCGTTACGGATACTCCGGTAAAGTCTGCGATAAAAGAAGATTTCACATATCTTACAAGAGATCATAAGATCAATCTTACGTGGCACAATATAGAATACGCCCAGGACGGTGCGGATTTAAGGACTGCCCTTGCTCCGGTCAAGGCGTTAAATGTTGTTTCGCCCACATGGTGCTGGATCACAGACAATGAAGGTAATTTCTCAAGCGTCGCAAATGCAAATTACAGCGATACCGCTCACGACTTGGGACTTGAGGTTTGGGCGCTCGTATCGGATTTTCATTCGGGTACGGATGTTGATACTTACGAACTTCTTTCCTATACAAGTAAAAGACGTGCACTTGTAACAAATCTTGTCGCTCATATGCTTGAATACAGAGCAGACGGCATCAATGTCGATTTTGAAAGAATAAATTCCGCATGTGCACCTCATTATGTGCAGTTTATAAGAGAGCTCGCGGTTGCCTGTCATGCCAATAATCTTGTTCTTTCCGTGGATAATTTTGTACCCACGGAATATACTGCTCATTATAACAGGCATGAGCAGGCGGAATTTGCGGATTATATAATAATAATGGGATATGACGAGCATTATCAAGGCTCTGCCGAGGCAGGCTCAGTATCATCAATCCCGTGGATGCAAAAGGGAATAGAAGACACGATCAAGTATTGCCCCAAGGAAAAAGTCATAAATGCCATCCCATTCTATACACGTGTCTGGAAGACCGAAGGCGGAGAAGTTACAAGCGAAGCCGTTACAATGGCGGTAGCCAATGATTTCTTAAGCCGCAATGCCATAGAGACAAAGTGGAACGAAGATACGTATCAGAACTACGGAGAAGCAACCATCGGCGGCGTCTATTATCAGGTATGGATGGAAGATGCCGATTCTGTTAAAGTCCGTTTAAATGTAATGGACCAGGCTCAGATAGCAGGTGTCGCTTCCTGGAAGCTTGGCCAGGAAACGCCCGATATATGGGATCTTATCGAAGAATACATGAATTAAAGATCTTTTTAAGGGAGGCTTATTAAGTCTCCCTTTTTTATCGCTCATATTGTGAGTTTGTGTTATACTGTTTATAAGTATGGAGTTTTATAAGATGGAAACGAAAATTGTTGCCATAGATGAGAATGATATAGATCTAAATGTTATAAAAGAAGCCGGCAGTATAATTAAAAACGGAGGACTTGTTGCTTTTCCGACGGAGACCGTATACGGGCTTGGCGGAGATGCTTTAAACAAAGAATCTTCAAAGAAAATATATGCCGCTAAGGGAAGACCGTCGGACAACCCTCTTATCGTACACATTGCGGACATAAAGGATCTTGAGCACATTGTCTCGGAAATACCGGAAACGGCTGTTAAGCTTGCTGATGCTTTTTGGCCGGGCCCTCTAACAATGATATTTAAGAAGTCGCCAATAGTTCCGAAGGAAACTACAGGCGGGCTGGATACGGTAGCGGTAAGAATGCCTTCCGATAAGATTGCCGCAGCATTTATAAAAGCGTCGGGCGGATATGTGGCCGCTCCCAGCGCAAATCTTTCGGGCAGACCGAGTCCTACTCTTGCAAAGTACGTGATAGAAGATATGGACGGCCGCATAGATATGATAATAGACGGCGGGGCTTCATATGTCGGACTTGAATCCACGATAGTGGATCTTACGGAAGATACGCCTGTTATTCTTCGTCCCGGATATATAACAAAAGAGATGCTCGAAAATGCTCTTCTGACGAAAGTGTCATTCGACAAGGCGATAATAGATTCGGATAGCAAAACCCCTCCGAAAGCGCCAGGAATGAAATACAGACATTACGCTCCGAAGGCAGATCTTACCATAGTTGAAGGAGACGATACCAAAGTCATAGAAAAGATCAACCGACTCGGACGGGAACAGCTTGAAGCAGGGAAAAAAGTCGGTGTCATAGCTACGGAAGAGACAAAAGAAAAATACGACAAAAACTTCGTTGTAAAAAGCACGGGTTCCGGTGAGGACGAGGCCAATGCGGCACATTTTCTCTTTAAGATATTAAGAGAGTTCGATGATGAAGAAACGGATGTGATTTTTTCTGAGTCGTTTGACGGGAAGGGAGTCGCCTGCGCCACTATGAACAGACTTGTCAAGGCCGCGGGACATCATATTTTAAATGTATAGATTCTTTTATAAGGAGGGTTATTAAAATGATAGCGATAGGAAGCGATCACGGCGGATACGATCTTAAAGTAACCGTGATGAAGCACCTCGATGAACTGGGGGTAGAGTACAAGGATATGGGCTGCTACGACAAAACGTCGGTAGATTATCCCGTATACGGCAAGGCTGTTGCAAAGGCGGTTCAATCCGGAGAATGCGATAGAGGAATCGTGATCTGCACGACCGGAATAGGTATATCGATCGTTGCCAATAAGTTTAAGGGCATAAGATGCGCTTTATGTGCGGACGTGACCACCGCAAGCCTTACAAGACTTCACAATGATGCAAACGTTCTCGCGATGGGAGGCGGGATCATCGGTCCCAATCTTGCTGTTAATATAGTAGATACTTTTTTGAACACAGAGTTTTCCGGCGAAGAAAAGCATTGTCGTCGAATAAGCCAGATAGAAGAATAAAATAAAAACATAAAAGGAGAAGGAAATGGCTAAGGTAATTATTATGGATCATCCGTTGATCCAGCACAAGATCGGTTATATCAGAAGAAAGGACACCGGCACGAAGGATTTCAGACAGACCATATCGGAGATAGCTCAGCTTATCTGCTATGAGGCTACAAGAGATCTTGAACTTTCCGATGTTGAGATCGAGACCCCTATCTGTAAGACAACCGTTAAAGAACTTAAGGGTAAGAAGATGGCCATTATACCGATTCTTCGCGCGGGCCTTGGTATGGTAGACGGCATGCTTTCACTCATTCCGGCAGCAAAAGTCGGTCATATCGGACTTTACAGAGATCCCGAAACTCATGAACCGGTTGAATATTATTGTAAACTTCCCGCAGATTGCAATGAAAGAGAAGTATTTGTGGTCGATCCGATGCTCGCAACAGGCGGCTCCTCGGTAGCAGCCATTCAGATGCTTAAAGACAAGGGATGCAGAAAGATCCACTTTATGTGTATCATCGCGGCTCCGGAAGGTATCAAGAGAATGCAGGATGCTCATCCCGATGTTGATATGTACGTAGGCGCTCTTGACGATCATCTCAACGAAAACGCTTATATCGTTCCCGGTCTGGGTGATGCCGGCGACAGAATCTTTGGCACAAAATAACAACTGATCTTATATTACGGGGATTACAAAATGAAAAGAAAAGACTATATATCATGGGATGAATATTTCATGGGCGTATCTGTTCTTTCCGGCATGCGTTCGAAAGATCCCAACACTCAGGTCGGAGCCTGCATAGTGAGTTCCGACAATAAGATACTTTCAATGGGTTACAACGGCTTTCCGAATAACTGCTCCGATGACGAGTTTCCGTGGGAACGTGAAGGAGATACACTTGACACAAAGTATCCTTTTGTTACTCACAGCGAGTTAAATGCGATACTCAATTACCGTGGCGGCAGTCTTGAAGGAGCCAAGATATATGTTTCTTTATTCCCTTGCAACGAATGCGCAAAAGCGATCATTCAGGCCGGGATAAAGACTATAGTATATGACAGCGATAAATATGCTGATACACCATCCACAAAGGCATCCAAGATGATGCTCGATGCAGCCGGCGTCAAATATTACAAATATGAGCGTACCGGCAGAAAGATTGAGATGGACTTATAAACAATATAGGAGAAAATCGGGTGAAATCTAAATTCCGCCTAATCCTGACTTTTATTGTGATAGCGGCCGTTTGCCTCAATGCCGCGCCTTATATGGCGCAGGCTTCTCCTGAAGAGACAAAGGAAAAGATAGAGGCCGCGGAAAAAGAAAAGCAGGAGACAGAACAGCGGATCGAAGAAACGAGCGATGATCTTGATGCAGCCAGTGCCAAGCAATTAAGCTTAAAACAGGACTTAAATGCTTTGAATTCGGATCTTGAGACCATCAGTGCGCATCTTGACGATCTTGAAAATCAAATATCGGTAAAAGAACAAGAGATATCCGATACGCAGGCAGAACTTGAAACGGCAAGGGAAACCGAGAAGACTCAATATGAAGCCATGATGAAACGTATCAAGTTCATGTATGAGGACAGCGAAACCCTGTATCTTGAGATCCTTTTCCGGGCAAAGAATTTTTCTGAATTCATAACACTGAGCAACTATATTGATAATCTTGCATCTTACGACAAGATGAAATACGAAGAGTATCAACAGCTCAGGATCGGGATCGAAGAACTTGAAGCCAAGCTTCAAAGTGAAAGGGTCGATCTTGAAGTACTCAAAGAAGAGGCTACGCTTGAAAAAGCCAATCTTATGGCCACGATCGAGAATACTTCCGCCAAGGTGTCGCAATACGGCGATATGATCGACGAGTACGAAAGAATGATAGCCGAAGAGGAAGCACTTCTTGCGAAGCAGAAAGAAGACATAGCGGCGTTAAAGAAGCAGTACGAAGAAGAGTTAAGATTATCGAGACTGTCTGCCAATTCAGTATGGAGAGATATCTCGGAAGTATCGTTTGATGACGGCGACAGATACCTTTTGGCCAACCTGATCTATTGTGAAGCCGGCGGTGAACCGTATGAAGGACAGGTTGCGGTTGGTTCGGTCGTGATCAACAGGGTGTTGAGTCCTGTTTATCCACAAACTGTATCGGGTGTTATCTATCAGAGGTCGCAATTTTCACCCGTGGGAAGCGGAAGGCTTGCATACGCTCTTTCCGTCAACAAAGCCACTCAGAGCTGTTACAATGCAGCCGATGAAGCAATGAGCGGTTTCTCGAATGTAGGCAGCTGCGTATACTTCAGGACACCGATCGAGGGCCTTTCAGGTATACAGATTGGCCATCATATCTTCTATTAGAGGATAAAAATCATAGAAACGGCATGGTGACGGAAAACTTGCACGTTAATAAGACGTTAATTTTTCCGAATCATACGAAAGAAAATTGTCAGTATTAAACATTAAATTCTGAAAATTTGACACAATTTACAGGAATTGCTCAAAAATGACGTTTGAAGAATTATTGAATACCACTGTATCGGAAGATCTGATTCGTATGGTGTTTTCAAAGCCCTTAAAGGGCGCATTTTCATCCAAGGTGAAAGTGCGCCCCGTTGTCATTAAGAAAGAAACGTTCTTTCAGGTGACAAGTGCCATCGGTTCAAAGGATGAAAACACATATAAAGAGGTACACGAAAACCTAAGATCGGAAGAACTTATCAAGAAAATAAGATCCTTTTTCCCGGGTGAACTTTCTCAGGCACTTATTGAGACAAATGCTGCAGGATACACTGTTTTGGCCGGCAGAAAGGGCAATATTACGATAAGGAAAAATGCATCGGTTTCCGCTGCTAAAGCCGATACCGACCATAACAGATCAAAGAACTATCTTTTGCCGGAAAACGAGAAGATACCGTTCATGGTCGACCTTGGTGTAATGACTCCGGAAGGCAAAAATGTTAAATCACGATATGATAAATATCGCCAGCTGAACAGGTATCTTGAGTTCATAAACGACGTGGTTGACAGACTTCCCAAAGATCGTGAGATCACGATAGTGGATTTTGGATGCGGAAAATCTTATCTGACATTTGCCTTGTACTATTTTTTGGCTGTAAAAAATAACAGACGGGTTAAAATAGTCGGTCTTGATTTAAAAACTGATGTAATTAATGAATGCAACCGGCTTAAAAACAAGTATGGGTATAACGGACTTTCCTTTATAAAAGGAGATATCGAGCATTATGAAGGTGATGCACCCGATATGGTCATTTCGCTTCATGCATGCGATACTGCGACCGATCATGCAATATATAAAGGTATACTTTGGAATGCATCGGTGATCATGGCTGTGCCGTGCTGTCAGCATGAACTTAATAAGAAGATAAAGAGCGATGAGCTGTCCGGTGTTTTGGGATACGGGATTTTAAAAGACAGACTCTCTGCGATCGTGACGGATGCAATGCGTGCAAATCTTCTTAAAGAGTGGGGATATGATACACAGATACTTGAATTTATCGATATGGAACATACTCCCAAGAACATCCTCATAAGAGCAGTCCGTAAAGCCAATAAGATAACGGCTGTCAATAAAAATGATGTTGAAAAAGAGGAAAGACTCAAAGCGCTTGTCGGTGCAGACATTACGCTTGAAAGACTGTTAAATGAACTGAAGGAAAAGAATGAAGCGGACAATACTTAAGATTGTTGCATCCCTTTTTGTATTCATCGTTACGATGATACTATCGGGGTACTTCATGAACAAGGGAAATGTTAATACCACAAAGAACATGGACATGGCTGCGCTTCCGGTTGTTTATATGAATGTCGGCGGTAATACCGTCAATGAACTTCACGGATATACGATGGACATGGACGTTGCTCTTTTAAGGGATTCCATAACCCCCCTGGATGATAACAGAGGGGCTTCTTTTCGTATTGTCAAACACAGTTGTGTCATAAAGGGTGTTAATGTCAAACTTCGTACGATCGAGGGAAGCCGTCTTATAGAAAGCATAGACATAACTGATTATGAAGAAAATGATTTTGCATTAACGGCATCGGTTAATTTCAAGGGTCTTATCGATGAATACAAAGAATATTGTATGGAAATATATGTAACGACCGGAACGGGCGTTGAGGTAATGTACCATACAAGAGTCACGAATGCGCCGCTTTACTGCGCGAGGGAAAAACTTGCTTTTGTGCTTGATTTTCACGACAAGGCCGGTTCGATCGCCACAAACGAAGAACTTAAAGGTTATATGGAGTCCAATTACACCGGAGACAATACGACTCTTGCATTTGTAAACATACACAGTTCCATGAGCCAGCTCGCATTTGCGAATCTCAATGTATATGAGATAACAAAGCCTGTTGCGACATTTAAAGAACTGAATTATGAAACTGCGGTATTTACCGTGGATTATGTAGCAGGGATAAAAGACAGCAAGGTTGAGAAGAAGTTTTTCGTTTCTGAATATTACCGTATAAAATATACTACCGAAGTTACATATCTTCTCGATTATGAGAGGACAATGCACGAGATAACCGATGACGATAATTTTGTCATAAACGACACCCAGCTTACTTTGGGCATTACGGATTATGATTTAAGCCTTACGGAGAGTGAGGATGGTTCGATATTTGCGTTTGTAAACGAAAATAAACTGTATTCGTACAACATTTCCGAAAATCATATAGCCAGGCTGTTTTCTTTTTACGACAATGATAACTTTGACGCAAGAACAACATACGGCATGCATAAGATTAAACCGCTAAGCGTCGATGAGGCGGGAAACGTAAGTTTTATCGTATACGGTTACATGAACAGGGGTACATACGAAGGAAAAGTCGGAATGACCTTTTACGAATACAACGGCGTAACAAATATAGTCGAGGAAAAATTCTTTATATCCTCGGATAAATCGCCCGAGATGGTCATTCACGATATAGACGAACTTTCGTATCTTAATAAGAGCAAAGTATTCTATTTTATGCTCGATCGTTCGATATATGCGATCGATACGGAATCGATAGAGGTCAAAGAAATGGTAAACGACCTCGAAGAAAACATGTATACCGTTTCCAATTCAAGATCGATGCTTGTATGGCAGAGCGGAAATAATGTAAATTCATCGGAAAAACTGATGGTAATGAACTTAAATACCGGTCAGGTTAATACGATAGCGGCAGCGGATGACGAATATATAAAGCCGCTGGCGTTTATGAATGAAGACCTTATATACGGTCTTGCCGAAAAAAACGATGTTGTGACTGATGCGGCCGGACGGACGACCTTCCCGATGTATTGTATGAAGATACAGAACGAATACGGTGAGTTGCTTAAGACATACGAAGAAAAAGGCAAATATATAACCGACGTATCTTTAAAAGAAAACTTACTTACGATAAAGAGGGTCAAAAAACACGACGGCGAGGTTTTAAGATATGATGCCATCGACGATGATTATATGACCAACAATCAGCCGCAGGAAGAAAATCGAAATACGGTTCAGACTGCCGTTGACGATATGTATGAGACGATAGTAAGGATTAAATTCGATTATGAGACATCGGGAAAAACGGTTCTTTTAACACCCGAACAGATCATATATGAAGGCAGTAAGGAGATATATCTTTCGGACAGCGCATCAAATAAAAAACACTATTACGTATATTACAAGGGAAAACTTCAGACCATAAGCACAAAACCGTCCAATGCGGTCATGGAAGCGGATCAAAATTACGGAACGGTTCTTGATGATGAAGGTTATTATGTATGGTACAGAGCCAACAGAGATTTAAGAAACCAGATAATGGATCTGTCGTTGGAAACGACCGATGAGGAAAAGAATAATCTTGCATGGTGCATGGACAGGATGCTTGAATATGAAGGCGTTGTAAGAAATTCGGAATACCTTTTGGGAAAAGGGGAGACGGTTCTTACGATATTGAGCGACGGTCTTGAAGGGTACGAGGTTCTGAACCTTACGGGCTGTACGCTTGACAGTATCTTATACTACGTAAACAGGGATATTCCGGTACTTGCGCTTACAAATACCGACGACACATATCTTATAATAGGTTTCAACCAGCTTGCGGTCGTGCTTTTGGATCCCGACAACAGTTGGTATAAGATAGGCAGAAACGAAGCGGAAGAGATGTTTGAAGAGTCGGGTAATCAGTTTATAACTTATGTTCCGAACAAGTAAATGAAAATAAAAATACACATCCGAAATACGGAAGATGCTTTTGCGGCAATCCGGATTTCGGATGTGTTTTTATTGTAAGATCATTGATCTTTATTCCTGATCGTTCTCTTTTGTAAGTTCGCCCATCTTGTAGCGATTGACGATCTTCTGGATACGTTCGCTGGGATCAAGAAGGTCGCTTATCGAAGTATCGTGATTAAGAGTATCTATGATGTAAGCTATATATTTACTTAAGTCACAGCTTATATACCATTCTCTTGAGAGAAGCTCGGGAGTCTGATAGATAAGGTTTGTGGTAAGGACTCTTGTGATCGTGCCGTCCTGATAAGCCTTGTCAAAACGATCGAGGCCGCCCGTAAATAATCCGAAGGAGCAGCATACAAAGATCTTATTGGCCTTTCTGGACTTTAAGTTGGCTGCAACTTCGAGTACGCTTTCTCCGGATGAGATCATGTCATCCATGATGATAACGTCTTTTCCTTCAACGTTCGAACCCAAAAATTCATGAGCAACAATGGGGTTTCGTCCGTTAACGATCCTTGTGTAATCACGGCGCTTATAGAACATACCCATATCAAGGCCGAGGACATTGGCTAAGTAGATAGCTCTGCTCATACCGCCTTCATCGGGGCTGATGATCATCATATGATCCGAATCGATCTTAAGATCGGGTACATTGTTGAGAAGACCTTTTATAAACTGATAAGCGGGCTGAACCGTTTCAAACCCGTGAAGAGGGATTGCGTTCTGAACTCTGGGATCGTGAGCATCGAATGTGATTATGTTATCAACGCCCATGCTCGTAAGTTCCTGAAGAGCCATGGCACAGTCGAGAGATTCTCTGGATGTTCTCTTGTGCTGTCTGCTTTCGTAAAGGAAAGGCATGATGACTGTGATCCTTCTTGCCTTACCGCCTACGGCAGCGATAATTCTTTTTAGATCCTGATAATGGTCGTCGGGAGAATAGTGATTCTCATGACCGCCCATCGAATATGTGAGAGAGTAGTTACAAACATCGACCAAGAGGTATAAGTCCGTTCCTCTTACCGATTCAAGAATAAGACCTTTGGCTTCGCCTGAACCGAAACGCGGTACTTTGGCTTTTAAAATATATGAGGGACGCATGTAACCTGCGAAAGCGAGACTTTCTTTATGCTCGTTTTCGCGTTCTTCACGCCACTTTACAAGGTATTGATCGACTTCCTCGCCGAGAGCCTTGCATCCTTCAAGCGGAATGATCCCCAAAGAACCGACGGGAATCGTTTCCAAATTTCTCTTCTCTTCACGATTTGCCATGAAAAGTAATCCTCACTTTCTAGTCTATGCAATTGTTTTCTTCTGGACCCGGATATCGGTACCCGACAGCCTTAAAGCGGTGTAACTGTTCACCAGCCTCGAAAAAACTCTGTCACCGTACCGGTCTCTGATCTCCTCCAATGATAAATTGGTCGAGATGACAGTTGCTTTTTTGTTGAGTATCCGTTCGTTGATAATTGCGAAAAGCCTTGATATTACAAAGGAATTTGTGGTCTCCGTACCAAGGTCGTCCATAATCAGCAAGTCACAATTATAAATATAATCATTCAGATTGTAAAGCACATCTTTTGAAGAATGTCTGAATGTTTCATCCGCGAGATTCTCAAACAGAGAGATCGCGCTGTAGTATACACAAGAATAACCTTTCTCAATTAACTCACGGGCAACACATCCGGATAGAAAAGTTTTTCCGGTTCCGACTGTTCCGTATAGCATGAGATTCTTCTTATCGGTTTCGAAATTATCGATCATCGACTTACAATGACCAACAGCTTTTTTGAATCGTTCAAGGTCTTCGCCCTTATAATAATCATACGACATTTTTGAAAAATTGTTATCGTTAAGTATTTCTTTTATATTGGAGCGGTCATACAAAAGTTCTGTAATCTGCTTCACAAAGCAATGGCACTTTTGGGTGCCGATATATCCGGTATCCTTACAATCGGGACAGGTATATATGGGGTCAAGATAATCTGCGGGAAGCCCGACACCCTTAAGCAAAGAGGCCTTCATCTCCCTTAAATCG
>JAEEMP010000030.1 GCA_016283275.1 Lachnospiraceae bacterium
AATGTGAAAAAAATTAATTTTTTAATCCGTTCTCTTTTTCGGCATCGGTAAGCCTTGAATGGAGACCGTCTTTTATCATGTTTATCTCTTCTTCGCTTCTGCCGTAACCTTTGCGCGCGTCAACGGAACCCCTGTCACGCAAAAGCTCGTCGGTTATCCAATATTCGGGATTTGAAGTGCAATGCAATATCGTCCTTTTTGAAAGGCGTCTGTAATGCTTTCCTTTTCTGAAGCCCAAAAACTTGCATGCACTCTGTATATAAAGCGGTATGACCTCAAACGTTCTTCCGGTACCCACAAGATGTGCCGCGGTCTTTTTGACAAGTTTCATGCCTTCCGAATTGACGCTCAGACCCTCGAATATTTCGGGATGTTTTGCATGTGATACGCCGTTGTCGAAATAGCGCTTATACTGCTGTTTATTCGTATAGTTATGAGAATGGACCACGGTTGCCTCTGCCACATATGCGATCTTATACCCCGCATGGATTGCCTTTGCGGCATAGAGCATATCTTCATTAAAGATCGTATGATTTAAGAATCCGCCAAGTTCTTCGAAAACGTCTCTTCGGTACATCGCGCACACATTTGAACAATAATATGCCTTTATGCCCAATGTATCGATATCCGCCTCGCTGTGGACCGCAGATTCTTTTGGATAATTAAAGGCTCTTGTAAATTTTTCAGCCTCATTTGAGTCATCACGCGGAATCTGCCTTGCAAATGCAGCGGCAATGGTCTTGTCTTTCTTAAAGACGTTTAAAAGCTTCTCCGCAAGCCTATCATCCATAGGCATTGCATCCTGCGTCATCATGAGAAAATAATCCGCCTCGGAACGTTTGACCGACTCATTACGTGTTCTTCCGTGATCGAATTCTCTTTTGGAAATATGCCTCAGATCGAGATTTTTATAATCAGTCGCAAAAGAAGTAGCAAAAATAAGCCTGTCAAAAAACTTTTGCTCGGTATTGGTTATTATGATCTTCTCCGGCCTTACGGACTGGTGGTCCATACTTTTTACAAGTTCCAAAAACTCAGGACCCGGATTGTATGTGGGGATGATCAAATCATAGCTCATATTTGCTCCTTAAAACGACTACAAGGAAGGGCCGTCCGGTCCTTCCTGTATTTGTCGCAACACTTTTGTCTGATAAGCTTTTTATTGAAGATATTGGCTTGTATCCTTATAAATCTGTGTACTGTACTCAATAACGTTGTCAGAAGGAACGTATCCCGTCTCATCGAATAAGAATTCATGAAGCCATACTACATTGCTCTGAAGATCTAACGGGATAACACAACTACCCTTTGAACCGATCGTTCCGGTAGTAACCTGCGTGGCTTCGGGGAAACCGCCTTCATCGACTATATTATACTGTGTAACTTCGCCTAAGATCTCAAGTATCTCGGAAACGTCCAAAGATGTATATACTTCGCTGAATACGTTGTTACATATCTTTGTAAGATCGGCAAGTGATGCTGTCTTTGCAACATCAAGGGTCGCCTGAAGCACTTCCCTCTGACGTTCTGCACGCTTAAAGTCGTTACCTGCGGTATAACGTATACGGCAGTAAGCGGTGGCCTGAAGACCGTCAAGGAGCTGATAACCCGTTTCCGTAACGGGAGTGTAGCTTCCGCCCATACTCTCTACCATTGATATCTGATAGTTATTGATATGTGCGATCTCTTCGGAATCAACTTCGATATATATACCGCCGAGTGCATCGATAACATCTCTTAAGCCTTCAAAACCTATTGTTATAAAGTCTGTGATATCCATATCAAGGTTGGAGTTGAGCATCATGATCGCCTGCTCGGCTCCGCCGTATGCATATGACGCATTACATTTCCCGTACGAATCGCCCGAACCCATCTGATTTAAATATGTATCTCTGTATACCGAACAAAGTTTGACTTCCTTGGTAGCAAGATTGATGGATGCGATCATTATCGTATCTGTTCTGGTCTTCTGAGTAAGCTCACCCGTTCTTGAATCGACGCCGAAAAGAGCTATGTTTCTATATCCTTTCATAGTCTCGTTGTTTTTGACGTTTTCATTCATCTTAACAACGATATCTTCTTCTTTGATCGTGATCTTCTGAACACCTGTATTCTTTCCGTCCGAACCGGTGGTACCCGTTGCTTTTAACACAAGCCAGAGTCCCACAGCCAAAACAGCAAGAATAGCAAGCTCAACCAGGAAAAGAATTATCTTCCCGGTATTACCGGATTTTTTGGAATTACGTCTTCCGGTATTTCTTCTTGTCTGTGTTGCCATATTTCCTCCACAAAAGTTGCCTAATAGGCATTTTTATTAATAAATCCCACAAAGAATGTGCGGAATATTATCCGAACGTCCATCCATAAAGACCAGTTTTCGATATAATAAAGGTCATACTCTATACGTTTGTATATCGAAGTATCTCCACGGAATCCGTTAACCTGCGCCCATCCGGTAAGGCCCGGACGAACCTGGTGCTTTATCATATATCTCGGTATTTCTTCTTTAAACTGTTCCACAAACTGAGGTCTCTCGGGTCTGGGACCCACAACACTCATATCGCCCTTCAAAATATTGAAAAGCTGCGGAAGTTCATCCAAACTTGTCTTTCTCAATATATTACCGACTTTGGTAACCCGCGGATCGTCTTTTACGGTCCACTGCTTCTTTTCCTCATCCTCGTCCTGCATACGCATGGAACGGAACTTATACATATTGAACGTCTTATTGTGAAGACCCACACGCTCCTGCTTAAAAATTACCGGACCTTCACTTGAGCTTCTCACAAGGATGGCACAAATAAGCAGGATCGGAGACGTGATCACAATACCGACCAAGGCAACCAGAATATCAAAAAATCTCTTTACGATCTGGTTAAACGTATTTGAAAGAGGTACGTAACGAATATTTATCGCCGATAATCCCTGAATATCCTCAGTATAAGGACTCGAAGGGATAATACTCATATAATCCGGAATAAATTTGGTATGCACACCTGATTTTTCACACAGATCAACTATCTTCTCAAGGCGGCTGTAATCCTTAAGAGCTATTGTAATGGCTATCTCTTCAAGCTGACTGTTCTCAAGTATCATATTTAGATTATCGATATGACCGACAACTTTGATACCCTTGTAACTGGTCCCTATCGGAACCTCATCATCAAGGATCCCTCTTACAACATAACCCCATTGGGGATTGGCGATTATCCTGTTTATATACTCTTCGGTGGTACGCGAATATCCGACCAGGATAACATATTTTGCATTGTAACCGCGTTTTCTCAATGCATTTAGAACTCTCTTGACAATATGATGTCCGAGAATGGTAAGCACGGTATTAAAAGCTGCGAAAATGAATATCATCGAACGCGAGAAGTCCGGCTCGTTGATGATATACAAAGCGATGATGAATGCAGCAACACCGACAACATTTGTCTTTACAATGCCCGCAACCTCGCTCGAAAACTTAAGGCCGCGCTTTGGTGTATATGTTTTAAAAAAGTAGTACAAAAAAAGGTATGCGGGTACTATAGCCCATAAAGCACTAAGGTATGTTTCATCGGACAGACGTCCGACATTTTCCTCTACGGCAAAAAAACTCTTAAACTTTATAAACCATGCGAGAAAATATGAACCGACCGTAATTATTGCATCGATAATAAGCCTGAGTCTGTTAAAATATCTCTCGTTGTCTTTAATCAAAACCCAATGCCTCCTTACGCACGTTACCTATTTAAATCTACAATAGCGTTGCGCAAAATACAAATTAAGATTTTTTTAAGGTAAATTTGGGAAAATGGTACTAATGAGATCACAACGTGGATCTTATGATCCAACACTGTATTTTAAGGTAATTCCACATGTTCTTTAAGCGGAATCTCACATGATGTTTTATTCCGTTTTTTGACAAAGACATACCTATCCCTTTAAATGTACCTTTTATATAGTGTCCTCCCAGTCCTTTTACCGAAAAAAACACACTTTTTATGACTATTCCGCACAATATGAACGGAAGATTAAAAATAAACTGTAAAAACGGTTGGTTTTTAAATGCCAAAAGCATGGCATTCTGCGATGAATGCGATACTTTAAAAGCATTATGCTTCGAACCCGATGATGCACTCCCTTTATGCCATACCAACGCCGAAGGCACATTTATGTTTTTATATCCGTATATTCTTGCCCTGTATCCCATGTCGACATCTTCAAGATAAGCAAAATGCCTGTCGTCGAAAGGGCCCAATGCTCTTAATGTATCGCGGTTATACATTGCCGCACCCGCACAGGATGAAAAAACAGGTCTGTTGGCTGAAAATTTTGTGTTAAATCGAGATTTACCGCTCTCTTTTGAACGTGCGTAGCCAAGAAGATTATAAGAATCTCCCGCATTATCGATAATATCCGGATTATCCATTGAAAGCATGAGCGCCCCTGCCGAGAATATCCTTTTATCTTCGGATACGGCTTTATATAAATTCAAAATACAATCCTTTTCAATGGTAGTATCGTTATTTAATAAAAATACATATGGCATGGCGGATACAGCGATACCATGATTAACCGCGCCGGTAAAGCCCAAATTCTCCCCATGTTCTATAAGGATGACATCGGGATAATTATCCTTGATATAAGCCGGGCTTTTGTCGGAAGAGCCATTATCCACTACTATGATCTCAAAAGGCAGATCATCCGAAGCATATATGCTGTCAAGGCATGGTTTAAGATAATCTATCCCGTTAAAATTCGGTATTACGACGGATACCGGAAGAGTCCCGCCATTTACCGGATATCCGTAATTTTTGCCCTTATCGTATTCGGGATCGAACAAAAAGGTATATCCCGACTCGTGCGCTTTTTCAGCAAAAAATCTATTCCACTTCCATAAGATCGTTCTTTTGCTCTCCGAATCGTTTGATTTAATTTTGCAAACTTCGCTTACATACCCGTATAAAGCCTCACCATAGAGTTTTGACAGTTTCGGATTTGGTGTGAGATTTCTTATGTCCAAAGCATAGACGGAAGCTGTGGAATCGGCAGTATGATTTACTCCCGAAAAATGTTTATTCATGTTTTGGCAAAAAACTTCACCGGAAGGACCATAAACACCACCTGTAATTTTACCGTGATCCGAAATAAGTCCTCCCACGGCTCCGATTTCCGGACGTAACTTAAAAAGCTTTTCATTATACTCGGCATGATAAAAGCCAAGATGCTTTGTATCTTTAACTTCAGTGCCCGTATATTCGGAAACCGCTCTTTTACCTGCTTCGTAAGCATAATATTTGCTTGAGGGATTAGTGGATGTGGATTGTTCGTGACTCCTCCAATGATATAAAACCTTTGGGATATGGCATATCGGTACAGCTTTTGCATCATTTACCGTTTTACCCGCAACCCTTAAGATCACATCATGATCCTGGGCTCCGTCAAACTCGGGCCTAAAACCGGTTTCCTTAAGGATTCCCGTCTCAAAGACAGACAAATGGCATATATAGTTATTGGACAAAAGCCTGTCCAAATTAAATTCAGATTTAATATTTGGTTCAAAAAAGCGTTTCCCTTCACTGTCGCACTTATCTTCATCAGAATAGATAAGCACAGGATTCACTCCCTTTGCACGGCTTTTTAATATGCATGCGACAACTTCAAATAAGGCATCCTCGGTAAGAAGATCGTCATGATCGACCAGCGCCGTATACTCTCCCGAAACATGTTTTAACCCTTCGTTTGTATTGGCGGATATACCCTTATTTTCAATCAAACGCACATATTTAATACGTTCATCGCTATAGCTTTCTATTACCTTTCGGGGGTTTTCGCTTAAAGAAGCATCCGCAAGTACAAGTTCAAAACCCGGATATGTCTGATCAAGGCAGGAATCTATAAGTTCCCTTAAAAATCTTTCCGATGTTTCGTATACGGGTACGAGAATACTTATTAAGACAGGTGGATTCTTTGAAGCCTCGCGCTGTTGTTTTAATATCTCTTCTGCCGGTTTTGCATAATCATAAGGAACGCCTTTTGTTTCCAAAAGACGTTCCTTTACTGCATAATAAGTATTCACTATTCCGTTTCGCACAAGATATGCAACGGTCTTATCTATATTTCCCATAAACCGGCCTTTTCTTTATAAAACTGCCTTAAGTTCCTCTGTAAGCTTATTGACCTTTTCTTTGGCATCCTCCAAAGATGTGCCCTTTACACCCATGTAGAACTTGATCTTGGGTTCTGTTCCGGAAGGACGGGCACAGCACCATGAATTATTCTCAAGATCGAAATATAGTACATTCGACTCGGGAAGCCCCGTCTCGGTAACCTTTCCTGTAGCCATATCGGTAATCGTGTTCTTTTCGTAATCCCTGAAGGAAAGAACTTTAAGCTCTCCGAATGCCTTGGGAGGATTCTTTCTTAACTTCTCCATCATCTCCTTGATCTTTGCCGATCCGTCAATACCCTTTAATGTTATGGTATAAAGATCTTCTTTAAAGAAGCCGTATTCCTTATAAATATTTAGCATCTGATCCCAGAGAGTAATGTTATTGTACTTGCACCATGCCGCAACTTCGCAAAGGCACATTACGGCCACGATCGCATCCTTGTCTCTTGCGTGTGTACCGGCAAGACATCCGTAACTTTCTTCAAGACCGAATACATAATTATTTGAACCGGTCTGTTCAAAGAGTTTGATCTGCTCACCGATATACTTAAAGCCTGCAAGGACCTCTATAAGCTTAACATTGTATTTTGCTGCGATAGGATCTGCCATATTTGTGGTGACTATAGTCTTTACAAGGGCGGGATTCTCAGGCATTGTACCGTTCTTTGTGCGTTCTCTTAAGATATATTCGGCTATAAGCATACCGGACATATTTCCGGTAAACGGAACATATTCCTTTGTGTGAGTATCATATGCATAGATACCGAGTCTGTCGGCATCGGGATCGGTTGCAAGCACAACATCCGCACCTTTTTCTTTTGCAAGCTTAAGAGCGAGTGTGAATGCTTTGGGATCCTCGGGATTGGGATATTCAAGCGTGGTGAAATCGGGATCGGGAAGTTCCTGCTCCGGTACCACATATACATTTTCAAAGCCGAGTTCCTTAAGGATCCTTCTTGCGGGAATGTTACCCGTGCCATGGAAAGGCGAATATACGATCTTGATATCCTTGGCAACAGCCTTGATGATCTCGGGATGTATGATCTGCTTTTTAAGTTCTTCCATATAAAGGTCATCAATGTCTTTTCCGATCACGTTGTAAAGGCCTTTTGCTTTTGCCTCTTCAAGCGACATCGTCTTGACCGTATTGTAATCGGTAACGTTCGAAACCTCTTTGATAATATCGGTATCTTTGGGTGATGTTACCTGTGCGCCGTCTTCCCAGTACACCTTGTAACCGTTGTATTCGGGCGGATTATGGCTTGCAGTTACCACTATACCCGCAATGCACTTCTTTGTACGGAGTGCAAAAGAAAGTTCGGGAGTCGGACGAAGCGAGTCAAACACGTAAGCCTTTATGCCGTTTGCATTAAGACAAAGTGCGGCTTCATCGGCAAATTCGGGTGACATGCGTCTTGAATCGTAAGCTATCGCAACACCCTTATCCTGTCCGTTCTGTTTGATTATATAATTTGCAAGACCCTGGGTGGCCTTTCTTACGGTATATACGTTCATACGGTTTGTACCGGCGCCGATAACTCCTCTGAGTCCGCCCGTACCGAATGCAAGATCTTTGTAAAATCTGTCCGTGATCTCATCTTCATTATCGGCGATAGCCTTAAGTTCAGCCTTTGTGGCATCATCAAAGTACGGATCGTTTAACCAATACTCGTATTGCTTTTTAACATCGTTCATAAATAAATCTCCTTTGTCTTTACTGATTTATTTTAAGCGAATAATCGCTTCTGTCCAATGAGAAATTCGGATTATAGTACGGATCGCCGGCTTCAAGCTCTGCTTTCCATTTTTCCCTGAATTTAGCGGATTCCTTATTGTATCTTTCTGCCTTCTCACCGTTATCGTCGAGTCCTCTTGAAACCGATTCGTAATGGTAAAGTTCGGCAAACGGGGTAAATATGTTAAGATAACCTTTCTTACGAAGCTTTAAACAGAAATCCACATCGTTAAGTGAAATCTCAAAACCTTCGTCGAGTCCGCCGACCATATCCCAAAGGGATCTCTTGACCATAAGGCAGGCTCCGGTCACGGCGGTCACATCCTGAGTATAACACAGTCTGCCCATATAACCTAAGTTTTCTCTCGACTGCTTGTAATGTGTATGACCTGCGGTCCTGTGTGCTCCGAGTCCTATTACGACTCCTGCGTGCTGAATGGTACGATCCGCATAGTAAAGTTTGGCTCCGACCGCTCCGACATCCTCACGCTGAGCATACATAAGCATTTCTTCGAGCCAGTTGACCGTTATTACTTCCGTATCGTTATTAAGAAGTAAAATGTATTCACCCTTTGCAAAGGTTACACCGAAATTATTAACCTTTGAATAATTGAAAGCTCCTTCATAGGTTACGACCGTGATCTTGTCCGAGGTTTCTTTTAACTCCTCATAAAGGTCGAAAGTCTTAGCGTCTTGCGAATTATTCTCAACAATAACGATCTCGTAGTTTGTGTAAGTCGATTTTTCAAGAATGGATGTTACACATCTTTTTAGGTCTTCTTTATGATCTTTATTGGGTATGACTATTGAAATAAGCGGAGTCCCGTTGATCTTGTACCTTATCTTGAAAATAGTCTCAAAAGCTCTCGTACTTGTGATCTTAAAATCGGAATATCCGTGTGACCTTAAATGGTCCGCAACAGCACCTTTTGCGGCATCGATAGCATACTCCTTTGCGGAGATATTTGAAGCGACCGAACCGGAATGGCAGCGCCAGTAATATAAAAGTCGCGGCACATGCACGATACACTTTGCCCTGTCGGTAAGCCTTAATATCATATCGTGATCCTGGCTTCCGTCAAAACGTGAACGGAAAAGTTCCGTGCCGTCAAGAAGCGTTCTTTTAAACACGCTGAAATGGCAGATATAATTATTGGCACGTAGATTGTCCACCGCATAGTCGGGTTTAAAATGCATCGTAAGCATCTTATCGATATTACCGCT
>JAEEMP010000031.1 GCA_016283275.1 Lachnospiraceae bacterium
GCATGTATAAGCTCATCTCTGTCGATCTTTTGTCCGCGCCTTATCGAAACGGCCATCGCCCTGAATTCTTTGGGACTTCCCAATCCGTATATACAGGACACCGAAGATATCACTATTACATCTTTTCGTTCCGAAAGCGAAGCAGTGGCGGAAAGTCTTAATCTGTCGATCTCGTCGTTTATCGAAGAATCCTTTTCTATATACGTATCCGTCTGAGCGATATATGCTTCGGGCTGGTAATAATCATAGTAGGACACAAAATACTCTACGGCGTTCTCGGGAAAGAATTCCTTCATCTCAGCAAAAAGCTGTGCGGCAAGTGTCTTGTTGTGAGCCAGTATTATCGTGGGCTTATTAAGAGCTGCTATGACATTGGCCATGGTAAATGTTTTACCCGAACCGGTTACTCCGAGCAGTGTTTCACACTGATTCCCTTCACGAAAACCGGCCACAAGCTTTTCAATAGCTTGTGGCTGGTCGCCTGTCGGTTCGTATTCGGAATGAAGTACAAAATGATCCATTATTCTGCCTTTCCAAGCTTAATCCTGTCCGAGACAAAGATAATTGCAAGCCCCAAAACAACAGAAACCGATACTGTACAGATAAACGGTATGGGTCCGAAAGTTTTTCCGTTATACAATAACATATATACGACAGTCCATACCCAAAGGTGCACAAAGTAAATATGCGTACTGAGCCTTCGTAACAACGGCCATATTTTGCTGTCCGGAAGTTTAAGGTTGATCCCTATAAACAATAAACCGAGGCTTTCGAAGAACATCGGTACATCTCCGAATCTTCCCAAAAGCGAAAACAGATATCCGATAAGCAAAAGAACGATCCCGCTTTTGATACTTCCTTTTCTTTTACTCAGATATACACCGAGCGGAAGAATGGCAACACCGCGAAGAATACGCCCGTTTCCAAAAGAATATTTTAAGAATATACGTATACCGTCTGCAAGCGGTCCGCCGATATTGCCCTCAGCCATATAGTCAAGAAAATAACCGATAAGAAAGATCAGAACACAGCATATGATCCATACGCTTTCTTTGACATTTATCTTTAGCATAAGGATCACAAAGAAACATGCAACAATACTTGAAAGCAAATACCATAATATCCAGGAATTGAAGTGTTCACCGGTAAAGATCAGCCCTTGTATGTAATCCCATATAGCGACTGACGGTCTGTAATGGTTGTTTATATAATTATATACAGCTAACGGTAAATATACTATCGTCCAGATCATATAAAGTTTAAAAAGCTTCTTTATATAATCCGTGATTACCTTTTTCTTTTCCTCATAAGTATTCAATGTGAGAAGTTTTCTTCCCAGAAGAAAACCTGCCGCCAGAAAAAAGAAGCCGACAGCGGAATTGATAAACCCGTCAACAGGCGTAAACGATCCGTATTTATCGATCAGAAAAACATGCGGTATTGTGTGAATAGCCACAACAGCGATCGCCATTATCATCTTTATAAGGTCGATCCCGGGATATTTTCTTTTTTGAACGTTCGTATTTGAAAGATATTCCTTAATCCTTTCAAAATCGAGTGCTCCGCATCTTTCGCACAATTCATATAAGCAATATGCTCCGAACGGAATAAGCATAAGATATGCGGGAAATACGTATCTTGTCTTGGCTTCCCAGATTATACTGAAAAGATAATTCCCGAAAACCACTATCATCGGAGCATATAGTTTTAAACATTCATTCTCTTTCTTCTTAACAGACAAAAAGAGTTTTCCGAAAACCGCTCCGTATATGAGAATCTGAAATATCTTCGTGATCCATGCAAGATTCCACCATGCCTTTTCACTTTCAAACATCAATTTTCCGAAAGCCGGTTGGCCTTCGGCTTCGTGGCTGCATATCATGTTAAGGCTTTGATACATGGGAGTATTCCACTGATAATTGATCTTTCTGTAATAAAAATCAAGTGTATACAGCGGGTGTCTTGCCATATAACCGAGAACACCTCTGATATCCGCTTTTGAAACTTCTGATGTCATTTCCGCATCATAATCACATTCCACAAATTTGATCTGATGATAGAAATTGCACCAACCCGCATTACCGTCATCGTCATTGAAACCCATGGCAACGGTTGCAACAAACGGTACCGAATCAAAACCTCCCTGCATATAATCCCGATATATCCGATAATTCAGTTTTGTAAAAAGATATGTTCCCGCTATGATTAATGCCATCAGAATAAGGCTGCTTCTTCTTTTGTCCTTATCAAAAAGACACACAATCAGATAGATCAGCATAGCCACAACAGTTATGAGGGCATAACTTTTTACCAGATAATTGAGCCCGCACACGATAAACACAAGTATAAATTTCCATAGCTTTGGCTTGCTTATACACTCAAACATCAAATATATTGCAAACATACTCAAAGCCGCATACGGAATGTCGCCGTATATCATAGGTGTGTAAAAATAGAGCGGCAGGCATAAAAACATAAGCACACAATAAAAAAACCGTACCTTGGAAGATTTATCTTCCGATACGATGTGCTTTATTATTCCTGAACCCGATGCCGTGATAAGAACAACATCAAGTGCAAGAACAATTGCAAAAATCCTGTAATTGCCGTCTCCGAATATTTTGCCCATAATCCTTACAACGGTTACAAAACCAAGCTGATAAGGAAAATAGGTCATATAGGAATCTTCCAGAAAAGGTTCCTGAACTCCTGTATTGATCCTTTCCGCAAACTCAAGCACAAACTTCGCATCAGATTGAGGATAATTCTGTGCACATATTATCCATAAAACGGAAATGACATACATAAGAGCGCAGGTGACACCCGTGATAATGCGTATATCAAATCTTGATAAAAATCTGTCATAAAGTTTGCTCAGACCGATGAATAGCGAAAAAGACAAAAGAAGCATCAAAAAAATATAAAAAGGATTATTGGGAACAAGAATGACCCTTTCGTCGTATATGGAAAGATTGATCCCCGTATATGCTATCCCCACGACAAATAATCCCGCAAACATTATAAAAAGCAGGATCCTTATTATCTTTGCATATGTGGTATCTTTTAAAAAATTCATATGTAACTCCCGGAACTATTTGCTAAAACCCATCTCCTTAAGTACCAGTTCGGCTCGTTCAATATCATTTAATCGTTCAACGGGTTTGCCCATCGTCATCATATAACGCTCAGCCCCTTTGCCTAAGATCAATATCGTATCTCCGGGTTCTGCGTCCTTTATAGCCTTTGTGATCGCTTCATCACGATCCACGATAAGCTCATAGTTTGTAGCCTCGGGAACCGTTGAGACCATCGTTTCCACAAGCATCTTGGGATCCTCAAATCTGGCATCCTCAATGGTAAAGTAATTATAATCCGCATTCTTTGTACAATACTCTGCCATATCGGTCCTTCTGAACAGGTCTCTCGAACCGCCCGCGCCCACCACGATCTTAATCTTTCCGTCGGTCAACGTGCTTCTTATATATTCCACAAGGTTCTTTACCGAGTTGGCCGTATGAGCATAATCAACGATCACTTTAAAAGGCTGTCCCAGATCTATCACGGTCTGTCTTGCCTCAACGGGTTTTAACCTGCCTACGCAGCGTATTATATCCCGTGGCTCGAAGCCGAAATGATTAAGACACCCCACAACGGCCATTATATTGTATACGTTAAATCTTCCGGAAAGCGGACTTTCAACCTTGTACGTGCCGAGTTTTCCCGTCATGGTAAAACTTAAGTGATTGTATTCTACCACAATATCCTTTGCATTAATATCGGCCTTCTCATTTATACCGTATGTAAGAACGGGTGCATTGGCATGCTTGATAAAAAGATGGGCATAAGCATCATCGGCGTTTATTACGCATAATCCGGTCGACTTCGTGTATTCCATGAGTTTACACTTTGCTTCGGCATATTTATCCATTGTTCCGAATATATCAAGCGCATCCCTTGTAAGGTTTGTAAATATGCTTGCGTCAAAAGAAACCCCGGCCATTTTTCCGGTTCCGAGTCTTTCGCCCGTCGCTTCCATGGAGACATATTCACAGCCGTCCTCCTGAAAACCGTCAAGAGCTGTAAACAGTTCTTCCTGCAGGGGAGTCGTATAGTCATTTTCCTGTGTATAATGCTCACTTCTTATTCCGTTTGTCCCTATGTATCCGGTTTTGTATCCCATCATATTAAGAATCTGGAACATCATTTCGGAAGTTGTTGTTTTACCGTCCGTTCCGGTAACACCTATCATCGTAAGCTGACCCAAAGGTGCCCCGTAAAACCTGTTAAGTATCTCGTTCATTGCCTTCTGAGAATCCTTAACCACGATCTGCGGAACGCTTAAGCCCTCTATTTCATGCTCGCATATGACCGCAACGGCACCGTTTTCGACGGCACTTTTCGCATATTCATGTCCGTCAACCGTAAGTCCTTTAACTGCGACGAACAAAATTCCCGCACCCTTCGTGCGGGAATCATCCGTTATTTTGTTGATCTCAATATCGTATTCACAAGGAATCAGTTCTTTTAATCTCATATATTTTTATCCAATTCTTCTTCTATAGATTCTCTTATAATATCAAGGCCCTTAAACAATTCATGCTCGATGATCGTAAGCGGAGGCAAGATCTTAAGAACGGCATCTTTTCTGCCGGCTCTTTCGATGATAAGTCCCTTATCGAAGCATCTGTCGGCAATTCTGTGTGACAGATCGGGATCGTCAAACTTGCCGAAATCTATTCCCCAGATAAGACCTATTCCTCTTAAGCTTATACGGCTGTCCATGGGAAGTATTTCCTTTTCGACATACTCTTTTACAAGTGCACCTTTCCTTATGGTTTCCCCGCTTATATCATGCTCGACATTGAATTCGATCGCTTTCTTTGCTGCCACAAAAGCAACCTGATTGCCTCTGAATGTTCCGTTATGCTCCGCGGGTTTCCAGATATCAAGATCTTCTCTTATAAGAAGAAGCGACATGGGGAATCCGTAACCGCCGATCGATTTGCTTAATGTCACCATATCGGGCTTTAAGCCGGCTCTTTCAAATGAAAAGAAAGTACCCGTTCTTGAACAGCCCACCTGAATGTCATCAACCACAAGAAGGATATCGTTATCGTGGCAGATCTTCTCAAGTCTCTTAAGCCATTCAATGCTAGCCACATATATACCGCCTTCTGCCTGTACGGTCTCCACAAATACAGCTGCAGGCTTCTCAACTCCCGAATGGTCGTCATGGATTATCGTCTCAAGATAATCAAGTGAATCAAGCTTTGTATGGAATCCGCTCTCATATGGTATAAACGTAACATTATCAAGCGAAACACCCGCTCCGTCACGGCTTGTGCGATCAGTAGTAAGTGCAAGGCTCCCTAAAGTCATACCGTGAAAAGCTCCCATAAACGCTATAACATTTGATCGTTTCGTGTTCTTTCTCGCAAGCTTAAGGGCCGCTTCCACAGCATTTGTACCGGTAGAACCGCAAAACATCACTTTGTAGGCAAGGCCTTTGGGGTCTAATATCTTCTCTTTAAAAGTCTTTAAAAAATCTGCCTTGGCAACGGTATACATATCCATAGCATGCGAAATATTGTCCTTTAAAAGATAATCAATGACCTCGCTCTTGATCTCTCCGTTATTGTGTCCGTAATTAAGAGCACCGCAACCTGCCAGGAAATCCACATATGCATTGCCCTGCTCATCATAGATCGTAGAATTCTTGGCTGTTGCAAAGACAACCGGGAATTTTCTGCAATATGATCTTACCTGTGACTCGTTATCTTCTATAATCTTTTTTAAATCACTCATGAATCTCTTACTCTCCTAAACGTAACTGGGTTTTTCCGGTACCTTATTGTTTATAAAGTATATTTCGTACCAGATCAAAAATGCATATATCGTATAAATCTTTCTGCCGTTATTCCATCTTCCCGAATGGTGTTCTTCCAAAAGATGCATAAGCTTATCCTTCTCAAAGAATTCGGATACCCAATCCTTTTCGAAGGTTTCTTTTACCTTTTGGTACCACTTATCTTCCCTGATCCAATCTTTAAAAGGAACCAGGAATCCCAGCTTTTTACGCTTTGCCCATTCCTCGGGTATGGTCTTGTTGGCTGCTTTTCTGAAAGCATATTTGGTTATGTAGTTATGAATTATATACTTAAGCGGAATCTCTTCGCTTACTTTAAACACTTCTTTGTCAAGGAACGGAACCCTTAACTCAAGTGAGTTGGCCATAGTCATCTTGTCGGCCTTTAATAAAATGTCATACGGAAGCCATAAATGCATATCCATGTACATTTTCTTTAAAAGTTCGGGCTTATCCGCTATTTCTTCATAAATGGGTCGTGTAACATCCTGATATCTTGTTTTGCTCTTAAATTCGGGTTTAAGAAGTGCATCCGCTTCCTCGTTGTTCATGATGAACGCCTGTCCGATATAAGAATCCTCAAGCTTGTAACCGGCTTTTATAAGAAAATGCCTGCCCTTCATCTTGGGCATCCTTAAAGCTATCTTTCTGTTGAAAGCTCTTATCGGATACGGAAGCTTCATGTATCGTTCGTATTCCTTAGGGGTTTCGTACTCGTAATATCCTCCGAAAAGTTCATCCGCGCCCTCTCCGGAAAGCACGACCTTAACCTCTTTTGATGCCATATTTGCAAGATAATAAAGCGGAACAGCGGAAAGATTTGCATGAGGCTCATCCGAGTGATATTGCACGGTGGGCAGAATGTCAAAGAACATCTCGGGCGTAATATCTTTTTGTTTGTGTTTCATACCGAGAATATCGCAAAGTCCCTTTGCATCACCGATCTCGTTAAACCCGGGAGCGGTTATGTCTCCCGCAAAACCTACGGTAAACGCTTTATCCACATTGGCGTTTGCGACTATATAACTTGAATCCACACCGCTTGATAAGAATGCACCGACTTCCACATCACTTATCTTGTGATATTCGATGCTGGACTTCATGATGTTGTTTATCTTATCCACCACGGTATCAAGGTCGTCATTGTTGTTTCTGTACTCGATCTTAAAATACTGCTTAATATCCATTTTCCCGTCTTTATACACAAAACAGTGACCGGGATTTAACTTATGAACATCGTTAAAGAAAGTATCCGTAGGAACGGAATACTGAAACATAAGATAGGTTTTTAAAGCTTCCCTGTTGAGTTCTTTCTTGAAATCCGGATGATGTAAAAAGGCCTTTATCTCGGAACCGTACATAAAAAGCTTATCGCCCGTATAATAGTAAAAAGGCTTTATTCCGAACGGATCTCTTGCTCCGAACAGTTCGTTTTTGTTTCTGTCCCAGATCACAAAGCCGAACATACCGCGAAGCTTATTGACCACATCCGTGCCGTATTCCTCGTATGCATGGATAATGACCTCGGTATCGGAATTGGTACTAAAAACGTGGCCTGCCTTTATAAGATCCTCTTTGATCTCCTTGTAATTGTATATCTCGCCGTTAAAGTTGATCACAAGTGACTTATCTTCGTTAAAAAGCGGCTGATCGCCAAGGCTTAAGTCGATTATCGAAAGACGTCTGAAACCCATGGCGATATTATCGTCGGTAAAAAAACCTTCGCCGTCGGGTCCCCTGTGTTTGATGGAATCGGCCATTTCGTGGATGATCGGCTCTTTTTGTGTCTTTGTTAAATTATCTATAAAACCTGCAAATCCGCACATTTGATTTCTCCCGGTTTTTAAATTGTATGCTTGTTCTTTTTGTATTTCTTTTTATAATTAAATGCTCTTAATATCAGATAGAACTTATGCTTAAAAGATTTCTCGCCCTTATATTTTAATGGATCGACTTTTCTTCTTTCTTTCCAGAGTTTAAGCGCCTCGGCTTTGTATTCCTCGTCTTTTACATACTTTTTTAAAACGCTCTTAGGCACCATTGAAAGAAGAACTTCATCTTTCAGAAGCAAAAACTCGTTTTCCTTGCCGCCGAACACATCGTCCACCAATGTTGTGATGAGGTTGTGTCCGAGTGCGCACAGATAGTAGCTTGAACGCGCCTGACGGGGATTTATCTCAAGAACCTTAAATGTTTTATCGCGCCTGTCGTATTTTAAGTCAAATTCCGCAAATCCGTTATAACCGATATTTTCAAGGAATGATTTAAGTTCGTTTACGGTCTCCTCCGTACCTCCGAAAGTATTGAAACCGTTGATGAGAACCGTACAGTTACCGATCGCAGAGGGCGAATGTTCCTGAAGTCCTATACGTGCAAAACTTGCAAGCTCGGCCTTTCCTTTAGTATTTACATAGAATACACAGTCAAAAAGATATGAATCATCGCCGGGTATAAACTCCTGGACAATAAGAGTATCTTTGTATCCCGATGACTTGACCTTATTTATAAAATTAACGGCATTGTCCGGTGTTGTGGCTTTAAATACTTTGGGCTGTCCCGGAAAAGGGTGCTTTCCGTATTCTATTCCGTTACTCGGCTTGATTATAAGCGGATAATACATATCCGACGGAATCGGCTCAGTCTTTTCTTCCGTGCAATTATAATAAAGCGTCTTTGCAAACTTAAGACCGGCTCTTCCAAAAGCTCTGTAGAAGGTTTCTTTTACCAAAAATGCATTTACGATCTTAAGGCTCGGACAGTTAAAGACGAACCAATCGGACAGTTTCTCGGCATTTTCGGTAAGAAGCCGCACATATACGTCGTGACAGGGAACGAGCAATATCTTCTCTCCGTCGAATTTAAGCTTTCCGTAATCCGAAAGAGCATTTACAAATCCTTCCGGAGTCTTAAGGTCCGGATGATATGTTATATTGACTATCGAAGAAAACTGAGTAAAACGAATAGGCTCCGTCGCGATCACATCAACATTTTCACCGTAGGCTTCGTGATAACACCTTGCCATGTAGTAAGTATTCATATCCGAGCCTATAAGGCACACCTTGTGGTTCATTTAACTCTCCTTGTAGATCCTTTGAATGGAAGAATCCAGATTTGTCATAAGTTCATACATCGTGGTCATTACGTGTCTTGTGATAGAACGGATCGGGATCTCGCTTCCGAGTACCGTAACCTTATCATATTTTTGAACCTTATCATCAACAAGCACTTCGCTCATACCCATGCCTATCTCGCCGATGATCGGATATTTCTTTCCGTTTATCGAAACCATGCTTCCTACGCGTTTTCTGTTGATACCGTCCGCATATCCCGTATCTATCGTGGCCACATATTCTTCGCTTTCGGCAAGGTGGCGCATACCGTATCCGACATACTCACCCTTTTGGACTTTCTTGACCTGGATCACTTCGGTGTAAAGGGTAAGCGCTGTTTTTATTGCAAGTTCCGGATATGGCTTAACGGGTTTTACATGATTTTTCATGTTTATCAGATCCGCTTTGGCTTTTCGAAGCCTGCCCCTAAGATCGTTTGAATATTTGTTCATAAGGTTAAAACCGTAGAGCACGACTCCGAATCGAACTCCCGTGGTAAAAGAAACCTTATCGTGCGCCATTATCGTCTGGCTCTTATCGATATGTACCATCGGAATGTCTTCAAGCGGTATATTCGCCGTAAGTTCTTTAAACCGTTCAAGATTTCTTTCGTACTCGTTATCCGCTATGCCGGTAGTATGAAAATGCGAAAAGATTCCCTCTACCGTGAGTTTCGGATCTTCTGCGGCTTTTGCATATACTTCCTCAAGCTCGGACTTGATCTTAAATCCCAGACGGTTCATGCCGCAGTCGACCTTGATGTGAAGTTTAAGTTCTTCGCCCGAAGAAACTATATCTTCAAAGGTCTCACTGTCATTTACACAAACGGAAATATTCTTTGAAGCACACACCCCGTAATGCTCTTTGTGCACAGGTTCAAGCATTATCACCGGACAGTCGCTGTCATACTCTCTTACCTTGAGCGCCTCGTTAAGATTGGAAACGGCAAAAGCATTGATACCTCCTCGCTTAAGTGCAGGAATGATACCGTATCCGTGTCCGTATGCATTGCCTTTAACAACGGCAATGTAATACTTATGCGGATATGCTCTTGTGAGTACTTTGGCATTTTGTTCAAGTATTGAATTGTCGATCTCGATATAAGTATTCCTATAATTCATAACCACCCTCATGATAGCAAAACAGCAATGAAATAAAAAGTGCCTAAAACTGGTAAAACAATAGCAAAAAGTGCGGTAGCTTTCGCTGCCGCACCTTTGATCAATCTATCTTATCCAATAAAAACGATTTTGCAGCTTCAAGCTGATTATCTATTTTATCATCTCCGTAATAAAGATCCGAATCAAACTCAATCTCTATATCCGGCGAGATACCCGTACCGTGTATGCACTCTCCGTTGGGAGTGAAATAACTGCTGGTCGTTATCTTGATACCGGTTCCGTCGCCCAAAGAAATGATATTCTGAACAATACCCTTTCCGAAAGTTGTGGTTCCGATTATCGTACCCACACCGTAATCTCTTATCGCACCTGTCATAAGTTCGGATGCACTTGCGCTGTATTCGTTTACCAAAACAGCTAACGGGATCTTGATCGGGCTCTTGCCTTTTCCCTTATAATCTTCACGTTTCCCGTACTTATCGACCGTATATGTTATGGTACCGGCGGGAAGGATATCTTCACATATCGATACGACGGTGTCGAGATTTCCGCCGGGATTGCTTCGTAAATCGATTATCAAAGCTTCCATTCCGTCTGAGTTGAGCGAATTATAAGCTTCCTCGAACTGCTCAAGCGTTACATCGTCAAACTCGGTTATCTGAAGATATCCGATCTTATTCTCGAGCATCTCATAATTGACGGTGGGAGTCTTGATCTCATCTCTTATTACCGTGATATCCAGGTAATCGCTTTCGCCTTCCCTGATTATCGTAAGCACTACCGGAGTATCTTTCGGCCCTTTGATAAGTCCCGTAACTTCGGTAAGTGTAAGACCGCTTGTACCCGTACCGTCGACTTCATAGATATAGTCGCCGTCTCTTAAGCCCGCTATCTGTGCAGGCGAATTTTCAAATACGCCGGAAAGCATCGGAAGTCCTCTGTCTTCATCCAAAATGACATATGAACCGATCCCGTAATAAATGCCTTCGGATTCTTCAAAAAGTGCCTCGTATTCTTCCTTTGTGTAATAGACCGAATACTGATCGTCAAGCGAATCCATTATAGCGGCATATACGTTTTCACGCATCTTATCCATATCAACGTTATCTTCAAAATAAAAGTACTTATCGATAACGCTGTATATGCTATCGGCTTTTTCCACCACATCGGAATTCAATACTTTTCCCGATGAGGCCTGCGTCCCTGTGCCGCCCTGATTCGTACCCGGGTTCAGTTCTTTAAAGTACGAAGCCTGCGAGAAAAGAAGGATACAAGCCACGACCGTAAGCACGACACCCGCAACTGCGGCGCCCGTTAAAATGCCTCCCCAGAAAGACTTGCTCTTCTCACGTTTAAGTGCGTCCATTTATATCATCTCCAAATCCTTGTTAATTGAAATAATTCCACGGGCTTACATATTGTCCGTTAAGTCTTACTCCGAAATGCAGGTGGTTACCGGTAGAACTTCCGGTCGTTCCTACTGCGGCTATGGTCTCTCCTTTAACAACTATATCGCCGGAATTGGCATACAGTTTGCTTGCATGCATATAAATTGTGTAAAGACCGTCACCATGATCGATCATTATATAATTACCCATCGACCAGTTATAAGCCGATGCCACCACTACACCGTCATATGCTGCCAATATTGCGGTTCCTGCAGGTGCTCCCATATCAAGACCGCTGTGGAATTCACTTCTTCCGCTGAACGGATTGGTCCTCCATCCAAACTCTTCCGTGATCCTTATGTATCCAGGACACGGCCATGCAAACATTCCGCCGTCATAAGTTATACGATTCTGCTGAGCCGCAAGCTGCTTCTTCTCTTCCAGGATCTGGGCTTCCAACGCCTCGATAACAGCTATTTCCGCTGCAAGTTCGGCTTCACTGTTTGCTATCTCCGCACTCTGCTGCGCTATGCGTGTATTATAATTTGAAAGCTCGGCTTCTTTTTCCATAAGCATCTCGTTAAGATTTGCTTCTTCGGCCTCGGCTACTTTCTTGGCTTCATCAAGTGTTTCTTTCTGAGCCTCAAGATCATCCTTGCAAAGCTGCGTCCACTCACGGGTAGCCTGGTATTCATCAAGCATCTTACGGTCATAAGCTTCAAGCTTATCTATGTATCCGGCTTTCGTAAGAAAATCACCGAAAGTCTGTGCGTTTAACATTATCTCAAGATAGAAGGAATCACCTTTTTCATACATGAACCTTATTCGGTCCTTCATTGCCTGATACTGTGTCTCTTCCGTTTCGATAGCTTCGTTCAGCTCTTCCGTGGCAACTTCGATCTCCGCCTCTTTTGTGGTGATCAGGCCGTTCAATTCATCTATATGATTCTGGATTTCCGCAAGATCTCCGTCAAGCTTCTCTATATACTGAGAAATATCGTTTTTATATGCTTCCAGTTCTTTCTTTTTTTCTTTGGCATTCGTTATGCTCGCCTGAAGTGCTTCCTTTTGTTTTTTTGATTCGCTGACCTTGCCTTCCTTTTCCTTAATGCTGTCATTGGTCAACGACGAATAGGGAACCGCGTAAGCTCCCTGGGATACAAATGCCGACATAAAGCACATAACCAATATTAAACTGAGTGCTTTTTTAAATCTGTGCATTATCTCTCCTTTATACGTGAAGATGCCTTCTTACTGTAGAGAAACTACCAAAGAAACCGATACCCACACCTATGGCCAGCGACACCGGCACAAGCGTCTTAAACACTTCTTCCACAGTCAAAAAGTTCAACAAAGAAGACAGGACCGCAAACTGACCGGTTACAAAACCTATAGCCTTATTATACAAAAAGTAAATTATCCCAAGCGGTATAGCCGAACCGATAAGTCCTATCAATATACCTTCGATAACGAACGGAGCTCTCGTAAAAAAGTCTGTGGCTCCGATATATTTCATGATCGATATTTCTTCTTTTCTGACGGATATACCTATTGTTACGGTATTGCTTATGAGGAATACCGATACGGCAAAAAGTATGATTATGATACCTGCCGATACATAACCGATAAGTTTATTTACTCCGTCAAGAGTCATTGCAGTAAGCTCGCTCTTCTTTACTTCCCTTACTCCGTCAACGGATTCAAGGAATGATACAAGAGACCCCTGCATTGAAACATCATTTAAATATATCTCGTAATTAGCTGAGTCTGCCAAAGGATTTTCAAGGAAACCTTCGCTGTATTCACCGAGATAATCTTCTTTAAAACTTTCCCATGCTTCATCGGCGGATACGAAATTGATCTTGGCCACTTCGCTTCTTCTTTTGATCATCTCACCGATATCTTCGATCCTTGACTCTTCGATCCCTTCATCAAAGAACACGACAACGCATACCCCTTCTTCGGCGGTCTTAACGATATTCTGGAAATTGACAAGAATCGAATAGAATATTCCGAAGAGGAAAAGACACGCTGAAATCGTGGCGATCGAGGCCAAAGAAAACAACTTGTTTCTGAATATATTTTTAATACCCTGCCAGAAGGTATAGAACAATGTACTAATCTTCATCGATATATACCCCGTTTTCCTCATCGCTGATTACCACACCCTTATTGAGAGTGATAACACGCTTACACATTGCATTGACAATTGTCTGATCGTGGGTAACCATGATGACCGTGGTCCCCGCATTGTTGATCTCTTCAAAAAGATGCATGATCTCAAGGGATGTCTTGGGATCTAAGTTTCCCGTAGGCTCATCCGCAAGAAGGATGGCCGGTTTGTTGACCAATGCTCTGGCGATCGCAACTCTCTGCTGTTCGCCACCCGAAAGATTATTGGGCCTTACCCGATACTTGCCCGCAAGCCCAACCGTTGCAAGAACTCTCGGCACATTTCTCCTGATCTCGCGTCCCGGAACCTGAATGATGCGCTGGGCAAATGCGACATTTTCATACACGTTTCTGTCTTTTAAAAGTCTGAAATCCTGAAAAACAACACCGATATTTCGACGATATTTCGGTATTTTCCTGTGCGGGAGCTTTTTAAGATCATAATTCAAAACATAAATATTGCCCTGGGTAGGAGTCAGTTCTCTTAAGAGAAGCTTTGTAAGGGTCGATTTACCCGAACCGGATTCACCCACCACAAATACAAATTCTCCTTTCTTGATCCTGATGCTCACATCCTCCAGAGCATGTGAATTATTTTCCCTGTATATCTTTCCTACATTTTCAAGGACGATCACTTCGTCGTCTTCCATGTATTTTTTCTTACGCCTGGGCATACAACTAACCTTTCCCGAATCGATAAAATCTCACATTAACCGTATCAATCCGTTCTTTCCATATATTTCATGTACTTTACAACCATAAGCGCGATCTTGAATGTGATCGCATCTTCGAAGACACGAAGATCAAGACCCGTTGATTTCTGAAGCTTATCAAGTCTGTATACGAGCGTATTCCTGTGAATGTACAGTTGTCTCGAAGTCTCCGAAACATTCAG
This sequence comes from Lachnospiraceae bacterium, assembly GCA_016283275.1. Taxonomy (GTDB): domain Bacteria; phylum Bacillota; class Clostridia; order Lachnospirales; family Lachnospiraceae; genus UBA1258. The sequence goes on from JAEEMP010000031.1 coordinate 14,553, forward strand.
ACTGTTTTCGAAAAACTTCATTATCGTATCAAGTGTCTCTTCGTCAAAATCATCGGGACTCTTGCCGCCGAAAATCTCCTTTATGAACATTTTGCAAAGGGGAAGCGGAAGCTGGTAAATAAGACGACCTATTCCAAGTTCCGAATAAGCTACGATATCTCTGTCGGTAAAAAAGATCTTGCCGACATCCATTGCCATTTTTGCTTCTTTGTATGAACGGCTGACTTCTTTGATCTCTCCCACAACAGTGCCGTATGCTATATGCACATTCGCTATACCTTCTTTATCAAGCGCGGTAATGATCGCACGGGCAGCTTTCTCAACTTCCTTGGCATAATCGGGATCTTCTGTTTCCTTGACTATGATCACATCGCTTTCGTCAACGGCTGTAATAAAATCGACCGAATTTGACCCAAAATGCGTTCTGACCGTCTCAAGCACGTTGAAATCACGGTGATCGTCGGCTTCAACTATCATGACCACTCTCTTAACATCCGGAGCTATATGCAGCTTCTTGGCGCGGCTGTAAATATCAACCAAAAGAAGATTATCAAGAAGAAGATTCTTGATAAAATTATCTTTATCGAAACGTTCCTTGTAGGCTACGATGAGGTTCTGGATCTGAAATGCTACCATCTTACCTATCATATATACGTCTTCACCCGTACCGCAAGCTATAAGAATGTATTCCGGAGCGGATTCATCATATATTTTAAAATATGAATAACCCTGGATCTCCTGAGAGTCGGCCGGCGACTGTGCAAATTCTCTTGCCTGTCTTGATACATCATTGAGTCCCGTCGTGGTAGATACGACTTCTTTACCGTCCGTATCGACAACACAAAGCTCAACTCTTGAAATAGCCTTTAATCCGTCAATTGTTCCCTGCAAAATCTGATTTGATATCATGCTGCTCCTGCCTTTTCATTGGACATTTTCACAATGAATATTTGCCGAAAATGTAGGTTGTTTTTCCAATACAGACAATATTTTATTACATTTTACTTAAAAAGGCTATAGTTTTATCGAACTTTTTTATGCAATATTTTTTCTTTCTTTATTTTTTTGTGCAAGTTTCACATTAAAAAGTTGAACAAAAATCAAAAAAGAAGCCACAAAAGTGACTTCTTTTTATAGGTGTCTATATTATTCTGATCGTTCCGCTTTCCGTTATTTCTATCTTGCGGATTTTATAAAGGTGCCCGACAGCCTTCTTGAACTCATTCTTGCTCATTCCGGTTTCCCGTTTTATCACTTCCGGCGACGCCTTATCGGTAAACGGAAGCACGCCGTCATAGGATTTGATAAGATCAAGTATATCCTCTGCATCCTCTTCGATCTGAATATATGATTTTTCTCTTACGCTTAAATTTATCTTTCCGTCTTCACGAACGGATATTACCCTGGCTTCAACCGTGTCGCCGGGCTTAACATCCTTATAGAGCTCTTTTTTCGGGATAAGTCCCTGATATATATCGTCTATCGCCACAAATGCACCGAAGTTGTCGCTTATCTCGTATACCGTTCCCGTCACACGATCATCTGTCTTAATACCTTCCGCAACCGGAAGATACGGATAGATCTTCATGGTAGCGGCAATCCTGCCCGACTTGTCTATATAAGGAGCAACCAGCACACTTTCGCCTGCCTTAACCCTGTATGTCTGCTCGGCAAAAGGAAGAAGCAGGTCCTTTTCAAGTCCCCAGTCCAGGAAAGCGCCTATCTTGCCAACTTCCTTGACCGTAAGCTTACCTGCTTTGTGAAGCGTAAGCTTTGGCTTTGCCGTCGTGGCGATGAGCCTGTCCTTTGAGTCCCTGTATATGAATACTTCTATCGAGTCACCGCGCTTAAAGCCGTTCGGAACCTGTTTCTTTGGCAAAAGAACATGCTCCGAAGCTTGCGCATTATCTTCCTTAAGATAAACTCCGAACTCAACTTCCTTCTCAAAAACAAGTGTCTGATATTCTGCCGTTTTGATCATTTTTACCTCGTAATTCCGTCCTGTGGTTAAAAGAAACATTGTTACTATATCTATGAAGATTAAGAATGTCAATCTTTATATTAAAAACCCGGTCGCATCATATTCCATACTTACTTAGATCCACCTTGCCGTCGATGACTTCTATCCCGTCTGCCTCAAGAAGCGCTATCTGCCTGTTCTCTCCGCCGAATACAAATGCCTCGGACACTCTTCCCTCCGAATTGACTACTCTGTAGCATGGAATTGAGTCGGGGTCCGGATTTTTGTGAAGTGCGTTTCCGACAGCTCTTGCCATCTTCCGGTCACCCGCCATCTCGGCGACACGGCCGTAAGTTGCAACCTTTCCTTTTGGAATCTTCTTTACGGCCTCGTATATCCTTTTTGTGGGAGTATCGGTTATAAGGATATAGCTTCTGTCCACACAGTTAAGCACTTCCTCAAAAGAAACCGTGCCGTCAAGGAGCACCGTAAGCCAGTGCTCCTTGTTCATATGATATCCGGGCATAAAACCCTCGGTTCCCGATATGAACATTATAAAATCGGGATCCGCCTTAACATTTAAAACCCATATCTCTTCATCACCCGAAAGCCCTATAACGCTTCTTTTTACATTCATCAAAAGCGCAAACCATTTGCCGGATAAAGGGTCTTTAAACGTTGTATATTCCGGATAACTCTTCCACGGTCTTTCTTCTTTCGCGTTATATTCGGTTTTTATATATTCCTTAAGCTTCTTGACCATATTCTTATTATAAGAAATCTTTTATACCGGACAACCCTTCTATATCTTTATTGTGAAGCAAAGTATCCGCTATCCGCTTTATGCTGTCATCCGATAAAAACGGAGCAAGTCCTGCAAGTTCCGAAGTTTCCCCGGCTTTGATGAGTTTTTCGGCTATATCATCAAGTGCCTTGTCCGAAAGAAACGGTGCAAGCCCTGCGATATCACCAAAATCATCATTAATATCCATTTTCGTCACCAGATCGTCAAGCGCCTTATCGGAAAGGAAAGGCGCAAGTGCAAATATATCGTCCAAATCCGACAGATCAGCGCTCCCAATAAGCTCTTCCATATATTCGTCATCAAGAAACGGAGCCAAAGGAATAAGCGCCTTGAGATCAATTTTATCATTTTGAACAGTTTTTTCCGTCTTTTCCTTAAGATCTTCAGGCGGCAGTATCGGTGCTACCTCTGCAAGTTCTTCGGCAGAAAGCGCTGCCTCAGGTTCATCTATTGTCTTTCTTACCGCTTCGGTCACCTGTCCGTCCTCATCACCGAGAAGTTCTTTAATGTCAAGATCCAGCTGCCTGGCCAAATCCGGAATCTTTGCAATATCCGGCATGGAATTTCCTCTCTCCCAATTTGAAACAGCCTGATAACTTACTCCCATCCTGTCCGCAAGTTCAAGCTGGGTCATATTCTTTTTGGTCCTTGCTTCTTTAATTATCTTACCGATCTTAATCATATTAAACATATTGTTTTTCCTCCATATATTTTTCATGGCCGCCATCTATGGAAAAGTATATGGTACGTGTCACAAATAGTATATCAATTGGTGCTTGAGTTCGAAAGAACTTATTTTTTGCGGGACTCAAGCAGCGGTTGAAATAAAAAATGCATAAAAAAAGAACCGATATCTCGGTCCTTTAAGCTGGGCTACAAGGATTCGAACCTTGAAAATGACGGAGTCAGAGTCCGTTGCCTTACCGTTTGGCGATAGCCCAATTTTTATGTGTATCAATTGATACTTGCACATTATAATGGATTGCAATTCATTTTGCAAGTAGTATTTTATCATAAATTGTCAGAGTGTTAAATATAGCCACACGCCCAACGACAGGGTCCCCGCTCCGGCAAGACCCGCGCATAGCCACTCTTTGAAAGACGGCTTATATCTCGGTGATATGTATTCCGAAAGAAAATCTTCTTTTTCCATAGGTTCTTCTTTGACGATCATCTCTATATTTTCTTCGGTTTCGGATTCTTTGGCTTTTACAACCGTTTCATACAGTGTTTTGAATCTCGGATTTCCTGCAGAAACAAGTTCAAACGCATCAAAAGCCGCTTTTACCGCCGCCTCATCATCGGTTTTAACATAAGATATTATTTCAGACATCAATCCCGTTAATTTATCATTTTCGCTATCATCATTCGGAATACAGATAAACTCCCATTTCCCGGTCTTTACGTCCTTAAATATTAAGTCAGTATCCAATACCATACAATTTTCATCCATAAGATAACTGACCAGATTTTCGGAAGCCTCCATCAAAGCTCCGATCAATTCCGCAAGACCTTTATAATCAAGGTTTTTAATCGACAGGTATTTTATAAGATTTATCTTATCCGAAACATCATAATACAGCTGTGAACCTGTATTAATGGTCCTTACGGTCAGGGGGATTATACCGCCTATGGTATTACCCGAAAGCATCTTATACCTGTAATCGTCCAAGTTCTCCTTATCCGCATCAATAATGAGATATGTACTGCCCAATTCTTTCTTTATGCTGTAGATCATAATTACCTTTTCCTCAATAAATAATCATTTTGATCGATATCTTAAAATATCATCACCCAATAACATATTTGAAACAGGATCCGAAATCGATATCTCCCGCTTCCCTGATATGGTTTTACCTGTAAGCGGAAACCACTTTGGCACCAACTCATCCAAAGGCGAATGAAAATATACGCTTCCCGCTATGATAATCTTATTTTTTTCTTTTGAAATCGTCATAGTTATATCCGATGCTGCAAGATACGGCCTTTCCGTGCGCAAAAGATCAAACTTTTCTTCCATTTTATAAGTCAAACTTTCGCTGTCGTTTCTATACTCTTCCCCACCGTAAACGGCCATTGTATATAGATCCTGAGACAGCAGGGTCTTATCATATGTGTATATGACCATATACACCATAAATACAAACGAAAGCAGAAGGATCGGCATTACCGTTGCCGCTTCGACTGTCATATATCCTTCCCGTAATTTTACATGATCCCGCAAATCATCACCCCCATTGCAAGAAAAGGAACAAACGGTAATTTGTACTTCTTTGTCGCCTTTTTTGATATAAGCAAACAAACTCCGAAAACAGCCGCAATAATAAATCCATATATAATAGAAGAAACTGTTTCCTCAAAAGTTAAGATACTCCCCAAAAATATACATATAATGCCGTCTCCGAGTCCTATAGATCCCTTCAATAATATACCCGCCAAGAGTATGGCGATTCCGGGAAGGAATCGCACGAAATACTCCGACAAGGGCGTTATTCCGATCCTAATGACGTTAAGCAGGATGCCGGCGGGGATTCCGGCAGCAACAAGCCAGAAATTGATCTCGCGTTTTTTAAGATCGGCATATATTGATGGAACTATAATAAGAACGAGCAAGGCCCATTGCCAATTTTGATAATTCATTTTATTAATGATCCACACCCATACAATATTTGCATTTATGTCTGTCTCCCACTTCAGAAAGCGGAATCTCAAAAATATCTATCTTTAATTCGCTGCATTTATCCGACGAATGATACCTGTTCCCGTACGGCGTAATGTATACAATTCCTTCCGTTTCGTACGGATCGCATTTTTCGCACGGATAATATTTTGATCCGTCTTCATTTCTCAGATCATCTATTTCCGAATGATCGGCTGTCTCTATCGTGGTCTTAAGTCCCCGACACGAAAGCGATGTATGATATACTTCTCCCGTTCGTGTTACAAAAACTTTTTCTTCACTTTCGGTATCATTGCCGGCATATCCCGTATATGCCTTCGAATAGAAATGATTCGTGAGTATTACCGATTTTATGCCCGGTAATTTTATGATCGGCTCCACATAATAAGTAACAACAATGTCTATATCATCCTTTTCACCGAAATCACTCAGGAGAGTGGTCATTGATGCAATCTTTTCACTTGAAGGAAGCTTGTTAAGCCTTCCTTTTACATACATTTCCGACCAGATTCCCGAAACGACGGAATCCGCAATATCTCCCGTTTCCAATTTCCCGTCGGTTATATATCTGTATGGATAAGAAACAGCCACCATTTCCCTGCCTATATTATTTAATTCCGCCCCTATGGAAGAATGGATATAAAACAATTCGAACATTCGGACAATGCTTAGGATAAAGAAAATGATCAAGGGAAATATAAGTACCGCTTCTACCGTCGCTACAGCTGAGAGCCTCGATGATATCCTCTTTGGTGGGATATTATTGAAAGGGATGTCTAAATCATTGCATATAATATTCTTTTTCCCGGGGAGAGAATTCTTTCTTTGTTTATAGTGTTTGCTTTTTTGAATATACCCTGCTAAAAAGGACATCACCGAAACCCTCAATTAAAAACATATCTTCTGCGGACTGCCGTAAAATCATATCCATGCTTGCTTGTTACATATATCTGTGCCTCCCATGCGTCAAAACAATTATCGAGCCTGAAATATTCGTTACCCGGAGTACTTCTTATATCCATTTCTATAATGTCCGAAAGTCTCATAAGAAGTTTTTCTTCACCGGTCATATATACAAAAATCCTTAAATAATCCTCATATGAAAGCCCATCATCCGAAGAATCCGCATTGTTTCCTCCGTACAAAGCCGAGTTTAGGTCGGTGATCCATTGATCGCTTGTTTTTATAAGCGGGATCTTTCCGCCGGCAAAAATAACATTCATGTCTGTCAGGCTTTCGTAGTTGACCCAAAATGCTATCACGATCGCTTTTAAAATATCCGCCGCCTCCGGTACGGTTAGTGCTGCAGCTATAGCTGCGCATATTCCGTCGATCGTTTCCATTTTTCCGGAATCCGATGTAAGCGTGATCATATTTGCGGCTTCTCTTAATACCATTATCCTTCTGGCTACTCCGGCAAGATTATCCGAATCCGATCCTTTACCTGTCACCAGGTATTCGGTCTGATATGTAAGCACGGAATCGGGCTTATTCCTCAAATAATTACCGCATTTATGCATCATATATTCCCTTAAGAAAAAATAATCGGAAATTTCTTCATCGTAATCCCTTTCAAGATTTCCTTTATTTAACTGTCTCTTGCTTGCATAATTATCTTTATTTATTTTGGTCGTTGATATTTTTCCCAAATCGGTTATCCAAGACAATATCCCAAAACCGGCTATGTTGTCCTCGGAAATATCGTTTCCGCCGGTTATCGACGGAAGCCAGCCGGAATAATCTATTCCGTATTTGGAATTCAGATCATCGGCTGCCCTGAATGCCTCATCATATTGAGCCCCGCCGGACAGGTTATGCTCATTAACAACACCTGTCCATTCTCTGGCGCGGTCAATATAAGCTATTTTATAGTGATATTTCATAAGGTTTACTGCCTGATGTTTTATCGCCTTATATTTTTGATCTGTAGCTAAACAAACAGCCATTGCTTCTGTTTCCGTACAGTTAAGCTTAAGCAGGTCTTTCCCTCCGATCAGTTCCAAGCGGCATTCGTCAAAATTTCTATTAATGATTGCTTTAAGATGATCTTCGGTAAGTTTCATGCCGGTCGAATCGGTCATATAAGATGAGTCTACAAAAACCAATCCGTATTGTTCCCATAACTGTTTGTTGTATTCGGCAAATATCGATGTCATGGCAGTATCCGCAACCGTAACCGTGCGCATTCTTATCGCATTTTCCCTGGCGGAATAGAACATTCCTATAAAAAGGGACATTATAATTGCAATGGAAATGGTAAAGAATACGGTTACATAACCCTCATTAAATCTTGTCCGTTTGCTTTGAAATCTTGTCGAACAGATTGTTGACAATATCTACTATCTCCTTTTTGAAAATTACCACCAATCCGACCAATACAACGATTATCAAAATAACCTCAACGGTTCCCATGCCTTCTTCCTCGGTCATGAGTTCGTTTAACCCTTTACATTTCATATGTTTCTCCTTTCTACATACCCCAAAAAGCGGGAATCATTATTATGACCAGTACCACTATCATCAAAAGAGTCATCGGTGCCAAAAGCTTTGTCTGTGCTTCCTCACCCTTAATTCTGGCTCTCTGTCTTCTGCCCTCAAAAGCTTTTGCTGCTTCCTCAGTCAGAAGAACGATCAAGTTGGTGCTACCCTTTTTTAAATTTTGAGTCAATAACGTTGTCATTCTTGTAATTTCAGGAATTCCTATCCTGTCCGAAAACTCCCTGTAAGCGATAGTCTCGGATATACCTGTTCTTATTTCGTTTACCATTATTCCTATTTCTTCGTACATTGGACTTATATCCTTATCCTTGGGATAATCTTCATAAATCCTTATCCATGCATTTCTTAAGTTCATTCCCGAAGAAAGATACATAACGAGTTTTTGTATTACGGTCGAATAATCTTTTATGATCTCTTCCTGCCGCTTTTTTACTTCTTTATCCCTGTCCGTTTTTGCTCCGTATAAAAGAATGATTATTGCCACAACCCCAACCAGCAATATGATCGGATTTCTTTTTCCGGAAAGATCTTTGTATACTACACTGTGACCGTCAATCTCGGAAGGTAAGCTGTAATATTCGTTTTCTCTCGTATCCTTTTCGCTTTTTAATATCTCATTTTCAAGATCCGAATAAATCTCATCCAAAGAAAGACTCTCTGCCGGTTCATACAAAACATCAAATTCGGTTTCTTTTTCCCAGTCTTCATATGAAGCGCTTACTTGAACCGTTGTCTCACCTTTGGCCTTTGTAATAAGCTTTCCGTCGGTATCAAATACATTTCTTTCTTTAACGTAAAATGTAAGATCAAAAGGATATCCGGGAATTTCTTTTACAAAATTCAGATCTCCGGTAATCTTTTCAGAAGAAAGATTACCGTTTAATACCGTCGTTATAAGCACAGGATACATTTCCTCGTACAATGCTTCGCACTGTGTATCCGAATAAACCCTTTCTCCGACATTAAGATCATATATTTCACTACCGACATCTTCGATTTCGGCTGTCAAAGAAACCGGAATATCACCTTTTAAATAATCGGATCTTTTTATTCTTCCGTCTTCGTTTATATATGAGTCACCGTTCGATCTTAAAAACGCCAAAACAGTAATAAAAACTATAATAAGAATTATCTTTCCTTCTTTTGACGATATAAATTTTTTGATCTGTTTTTTAAACATCAATCTCCACCATTTTTGACCCCAGATATACGGATAAACCGTAAATAGTTAGACAGACGCTCATAAAAATCACGCCTTTTAGATTATGGTAAAGGACCGAGAAATAGCCCTTAGATGTAATGCCTATATAAGCAATGATGAAGAAAGGAACGATTTCCATTATTTTTAATTCAAGCCGTTTCTGAGATATTAAAACCTGTATTTCCTTCTCGGTTTCAAACTTTGCTCTCACTGTATCTGCAGTTTTTTCAATTACTTCCGGCAGATTTCCTCCGTTGCGCTTTGCGGTTTCAAATACCTTTGAAAAAATCACTATATCTTCCACCCCGCTTCTTTCACCGAGATTTAAAAGAAGACTTTCAAGCGTTCGGTTTACCGCAAGTGCATTTTTGATGTATCTGATCTCCTCTGCCATAAGACTTTTTTCGCCATAGAACAACTCTATGTCTTTTCCTGCTTCCACAAATGCATTTTCCAGTGCATAACCTGCTTTTATATTTGCGTTGACACTGTATAAAGTCTCGGCAAATTCTTCCGAAAGCTGTTCTTTTTGCTTTCGGATAAGCCCTTTTTTTAATATTTTTAAAAAAATAGGAATAGTTGCTGAAGAGATAAAAAAGAATAAAACTGATTGATAAAATAAATAAGAAACAAGTGCAAGAACTGTCAAATACATAGAAATGACACCCGTCATCTCCCAAAAAGAGTATTTATATTCATTATACCTTCTCATTATTCCGAATAGACCTTTCTCATTTTTTCTTTATTCAAAAGATCGTTCTTTTTTACTAGTTGGCCTTTCTCATATAAATAAAGTGTGTTTAATAATATCTCGCCTCCTTCCAGCCCTTTTATTTCAGATATTTCAAGTACTTTTCTCGTTCTGTCTCTCATTCTTCCGAGATGTACCATTATATCTATGCCGCTTGAAATCTGGCCACGCACGGCAGTCAGCGGTATATCCATACCCATAAGTACCATTGTCTCAAGACGGGCAAGCATATCTTTTGTGCTGTTTGAATGTCCTGTCGACAACGAACCGTCATGTCCGGTATTCATAGCCTGCAACATATCCATTGCCTCGGGGCCTCTTACTTCCCCGACTATCACACGCTCAGGGCGCATCCTTAATGCAGTTTTGATAAGATCCCGGATTGTGATCGGTTCGCAGCCTTCGATATTTGCGTTTCTGGTTTCAAGCCTTACAAGGTTTTCCGCATCAAGAAGCTTTAATTCAGCACTGTCTTCGATGGTGACAATTCTTTCATCTGCCGGGATGTATTGTGAAAGTGCGTTCAAAAATGTCGTTTTTCCCGAACCCGTTCCTCCCGAAATGAAGATATTGTATTTTGCTACCACCAGTTCCTTTAAAAATTTAGCAGCTTCTTTTGTAACGGATCCCAGATCTATAAGTTTTTGCATCGTTATCGGATGCGCCGGAAAACGCCTTATCGTTACGATCGGACCGTTCAATGCGATCGGCGGAAGCACAACATTTACGCGCTCTCCGGAAGGTAGTCTTGCATCCGCTATGGGACTGGTTTCATTGACGCTTCTGTTACAGGAAGCAACCATCTGCTGGATTATATCTTCAAGTTTTTGCTGTGAATCAAAGGTTTTTCCGGTCTCAATAAGACGTCCCTCTTTTTCGATGAATATCTTGTCGTAACCGTTTACCATGATCTCGGTAACTTCTTCGTCGTCCAGATATTCCTGAAGAATATCCATTTTTCTTAATGATGCAAATATTTCTTCTCTTACTTTTAGGATCTCGGCCGGTGTAAACAGACGTCGCTCTTCAATCCCCATTAAAACATTATCGATACATTCGTATATGTCTTTTTCATCAAGATCATCCGCGAAATCGATCCGCCCTACCGTTTCCGACAAGGCTTTATGTCTTAATTCTTCGCGCTTTGTCATATAACGTTCCAATCTTCTTTATCCCGTTTTTCCTCAAATTCAAGTTCCTTTTTTATATACCTTGCAAGCTCGGAATACGGAAGTCTGTCGAAATCCTCCGGAATTTCCCTGAATACGGGTATCTTCAATTTTTTAGTCTTATCTATAACGTCATCTTTACTATTTTCATACAACAGGGCTTCATACTGACTGATCTTTGCCGTTGAAATCCGTCTGTCGTCCGTTACTGTATAGACCACTTTGCAAAGGCTTAATATATCGAACAGTCCCGTAACGTTTTCTGAAAGATCCAGGATCAGATATTCATAATCCGAATGTTCTTCAAAAGAATTAATAAAATCTATCCATTGTTTGGCGCTTATTCCCTCAAAATTCATAAAAGAATGCACCGGAGGGACATAATCAAGCCCTCCTATATGCTCGATAGTACTTTCAAGTTTTAAACTGAAATTAACATCGGGACAAGACCAATAATACATAAGATCCATAAGATTTGCTTTATTCTTGGATGCCATCATCGAATCAAATCCTGAGAAACCTTCAAAATTCAGATACAATGTCTTGCCTTTGGTTGCAAGTATCTGGCCCAATGTAATTGCAAATGTCGTTTGAAACGCTCTTTTTACTGGTGAATATATGCCTATTATCGAAAGAGGTTTTTCGCAATTGCGCCTGAATACCGGCGCATTTTTCTCTGCGCAATAATCAAGAACCTTTTTAAGTATCGTATCGGCGGATTGATATTTATATATCGAAGCGTCGCCGTTGTATATCGTTAATTTTTCTTTTACAAGGATTATTGTGTTTTCAGCATTTAGATCGTCTTTTTCGTTTTTCACAAAATCTTCCGAAATCAGTAATATTCCTATTCTGTTCTTTTCCATGAATAATTTACATTCTTCGTATTCTGTAAAAAGAACAACCTTGAAGCCGGCAGCTTCTTTTTTATGTGCGAATTCGTAAAACTTTTCAGCGTAATCCCTTTCCCCGTCACAAATTGCAAAAATCGTTTGTGTCATGATTATGTTCTCCTTTTCCGGTTGTCAAAATAAGGCAAAGCAGAAAACCGCCGCCAAAAAAACCGGTATGCTAAGATGAACGGAATACTCCACTTTATGCTCACTTTTCAATCCATAATCAATATATGGACCGATCGCTTTTGTAAGGATTAAATTCTTAACGTAAAGAGTGAGATAATTAAACCGTCTATGCTTTTTATTGATCAGAAACAACTTAATAACTGAAATAACGGCTGCGATAGCAAATATCGTAAAAAAGAATAATATCGGTTTTTCCATTACCAATGCCGAGATCAGTATAAGTTTAACATCCCCCGCGCCAATGGCACCGATCGAGAAAAACGGGAAAAGTATCCCGAAGATCAACACCATTTGGCAAATTTGCCATAACATCCCCTCGAATGTTAATTCCAAATCAACGCTTAACGTATGAACGGAAATCAGATTGATGACCAGAAGGATCATCAGAAGATCGTTCGGAATTTTATGCTTCCAAACATCAATGACTATAGCCAGAGCCAATACCAAAAACATAAGTATTGTTAAAAACTGCTCAACTTCATCACCACCTGTAAATATTACTTGCTCATGAGTTGTAAACCCGATTATATTTACATGATTTTATTTTGTAAATATATTTTTTCTAAATTTTATAAATTTGTTAGATATGAACAACTCAAAAGAAAAAACGGTCCTCAAATGATCATTGAGAACCGCTTTCCGTGCTGATTTAAAGTGTGTCAATAAGAATGATTTTTTACTCTGTTGCTACTTATTTATATTAGTGTCAGGCAAGATACCCTCTGTTTTTTGAAACATCGGACGACAGATTTGAAAGAAGCGACCTGTTATATGTAAGTCCCGAATATACCGTTTCGGTGTTGCCCATAACGGGACCCGAAACATCCATCTTACATACCCTGTTATATGCCTCCGAAAGTTCCGTAAATATATCTTTTACGTTATCTATATGTTCTTTATCGAAGTTCAAAAATGCCTTGGTGAGTTCGGAATTGCAATAAATATAAATATTTAAGAAATTCTTTCCCAGACCCGTTTCCGTGTTGACTGAAGCCATGAGTTCTTTAACCGCGCCTCTTGCCCGATTTAACTCATTTCTAAATGCGGTCTTATCATCTTTGGCAAGTGATTTTTCCGCTTCGTTTAAATATTCGATACCGATATCATAGAGAATGGCTATCATCTCCGTTTTATTGGCTTTCGAAATTCTGTAAGTAAATGCTCTGATTTTCTCCTTTGTCATAATTTACCCCTTCCTTGTGAGCATCGAATTTAAGGTATAACCCAAATATCACGATGCCGTACGCCTGCTTACTGCAAAAGCTGAAGAACCTGTGCGGGTCTTTCATTTGCCTGTGCAAGCATTGATGTTCCTGCCTGTACGAGTACCTGATTCTTTGAATATTCGCTCATTTCCTTGGCCATATCCGTATCCATGATCCTTGAATATGCCGCTGTCATATTTTCTGCGGAAAGATCGAGTGTTTTAACAGTATGATCGAGACGGTTTTCGTAAGCACCCAATGTGCTTCTTGCGTTGCTCACATACTGAAGAGCACCTTTTACTCTCTCCATAAATTCTCCGGCATTTTCCTGAGTCTTACAATCAACTTTGTCTAATCCCAAAGATCTTAAGTTAAGTGTGGGAATCCTTACATCAAGAACCTGTCCTTCGTTTGTTCCGATCTGTACTCCCATAGCGCCCAATCCTGTGATATCAAGGGCTACAGATTCACCGCTGACAGGTTGTTTTACCTGCAATTCCATTTCAAAACCGTTGTCATTCTTTATAAAAATACTGTCTCCGCTTGAAGTAACAGTAACATCATCGGGAAAACCTGCTCCTAAAGTAACCGAAAGGCTTGCTTCATCGATATTTCCCTTCGCATCGAAATTAGCGGTCAGAGCAGTGATCTCATAATCGCCGCTTTTTACATAATCGCCATAAGTGATCACTTTAACATTTTCATTGTCCGTATAACCTCTGAGATCAAAGTTTCCGTTAAGCAAAACTTCACCGTTGTACATTGTGGAATCGGATACTCTTACTATCTCATCCTTAAGCTGGTTTATCTCGCTGTCTATGGCTTTTCTGTCTTCATCGGTCATTGTTCCGTTAGCGGCTTTGGTCGCAAGTTCGCTCATTCTCTGGATCATTTCGTGAACTTCCTGAAGAGCGCCTTCGGCAATACCGATCGCGGAAATACCGTCATTTGAATTCTGGGTTGCGGTATCAAGACTTCTGATCTGCGCATTCATTCTTTTAGCCATTGCAAGACCCGAAGCGTTTTCTTTCGCATGATTAATCTTGTACCCCGTGGACAGCCTCTCGAGTGAAGTGGACAACATGTTGTCGCTTCTGTTAAGAGCACTGTTTGCTATCATTGCGGATACATTGTAATTAATCTTCATATAGTGTTCTCCTTATATTTTAAATACTGTCCAAAAATCTCTTTGCTACTTTATATAATTCAGCGGTAGAAACTTCTTCGCTGTTGTCCTTCATCGGAATCTTTGAAAATGCAGAAAGGTCAACGTCCCTTGAATATACGACCGTTACCCCATCACCTAATATATCGGCAGTTTTTTGCATTTCCGTAACCGTATCTTTAAAATTGCATGCAATATACCCGGTTGTTTTTCCGTCTTCGATCCTGAATCGGGCATTGATCTTTCCCAAATACTCCGTCTCGATCGAAACCGCTACCGAAGGCTCTTCGTCTGTGTTGTGCACTATCTTAAGCGCTACATCGGTCATCTCACCGTCAACTTCCATCGGAATATTGTAGGTTTCGTTTTCGGCAAAAGAACGCGCGATGGAAAGCTGTTTGTGTGTAAGCATAAGTTCACGCACATCCACATATCTTTGTGATTCCATGGCTCTTTCAAAAACTTCTTCTTTGGAATTGTCCATCAGGGTATCGAAGTTTGATCTGACTTCATCCTTATCGTCAAATCCTTCTTTTAATGTATCGATCTCTTCCCTGAATTTCTTCCCGCGTATTTCATCGACTTTCTTAAATGCCGCACCTTTTCTTCTTAGTAAAGTTTCGGCCGCATAGAGTGATGCGCTTGTAACAGGTTCTTCGTGATTCAAAAGTTCGTATATACTTCCTTCGGAAACTTCAAGGCCGGCCTTAAAAGCCCTGTACTGTTCGTTATTGTACATTTCCTCGGTCTTGTCTTCCGAAAGTTCAAGATTCATTGCATCATACGCCTGCGATAATGTTGTATTGTCGCTTATATTGGCAACTTTCATCTTGGAAGGATTAAGTTCTCTTTCAAGTTCGTTTACAAGTAAGCCGAAAGAATCGTCTATCGTTACGTCCATTCCGATATTCTTGCTTGTCTTAACGGCTTCTTTAAGGTTTCCGAAAGTGAGTTCTTTTCCTGTTTTTATAAGACTTCCGATCGCAGCATAACCTGTTTTCTCGAGCTGATGAAGAAGTCTGTATACATCTATATACTGCTGCCTCTCATCGGCATTGATCGAATCGGATCTCTCAAGCTTATATAAGAACTTGGAGTATTTCTCCATCTTTTCTTCATCCGTATTTTCCTTTTCGGTAAGATAGCCGTTAAGTTCTTCGACACTCATGTTAAGAGGCGATGTACCCTTACGGATCAGGTTAAGAGTATCCGAAGGCTTCAATTCCTTAAGCACATGCGTAAGCTTCTCATCAAGAGTTCTTACGTCATTTACGCTCTCCTTCGTGATCTCCATGGAGTTATAACCCAGAATCCTGACTGCTCTTCTGTTTGATTCGTTGATCTCAAGTCCGGTCTCACTTAAAATATCGTCAACATTCCTGAATGCTTTCTTTATGGAATCTCCAAGGTCTTTTCTGACTTCGGTGAACATCTTCTCGTATTCGATATTGGCTGCTTCGAAGCTTGCCTTAATCTTGTTACCTTCATTCTTTATGGTAAGAAGGTCGGCATCGGGGATCACGGATAACATTTTCCCGATAAATGCAGCAGGTAATTCCTTTATATCATTTATCGTTTCTTTAACGTCCGAAACCGCTTTGGATTCTTGATATTCCGGCGTCTTTTCAACTTCCCGGAGCGCTTCCACATATGCTTCGAGATTTTTTGTGTCGATCGAAAAGCCGCTTTCGATAAGCATAAGGTTTGCCTTATTGGTCATCTTAAGCCTTATTTCTTCCATAACACGGGTCGCATGCACCTCGGCATCCGACATTTTCAGTATTTCATCGGATATTCTTACTGCTTCTTCATATATACTTTCTGTCTTTGTAATGTCGGCGTCCTTTGGATTCTTGCCCTCAACAACAGCTATTTCTATTGCTTTTTTAAGAGCTTCATCGCTTAAAGGAAGTTCGACCGCATCGACCTTTTCATATCTTTCTATATGTGCTTCGTCGATAATAAACGAATTCTCCACAAGCCATATCCCTGCGGCTACAGTCTTCTCATTGGGTACTTTTCCGTCTTCCGATAAAAGATTGGTTACCTGAACCTTTAATTCGTCTTCACCGCCTACGGTCGCTTTCTGTGCGAGGTAACCCGGTGCTTCCGTTGTAAAATATGATGAACCTTTGGGAGCGTTTTCTGTTCCCGCGGAAAATTTAGCACGGTATAAATTGTCGATCGTGAGTTCTTTTCCCGTCGATACGAAATATCTCTTCATCCCTTCGGTCATATCCGTAAGTTCGGAAGCTTTTTCTATAGCCTGCTTAACTTCCCTTTCAAGTTCGGGATCAAGGGTATCTGTATATCCTTTGATCTCGGTCCCGCCTTTTATAAGTTCCATCTTTATATGATCGACTATATTGACGGCATCCGAAAGATCGACATTTTTTAAATTGCCGTCCTTAAGATATTCCTTGTATTGTTCTTTAGAAACTGTGTGTGAAAGAACAACCATTTCATCTTTGCTGTCCTTGATAAGACCCGATGCTGCGTTGTTCATGATATCCGTTACGGACTGCTTTCCTGCTTCGTATTCGGTACTTTCCGTATTGGATGGCATAATTTGAAAGCCGGAATTACTTCCCGCCGTTTCGACATTTTTAAATGAATTGTAACTGCTCTTGGCTCTTTCGATTTCCGCACCGGAATAATTTTCAAAAGAAATTCTCAACACAAACAATCCTTTCCTTAAGTGTTAACGCATTCCGTGCGAAATTTTCACCAAAAGAAAATAAATACATCCTTGTATTCAACTAATATTTCGGATAATTGTTTAAAAATCTTTAGTACATTTATGATAAATAAGCCGTTAATTATAAAAACCCGCCTCACCGGGCGGGTCTTTACTAAAATTCAAATATCAAAGCCGTATAAGGCGGCAGATCAAGTGTGATCGAATAATCCTTATAATCACACAGATCTTTGTGAGCGGTATATTCGGGTTCAACTTTGTTGCCGTTTCCGCCGAATCTTTCATCATCGCTGTTTAACAAAAGTTTGTATTTGCCTTCTTTTGGTACTCCGAGTTTATAATTTTCCCACTTCATGGGAGTCATGTTGTGGATGAAAAGAAGACATTTCTTATCGTCTTCGGTCCTTCTTATGAATACATATGTGCTTCTGTCTTTATCATCGGCTTTTATCCATTCAAAGCCCTTCCAGGAATTATCGTCTCTGTACATACACGGATAATTTCTGTATATATTAAGAAGTTCGCCCACATAATCCTTCATGCCTCTGTTCAGAGGATTTTGCAAAAGAAACCAATCGAGCTCTCTTTCTTCGCTCCACTCTCTTTCCTGGGCAAAATCCTGTCCCATGAAAAGAAGTTTCTTACCGGAATGACCAAACATGAACGTATATCCGACTCTTAGGTTGGCATACTTATCAACTTTGTAACCCGGCATTTTTTCAACCATGGAACATTTAAGATGCACAACCTCGTCATGTGAAAGCGGAAGGATATAATTCTCGAACTCGTTATAACTCATTGCAAAGGTCATGTTGTAATGATTGTCACGTCTGAAATACGGATCCAGTTTCATGTATTCGCAGAAATCATGCATCCAGCCCATATTCCATTTAAACGAAAAACCTAAACCATCATCTTCAACATCACCGGTAACCTTGGGCCAGGCGGTTGATTCTTCAGCTATTGTCATGAATCCCGGATAGCTTTTATGAACTATCGAATTCAAATGCTTGAAGAATTCAATCGCCTCAAGGTTCTTGTTACCCCCATATTTGTTGGCAACCCATTGTCCATCTTTTTTTCCGTAGTCAAGATACAGCATGGACGCAACTGCATCAACGCGAATTCCGTCTATATGGAATTCTCTTATCCAATAAAAGACATTGGCAATGAGGAAATTTTTAACTTCTGTCTTACCGTAGTTAAAAATTTTTGTGCCCCATTCGGGATGTTCCCCAAGCCTGGGATCCGGGTGTTCATATACGGCACCACCATCGAAGTCGGCAAGCCCAAATGCATCCTTGGCAAAATGAGCAGGCACCCAGTCAAGAATAACGCCGATGTTATTCTTGTGCAGAGTATTGACAAGATACATGAAATCCTTTGGACTTCCGTATCTTGAGGTGGGAGCATAATATCCCGTTACCTGATACCCCCAGGAGCCGTCAAAAGGGTGTTCGGCAATACCCATCAGCTCCACATGTGTATACTTCATGTCTTTAAGATAATCAACTATTCTGTCGGCAAATTCCCTGTATGTGTAAAATCCGCCGTCTTCCTTTCCGGGATGTTTCATGAAAGAACCTATCTGGCACTCGTATATGGCAAGCGGCTCTTTAAACATATCTTTCTTTTCACGATTTTCGATCCACTTGGAATCCGACCATTTAAATCCGTCAAGTTCCGTGATCACAGAAGCGGTCCCGGGACGCTTTTCCGCATAGTTCGCAAAAGGATCCGCCTTATAAAGAGTTCTTCCGTCTGCGGTCTTTATAAAGAACTTATAGTACGAATTTTCCGGAACACCTTCCACAAAACCGGCCCAAATTCCGCCGGGTCCCAGTTTTGTGAGCGGTACATCCCATTCTTTCCAATCATTGAAATCTCCGACTACATATACACTTTCGGCATTGGGCGCGTAAGTCGCAAAATAAACTCCGTTCCTTCCGCCGTTATTGCACATATGCGCACCCAGCTTTTTATATATTTCATAGTGAGTTCCCTGTGCAAACAGGTATTGATCGTCTTTGGTTATTTCAATAACTTTCATTAAAAAATCCCCTAATCTTTTATTCTATACCCTATTCGCTAAAATCCTTTTCCCCAAGGATTACCATATCGTTATCGTCATAACGCTTGCCTAAAAGCAGATCGAAGAAATGCCCCATATTCTTCTTCTTTGCATGTGTAATGGCTTCATCGACCATATCCTTTACTTCACTTAACATTACACTGTGTGAATTGGTCTGTCGCTCATCTATTCTTCTGTGAAGTGCAAGCGTACCCATTTCATCGATCGAGAATTCCTGCTGATATGCATACTCTTTGGCAAGTCTTACAAGCTCGGTATTATCAAGCGCCTCAACATCAATGCTGATGGTAAAAGAATCAAGCATATCGCTGTTATCCATTATGAATCTGTGCTTCTGTCTGTGTGAAGCTATCATAATGACTAACATCTTCTTGTCCGGCTCATTAAGTACCGTATTGATGCCTTCAAGAGTTTCCCGCCTAAGTTCTTCGGCATCCTGGATGATGATCGCACCGTCGTAGACTTTGGAAAGCGTTGCCACGGCATCCTTTGCATTTAAAGAACTTGCCTTGATCTTTGCGGCTTTTCCGTTTATTGCTCCTTTTTGAGCCTGCTCTCTTATAAGTTCTTTTCCGAGTTCGATCGCGCTGTCTGTATCGGTACTTCCTATTATTACATTACCTTCGTTTGATACGTCGGATATATTTCTTAAAGCGTTTTTGACCTGTTCAACGCCTAATTCCGTCTGCAAGAAAGATTCAAATCTTTCCCACTGTTCATCGGTAAAATAAGGATCCCTGTTTTTCTTGTTTTCGGGTTCTTCGGGCTTATCGTTTGCATTTTCAAGCTCGGTCTTAAATTCTTTTGAAACTTCCGATTCGGGTTTTTCTTCAGTCTCGCTTTCCTGTCCGGATCCTTCTTCAGTCTCAATTTCCGCTTCCGGCTCGGTCTCTTCAGCCGAATCTTCCGGCTTAACTTCTTCGGTTTCCTGCTTGTCTTCGGATTCTGTATTTTCTCCCTCCGCGGACTCGTTGAGATCGGGGTTTTCTTCCGGCTTAAGTTCATTTTCGGATGAAGTCTCGGACTCCTGCCCGGGCACAGTTTCCGCCTCGGGTTCGATATGTTCTTCCGCTTCGGTTTCTGTAACCGTTTCGGTAACGGGTTCGGGTTCGGTCTCCGCTGTTACGGCATTCACTTCATCAAGCTTTTCCATAGCCTGATTGAAAGCCTCTCTTGCAAGCTTATCCTCCAAATCCTTTTGTTCACCTGCAGCCGCAAACTTCATAAGATAATCCGACTCTTCTTCGGTGAAGATAGTAGTATTGTCTATGCTTGCGGGTTCAGGCTTCTCGTCTGTGGACATCTCCGCTTCTATATTGATATAAGGTGTTCTGTCAAAGATCAGCTCTTCGGCCGAAGGCTCTTCTTCAGTTTGAAGATCCTGTTCGGCTGATCCTTCGTCTGTCGATGTTTCTTCTACCGAAACCTCTTTATCCGGCTCTGTTTCCTGCTCAGGCTCGTTAAGGATTATCTCACTGATCTCATCAGACTGCGGCTCTTCTTCATGAACCTCGTCATCGATGATCTCTATGACTTCTTCACCTGCATTATTCTGGGCATCAAGTTCTTCTTTAAGATAGATCTTTTCTTCTTCGGTAAGATTGGGACCATACTCAACGGAATCGGGGTTCTTTTCCACAGATTCTTCAAGTCGGGCCAAAAGATCGTCTTCTTTGGACTCATCAAAATCTTTGAGAAGATTTCCTGTTGCTTCGTTTATCCTTGAACGAACATTGTCGCTCCACTTTTTCTCGTTTTCTATACGAATGCGTTCATATTCCTGGAGGACTTCGTCTATACTTAACTGGCCTGTGATCTGTTTCTCGACCATAACCTGATCGGGAACAACAAGGCTTATCTGACCGTCGCCTTCAAGAGAAAGCATCTCATCAAATCTTGTGCTTGCGGCAGAATCTTCAAAATTATCCATAACTTTGGATCCGCCCAAAGCCTTTTCGATCTCTTCTTTGGAATAGATCAAAGTATCATTATTATCGGCTGTAACTTCCGTAATATCGGGATCTCCGACCTTCGGAGAATCTGTATCGGCACGATCGCTGTTTTCATCAAGTCCGGGAATGTCCAATGACATTTGCCCGTCTTCGGATACAGGTTGGTCTTCCGATTCGAGTGATCCTTCGGAACTGTCTGTATCTTCGACCTTGTTTTCCGAAGATTCCGCAGCAATAACTTTTGTCTCTTCTCCCGCCACTACGGTCGTATCGGCCTCAGTATCTGTATCCGTACTGTGTGCATTACCGTTTTCATCAAGCACTTCTTTAAGATTATCGGCAAGTTCCTTTTGAAGATCTATAGTGTTGTATTTGCCGACATTTATGTCTTTAACAAGAATCTCTTCTTCACCGGTACCCGTAAGCTGTTTATAAAGTTCCTCCTGTTCGGGTGAAAGCTCCTCGTGAAGTTTCTTTAACTCGAGAGCCTTTATTACATATCTTCCGTCTCCGAAGAATATAATTATCTGATTACATTCCTCCACACAGGAGGTCGCAAGCCCTACTCTATGATAAAGGTATGCAAGCTCGTACATCCATTTTTCCTTGCATTCACGTTTCTGAAGCTCTTCAAGAATGGCAATTCTCTCTTCAAGACTTGCTTCCTGAGCTTCGTACAATTTGTACTGCAAAATATATCTGCCGGTATCCTTTGCGGCTACCTGCAAATATTCTTTGTAATATTCGATTGCGTTTACAACGTCGTTAAGTTTAATGGAGAGTTCGCAAAGGGAATAGATTATCATTTTTCCCTTCGGGTTTCTTTGATAAGCCAGCAAAAGAACATCCCTGCTGTCTTCGTAACGTCTGCATATTTTATATAAATCACTCACAGTACAAAGCATCATACTGCTCGGAACATTTCTCCAGTCAATGGTATCCGCTATTTCCACCGCCTCGCGGTATTGTTTCTCGGATATTAATCTTCTTATTTCTTCTGCGCGAGCCTTATATTCGTATTTATCCACTTTTTTCACCTTTACAACAGAAAATCCGGAAGGTTATAAAAACCCTATCCTAAAAAAGTGTATCACACCATATAGGTTATGTCAAAGCAAAGAAACACAACATTTTGTGTTTTTGCGCAAACTGATTCCGCGCTCCGCGCTCCTCATCTTACGCTGAAAAGCAAGCGGAAATTCCGCGCTCCGCGCTTCATTTATGTTTGCTGCCAAATACAAAAAGAATAGCGCACAGACCAATATGTGCGAGCACATCGGTCTGTGCGCTATTCTTTTTGTGCTTTTCAGCTTATTCACTAAAAAAGCCGCAAACCTGCAATATTAATAGCTAAGCTTACGACTTCCGCGTGCGCCTCCAGGGACTCGAACCCTGGACACCCTGATTAAGAGTCAGGTGCTCTACCAACTGAGCTAGAAGCGCATTTATACTATATTCACAACGCAAAAATGAATATAGCACAGGTTTTATATTTTGGCAAGAAAA
>JAEEMP010000032.1 GCA_016283275.1 Lachnospiraceae bacterium
ACCGTATGCCGATAAGGGTGAAGGAACGGTATACGAGCATATGAAGAGGATCCTCGATTTCTCGGAGAAAGAAGTCGGTGCAAACGGCGTGTGCAAGGGCCTTCGCGCAGACTGGAACGACTGTCTTAACTTAGGCGGCGGCGAGAGCGCGATGGTAGAGTTTTTGCACTACTGGGCACTAAAGAATTTTATGGGTCTTTCGACATATTTAAATAGAGACGAAGATACAAAGCACTACGAAGAAGTGGCAGAAAAGGTAAAGAATACCTGCGACACCGTGTTATGGGACAAGGAGTGGTACATAAGAGGTATCACAAAGAACGGCAAAAAGATAGGAACCTTTGAGGACGAGGAAGGAAGGGTCCATCTTGAGTCCAATGCCTGGGCCGTATTATCGGGTGCATCTACCGGAGAAAAGGCCCAAAAGGCAATGGAGGCAGTTGATAAGTATCTCTATACAAAATGGGGACTTCTACTCAACACTCCCGCCTACACAAAGGTTGATCCTTCGATAGGATTTATCACAAAGGTTTATCCGGGGTTAAAAGAAAACTCATCGGTATTTTCACATCCCAATCCCTGGGCATGGGCTGCGGAATGTATGCTCGGAAACGGAAATGCCGCAATGAAGTTTTACGATGCGCTCTGCCCTTACAATCAGAACGACAAGATCGAGATAAGAGAATCCGAACCGTATTCTTATTGCCAGTTCATATACGGAAAAGATCATAAACTCCACGGTCGCGCAAGACATCCTTTTATGACCGGATCCGGCGGATGGTCGTATTTCTCGGCAACAAGATATATGCTGGGTATAAGACCGGATTACGAGGAACTTAAGATAGATCCGTGCATCCCTGACAGCTGGGACGGCTTTAAGGTAAAGAGGGTCTGGAGGGATGCGTTCTTTGACATTGAGGTCGAAAATCCCGATCACATTGAAAAGGGCGTTAAGAAGATGATCCTTGACGGAAAAGAAGTTGACAGGATTCCCGTATGCGAAAAGAACACGGAGCATACGGTGAAAATAATCATGGGGAGATAAAAGTCCAAGGAGGAGAAGATGATCAAATTCGGAACAGGCGGCTGGCGCGCGATAATCGGAGATGAGTTTACAAAGGCCAACATACAGCTTTTGGCCAAAGCGGTTGCCGCAAAGATGAAAGATGAAGGAGTGGCCGAAAGAGGTATAGTATTCGGTTACGACAGAAGATTTTTGTCAAAGGAGGCCATGAGGTGGGCGGCCGAGGTGTTTGCTCACGAAGGGATACCGGCTTATCTTATCAACAAATCATCGCCGACTCCCGTTGTCATGTTTTATGTGATGCGTCACGATCTTCCTTACGGAATGATGATAACCGCAAGTCACAACCCCGCACTTTACAACGGTATAAAGGTCTTTACCGCAGGCGGCCGCGATGCCGATGAGACCCAGACAAAACTCATCGAAAAATACATAGCATCCGAAGAAGCAAACGGACCCGTAGAATCCATGGAATATGACGAGGCTCTTGAAAAAGGACTTATAAAGGAGATCTACCCGTTAAACGAATATATCGACAACATCATTTCCGCGATCAACATGGAAGCCATCAAGCAAAGAGGCTTAAGAGTCGTACTCGATCCGATGTACGGAGTAAGTGAGACATCGCTTCGGATGACGCTTCAGACCGCAAGATGCGAAGTCGAGACCATACATGACAGACATGATACGTTGTTTGGAGGAAAGCTTCCCGCACCGACCGCGGCCACGCTTAAGCTTTTACAGAACGAAGTGCTCGACGGCCACTATGACATAGGTATCGCAACGGACGGAGATGCGGACCGTATCGGCGTTATCGATGATACCGGAAAATTTCTGCATCCGAATGAGATACTGGTGATCCTTTATCATTATCTTGTCAAATACAAAGGCTGGAGAGGCCCCGTAGTAAGAAATACCTGTACAACGGCAATACTTGATAAGGTTGCTTCCGATTTCGGAGAAAAGTGCTATGAAGTGCCTGTAGGCTTTAAGCATATCTCAGCCAAGATGAATGAAACCGATGCGGTGATAGGAGGCGAATCTTCGGGCGGCCTTACCGTAAGAGGCCACATCAAGGGCAAAGACGGAATATACGCGGCAATGCTTCTTGTTGAGATGATCGCGGTAACGGGTCAAAAACTTTCCGAAATAATTAAGGATGTGGAAGCAAAATATGGTAAAATCCAGATGGAGGAGCGAGATTACCGATTCACCGAGGAAAAGAAGCGGGAAGTAATGAAAGTCCTTTACGAGGAGAAGAAGCTTCCGGAACTTCCGTTTGAAATAGAGAAGGTAAGCTATCTGGACGGAAGTAAAGTGTTCTTTAAAAACGGCGGTTGGATAATCGCAAGATTTTCGGGAACCGAACCTTTGATAAGGATCTTTTGCGAAATGCCGGATCCCGATGATGCCGCTAAGCTCTGCGCGATATATGAGGAGTTTTTGGGACTTAAAGATTAAATATATTTATGGGCAGAATTAAAACCGATAACACGATAAAAGCTTTAAAGAAGGGTAAGCATTGCTTACCCTCTTTGAAGTCTTCGCTTATATTGGTTTTTGCGATTTCATGGATAGTACCGCTCGCGGTCTTATCGTTCTTTATCTTTAATCAGTACAGAAACGCTTATATAAAAAGAACCGACAGATTAATGATAAATGCGGTAAATGTTTCGGGATCGCTCATAAAATCCGATATCGACGATGCTGTATCGAAGGTATACAGAGAGTCAAGAGGCGGGGAATGGGAGAGAAGATACAATCTCATAAAAGCCGGGATCAGCACAAAGCCCGAATACGTAACATGGATGCGTTCGCAGCTTATAAGCAAATATTATATGGATCCGCAGTTTTCATGTGTGGCTCTCTACTTGGGCGATTCAAAAAAGGCTGACAGTTATTCGGGCAAAAACGGTTACGGTTTTGAGGCCTATACCGAAAAAGTCGAGCCGATAGTCAATAAGATCCGCGAAAACAAAGATGAACTTACGGTCGTGGCGGTTGCGGACAACAGGGTATATCTGATCCAGAACCTGTATACTTCTTCTTTTGATATCATCTACGGAACTTTGGTGACCGGACTTGATAAGGATAAGCTTTTTGAGGATATGCCGCTTGAAGAAAGGGAAAACGTGGCAATCGTTATAAATGACGGCGACTATCTTACTGTAACACCGTATGAGATCTCCGATGAAGATAAGCTTTCCGCGCTTGAAAAGGCAGTCATATTTGACGGCGATCATGAAGAACACAGAGGTGTCGAAGGCATAATCAGAAACGATTACGAGACTTTTATATACAGGGCTTCGGCGGCTTCTTACGATATAAATCTTTATTATCTTAAAAACACGAGAGAACTTTATTCCGAGATCATAAGGCTTGATATCATAGTGATCATCACGATACTTGCGATGATCCCGTTTATGGTCCTTGGATATCACTTCATAATAAAGCATATCGACAGACCGCTTGAGAGATTTTCGGAAGCCTCAGAGAAACTTACAAAGGGACAGTTCGGTGAACTGATGCCCAAAGAGGATATGCCGAACAGTGAGTTTAAAGAACTTGCGGGTTCTTTTAACAATATGTCCGAGCAGATAAAATACCTGTTTGAAACGGTATATGCTCACAAGATGGCGGCAAAAGATGCACAGATCGCAGCCCTTCAGGCACAGATCAATCCGCACTTTTTGAACAATACGCTTGAGATGATGAACTGGCAGGCCAGAATGGCGGGCGATGCGGAAGTGTCGAAGATGATCGAGGCACTCGGAACGGTGCTTGACTCAAGTATAAACCGATCAAACGACAAACTTGTGCGGCTTGCGGACGAATTAAGATCTGCCGATGCATTTTTATATATAATGTCGATGCGCTTCGGACAAAGACTGAGTGTTACAAAGGATGTGGATGAATCGCTTCTGCAGGTCGAAGTTCCGCAGCTCATACTTCAGCCGATCCTTGAAAACGCCATAAAGCACGGCGTTGAAAAGGTCAACACGGGTTCGGTCGATCTGCACATATCCGCCGAAGACGAAAACATCATCATTGATGTGATAAACAGCGGTAAAGCGTTAAACGACGAAGAGATAGACAGGATCAATAAGATAATAAGCGGTGAATACAAGACCGATAAAAAGGATCCGGGTGTGCATACTTCAATAGGAATATACAATGTCAACAAGCGTATAGAGCTTATATTCGGCGAGGAATACGGGCTTTCCGCAGGCAGGATCGACGATGATAAGTTAAGATTCCGTATGATAATGCCGAGGTTTAAGAGGGTATAGTATGTATAAGGTTATGATCATAGACGATGAACCTATCATCGTTGAAGGACTTTCAAGAAGCGTAAAGTGGGAAAAGTTCAACTGTGAAGTGGTCGATACCGCGATAAACGGTGTGGAAGGCAGGGAGCGCATATTAAAGCACAGGCCCGATATGCTTTTTCTGGATATATGCATGCCCGAGATGGACGGACTTACAATGATAGCCGCACTTAAGTCTGAATTTCCGGATATGCAGGTGACCATCCTCACGGGATTTCGTGATTTTGATTATGCGCAGACAGCGATCAAGCTCGGAGTCACAAGATTTTTGCTTAAGCCTTCAAATATGGACGAGATCGAGGAAGCCATTATATGCATGGCCGACAGGATCGACAAAAGAAGGCAGGAGAAGGGCACAAAAGAAAACGAGTCAGAGGCTGCCGAGGATCACGAAAGCGTAGCAGGCAATTTTATAGTAAGAAATGCTCTTAATTATATAGAAGAACATTATAAAGAGAAGATCCTTTTATCCGATGTCGCCGAAAAGATATATGTAAGCCAGTGGCATTTAAGTAAGCTTCTCAATAAAGAGACCGGGCAGAATTTCTCGGAAATATTGAATACCGTCCGGATAAGACATGCGGAAGAGTTGTTAAAAGACCCTTCAAGACACATATCCGATGTGTCCGATGAAGTGGGATTTTTGGAGGTCGCGCACTTCTCAAGAGTCTTTAAAAAGATAAACGGGATCTCCGCCAACGAGTTTAGAAACAGAAACACAAAATGATGCAAAAATAGACAAGACCGTGCCGTGACTTAAAGGCCCCCGAATTCTACAATATAGTTACAAAACAGAAACGGGGGTTAGGCACATGTCTAAGAAGGCAAGTTTCAAAAAAACCATATTCTTAACAACCATGGTATTGCCGGGTGCAATATGGTTCTTTTTACTTAGATATCTTCCTATGGCCGGAATAATTCTTGCTTTTAAGAATTACAAGGTCTATCCAAAGAATCCTACATTCTGGAACAATCTGACCCATTCTGAGTGGACGGGGATCAAAAATTTCAAATTCCTCTTTGCTACAACCGATTCATGGACTTACATACGAAACACCATCGGCTACAATGCCCTCTGGATAGTTTTGGGACTTGTGATAGCCGTGGCTTTCGCGATAATGCTCAATGAGATTACTCACAAATTCGTGGCGAAGACCTATCAGACGTTAATGTTTTTCCCCTACTTTTTAAGCTGGGTTGTTGCCAGTTACTTCCTTCTGGCATTTTTGGACCCCACCCGTGGATTGATCGATCACTTCCTTATAAATCACGGGATGAACAAGATCGACTGGTACAACACACCGAAGTACTGGCCGTTTATACTTACGATCTGTAACCTCTGGAAGAATATAGGTTATTCATCGATCCTGTATCTTGCAGCCATAACGGGTATAGATACTTCACAATATGAGGCGGCCGCAATAGACGGAGCTTCAAAGTGGCAGCAGATCTGGTATGTGACCATTCCGAATCTGAGACCGATGATATGTATCCTTCTTATCATGAACGTCGGCAAGATCTTCAATGCGGATTTCGGTCTTTTCTATACGGTGCCGCTTGATTCGGGATCACTGTATTCCGCGACGATGGTTATAGACACATATATTTATCAGGTTATGACAGCCACGAGCAATATAGGCATGAGTACAGCCGGAGGCCTTCTTCAGAATGCGGTCGGATTTGTATGTATCGTCATTGCAAATAAGATCGTAAAGAAGATAGACGAGGACAGTTCGCTGTTTTAAATACTTACCGGGAGGAAGATATGAAAAGAAAAAGAAAAATCAACTCAATATCGATTCCGGCAGAGATAGCCTGTCATATAGTGCTCATACTGTTCTGTCTTCTTTGCATAGTTCCTTTTATATTCGTTGTGATCATATCGATCACTTCGCAGGACAGCATAAGGGCTATAGGATATTCGTTCTTTCCCAAAGAAATATCCATGGAAGCATACAGTTATGTGTTAAAACTCGGCGACCAGCTCTGGAGATCGTACTTTAACAGTTTTCTCGTAACCGTGCTCGGAACGTTCCTTACAATGCTCATGACGATCCTTTATGCATATGCGTTGTACAGAAAAGATTTCAAATTCCGCGGATTTTTCACCTTCTGGGCATTCTTCACGATGCTTTTCGGAGGAGGTCTTGCACCGACATATGTCGTATGTAAGACGGTGCTCGGTTTATCGAACAGCTATGCGGCGATCATAGTGCCGATGCTTTTAAATCCTTTCAACATTATCGTAATGAGGACGTTTTTCCATAGTTCGATACCCGAGGAACTGATCGACGCGGCCGCGATCGACGGCGCCGGCGAATACAGAACTTTATTTAAGATAATAATCCCGATCTCCAAGCCCGGTATAGCCACGGTAGGACTTCTCTCCGCACTGGCTTACTGGAACGAATGGTTTATCCCGATGCTGTATGTGCGTGATGCAAAGTATTATCCGCTACAGTATCTTCTCATGCAGATGCAGACAAAAGTAGATTTCCTTGTGAAGAATTCTTCGATGATAGGAGCGGAGGCCAGCAATATCATCAGCACGCTTCCTTCCGACGCATTGAGGATGGCGCTCGTGGTACTGATCGTGGTACCGATAGCCTGTGCATATCCTTTCTTCCAGAGGTATATCGTATCGGGACTTACCATAGGCTCGGTAAAGGGATAAAAGTTATAAACCATACATTTAAAGGAGGATTAGTATGAAAAAGAAACTATTGTCATGCATTTTGGCGGCGGTTATGGCATTGTCAATGGTAGCCTGCGGCGGAGAAGCAGCTCCCGAGGCAGGCACAACTTCTCAGAGCACCGAGAAGACCGAGGTATCAAAGGAGGAAGCAGCTCCTGCAGCCGATGTTGCGGCAACGGATCTTGAGCCCGTAACGCTTAAGATGTATTTCCACGGCAGCAATGTAACAGATGACAGTGCAGTACTTGATGCTGTAAATGCTTATCTTAAGGATAAGATCAATGTCACTCTCGAACCCGTATGGGGTACATGGGGCGACTTCGATCAGAATGCCGTTCTTTCCCTTCAGGGCGGAGACGATATCGATATTTACTTTACATGTTCATGGAGTGCCGACGAATACAACAAGTTTGCAAGAGACGGTTACTGGGTAAGACTTGATAACCCCGACAATAACCTCATTGCACAGTACGGCAAAGAACTCTGGGATCTTCTTCCCGAAGTACTTATAAACGGTGCGACCGTTAACGGCGCAGACGGATACGGCGTATACGCTATTCCCGGTTACAAGGATATTGCAACCCAGAACTGCTGGGACGTTAATGTAACATTACTTGAGAAGTACGGATATACCGTTGATGATATCAAGAATACGGATTACTACGGATTCGAAGAGATCTTAAAGACAGTAAAAGAAGGCGAAGGCGCTGACTTCTATCCGCTTCTTGTTGAAGGTGCGGTTCTTGAAAGAATGGTAGACAATGTAACGATAGTTACAGGTGACAGCGGTACAGGAAACTTCATGTCCTACTACTTAAATCCCTCGGATCTTTCCAAGCCCGGCGCTTACGGCAACAAGATCGTCAATAAGTTTGCAACCGACGAATTCAAGAAATTCGTTGAGCAGACCAGAAAGTATTACGAAGAAGGCTTTATTGATCCCGCAATGGGCAACAAGACCCAGGCAAACGATACAAGAACAAACAAGCAGCTTTCGGGCCAGTACTTAATAGGTACACAGTCCTATTCACTCGGTTATGAACTTCAGGCTTCCCAGGAAAGAGGAATCCATGTAGAAATGGTTCCCTGCACGGACGCTTTTGTGGATACAACTTCTTCACAGGGTGCTATGATGGCTATTTCCACAGCTTCCAAGAATCCTGACAGAGCTATGATGTTCCTTAACCTCTTAAATACCGATCCCGCACTTATGACTCTTCTTAACTACGGTGTAGACGGTATCCACTACAACACAAACGCTGACGGTACCATTACATTTACCGATAAGAGAGCGGATTATCAGCCTTGGACAAACGGTATGGGTAATGTAACCATACTTCCTCCTACAGATGCACAGGGGGTTGACTTCTGGGATGGATTTAAGGCATACTATGGTACAGCCAAGGAAATTCCGATCCTCGGATTCGCTTATGACGGTTCCCAGACAGAAACCCAGATGGGTGCTGTAGCAAACGTAGTTTCCGAGTATATGCTTTCACTTTGCACAGGTACTGTAGATCCGGCTGAAAAGCTTCCTGAGTTCTTACAGAAACTTGAAGATAACGGTATCAATGATATAATCGCAGATGCCAACAGCCAGCTCGATGCTTTCATGGAGAGCAAAGGACAGTAAATAAAGATCATGATTCCGTCGGCTTAGGCCGGCGGAATTTTTTGTTGGAAGGAGCAGAAGATATGATAATTGAAAACGGATTGGTGTTTACGCCTTCTTTTGAATTTGAGAAGATGAACATCAAGATTACGGATGACCGTATCGAAAAACTTTCAAGATCCCGTATTGAGCCCGATGTAAACGAAGAAACGGTTAACGCCGAAGGAATGTTTGTAATACCAGGGCTGACCGATGTTCATTTCCACGGTGCGGTATCGTATGACTTTTGTGATGCAACGCCCGAGGCCATACATAAGATAGCCGTATATGAAAGAAGTGTCGGCGTGACACAGATATGTCCGGCCACCATGACTCTTCCCGAGGAAAGAGTAGAAAAGATATGCAAGGTTGCCTACGATTATAATAACGGTGTGGGAAAGATCGACGACGGTGCCAAGGAAGCGGATCTTGTAGGTATAAATCTTGAAGGACCGTATATCTCGCCCAATAAGGTGGGAGCACAGAATCCGGCATATGTTAAGGGCGCGGATAAGGATTTTCTTAAAAATCTGTTGGAAGAGACCGAATATCTTCCGAGACTGATCACCATCGCGCCAGAGGAAGCCGATAATCTTGATTGCATAGAAAAGATGCATGATAAGATCCGTTTTTCGGTAGGTCATACGGTTGCGGATTATAAGTGCTCAAGGGCCGCTTTTGAGGCGGGAGCCCGTCACATGACACATCTTTACAATGCGATGCCTTCACTTACTCACAGAGCTCCCGGACCGATAGCCGCAGGCTCGGAGAGAGACGATGTTACCGCAGAGCTTATCTGTGACGGCATCCATATAGCTTCGGGTGCGGTAAGAGCCGCATTTAAGCTTTTCGGAGCCGACAGGATGGTACTTATAAGCGACAGTGCAAGAGCGGTAGGTATGCCCGACGGCACCTATGAACTCGGAGGACAGCCTGTCTATAAGCATGACGGAGCGGCATGGCTTAATAAAGAGCCCGGCATAAAAGGAACGCTTGCCGGCAGTACCACCAATCTTTTTGACTGTATGCTAAAGGCGATAGAGTTTGATATAAAGCCCGAGGACGCCGTAAGAGCGGCCACATACAACCCCGCATATGCGATTGGTATCCTTAAGGACTACGGTACGATAGAAGAGGGCAAGAAAGCCAATATTCTGCTTCTTAACAAAGACTATTCACTCAACAGGGTCATATAAAAAATTCCCCGGATCATATCGATCCGGGGTCATTTTTTATATGTTATGCTGTTTTTCTTGCGCTTCTTTTATGTATTCCGTATACAGCTTGGGCTTTCCTAAGTAAAAACCCTGCATGAAATCGATATCCTGTTTTTTTAAGTATCTGTATTCCGCTTCGGTCTCTACACCTTCGGCGAGCACCAGAACGTTTCTTTCACGCATATCAAATATGATCTGCTGCAGTGTTTCCTGGTTGGAAAGCTCTGTATCTATATGAGAGATAATGGAACGGTCGACCTTGACAATGTCGGGTTTATAATAATCCACGCATTCATTGTCGATATTGCCGCCGGTTCCGAAATCATCGATGGCTATCAATGGATTTGCACCGTTATTTTCAAAGGCTGTACGCTTTACTCCGTATGCAAACCTGTCGGGAGTGGTGTATTCGAGTATTTCATATACAAGACGCCCGATCATATAGTCACCGCCCATCTGTTCGGTGGCTTTACTCATCTCAAGACTCATACAGGCTGCGGGAAGACTGTTTAAGAACAACATTCCCTCAAGCTTGGCTTCTTTAAAATATTTGATTCCGTAATAGTTGGTGATCTCTTCTACATGCTGAAGGCGGTCGAGCTTTGCCATTTCTTCGATAAAACGGAGGGGAGAATACGGTTCGGGCCTCATCAACGCCTCATAACCGTACAGTTTTTCCGTACGGGCA
Source organism: Lachnospiraceae bacterium (assembly GCA_016283275.1). Lineage (GTDB taxonomy): Bacteria > Bacillota > Clostridia > Lachnospirales > Lachnospiraceae > UBA1258. The sequence continues at coordinate 10,605 of JAEEMP010000032.1, forward strand.
TCAAAAATAGGCTGATAAGCAAACAATATCTTTGACGGCTTATTGGCAAGCGCTTTGATCGCAAGGACATCCATAAATACACTCCGTAAAGCATACCCCGTATGAAATTATAACGATATAGACATTCTCAATATCATTTTAACAGATAAATCGGTTTTTGGCTACAAAATGCGAAAAATCTGGCAATATGATAATGTTCCGTGTTAAAATATTATAATATTAAGAAAAAAAGAAATAAAGATATGGGGCGACATGAACAACAAAGAGCGATTATCGGGTGAGACCGCAAGAGATTATGCCTTCAGGGTGCTTAAAGACAATATCGTATCTCTTGAGTTAAAACCCGGCACATTAATATCGGAAAATGAAATTGCAATGGAACTCGGGCTTTCGAGGACACCTGTCAGGGAAGCCATAATAGACCTTTCGAAGGCATGGATAATAGAGATATATCCGCAAAGGGGTTCGTACGTGGCTTTGATCGATCCGAAGATGGTCGAGGAAGCGCGTTTTTTGAGAAGGATCTTAGACTGTGCGGTCATAGAAGTTGCCTGCGAACAGGGCGATCCCAATATTATATCGAGGATCGAAGAAAATCTTTCTCTTCAGGATTTTTATCTTATACGTGAGGATGCTGCGAAGATATTTGAACTCGACAATGAGTTTCACAGACTCATATATATGGCGGCGCACAAGGAGATCGTATATGATATGCGTTCATCGATCATGATCCACTTTGACAGAGTGCGTACCTTATCGATGGAATCGGTCAAGGATATGAAGATCGTGGCCGATCATCATGCGATGTATAATGCGATAATAGCGCACGATAAAGAAAATGCCGTTGAAATGGTTGAAAAGCATCTTGCGAGATACAGCGTGGACGAGTATAAGATCAGAGAGGTATTTCCGCAATACTTTGTACAATGATCTTTTCGGAAGCTTTAAAAGGGAATTTTGATGATAACGGTAATGCCCATGCTTGTCTGGGGATAAAGTGATTAAGTTGGGGAATTAAAGGGATGCATAAGAGTTTTTTTAAAAGTAAGATCTTTAAGATCATTGCTTGCATTGTTATTGCACTGATACTTGTCTATACGATCGGCGGCGGAAACTATCTGGTGACTTTTGCTTTAAAGAGTTCATATTCCACCGGCGATGTTGAGCCCGCGTCAACAGTGGGCGATTCCAACAAAGAGATCATAAAAGCAAATAAGGAAGAGATAAAAGCAAAGACCGCAGAGTGGATGGAAAGTGAAGCCGGAAACTTTAGCGACATATATGTCATGACGGATGACGGTCTTAAGCTTCAGGGTGAAGTATACCTTGCCGAAGAAAGATCCGATAAATGGGTGATCGCGGTGCACGGATATCGCGAAGAGGCAAAAAATGTATATAATCTCGGATATTTCTATGCCCAACAGGGATATAACGTTCTTTATCCCAACTTAAGAGGGTGCGGGTCCAGTCAGGGAAAGTATATAGGAATGGGATGGCTCGATAAAAAGGATATGCTTAAATGGATAGATTATATCCTTGATATGAACGCCGACGCGCAGATCGTGCTGCACGGTATATCCATGGGCGGAGCGACCGTTATGATGACCTCGGGAGAAGAACTTCCGGCTAACGTGAAGGCTATAGTCGAGGACTGCGGGTATACGACCGTATGGGATATATTCAGCGACGAGCTTGATTATCTTTTCGGATTGCCGGAATTTCCGATACTTCACTGCGCCTCGTTCTTTTCAAAGCTGAGAGCGGGCTACGGTTTTAAGGAAGCGTCAAGCATAGATATGCTTAAAAAGTGCGATACGCCGATGCTTTTTATTCACGGCTCGGAGGACAATTTTGTAAGGTCCGGAATGGTGGATGTTAATTTCGATGCCTGCTCCGCACCAAAGGAAAAACTGGTCGTGGAAGGCGCGGGACACGGAAATTCTTATTTAAGGGATCCGGATCTGTATTTTAAGACCGTTTTTGATTTCATAGGCAAATATGTCAAATAGGCTTTTTTTCGGTGCATGGCGTAAGTATCGGGCCTTAATTTCAAAAATCAGAAAAGCATATATTATAATTTGAGTGGTCTTTTTGGGGGCATTGGTGTTTAGAATATACTGATCTTTATGTGAGTATGCAAAGCATTTGATAAGGAGGAGAACAGATGGACACAGCGAAAATGCCCAAACTCGGTTTCGGACTCATGAGACTTCCCGAAAAAGACGGAAAGATCGATCTTGATCAGGTATGCAGGATGGCTGACGCTTATCTTGCGGCCGGAATGAACTATTTTGATACGGCTTACGTATATCACGGAGGCAATTCGGAGCGTGCCGTTAAAGAGGTCCTTGTAAAGCGCCATCCGAGAGAATCCTTTACCGTTGCCTCAAAGCTTCCGGCATGGGTCCTTAAAACCGAAGCCGACAGAGACAGAGTTTTTGAGGAACAGCTTGAAAGAACGGGACTTGAATACTTTGATTATTATTTATTGCACAGTATTGAAGACGGCAATAATTACGATACATACGAAAGCCTTGATTGTTTTAACTGGGGCATTCAGAAGAAAAAGGAAGGCAAGATAAAGAATTTCGGATTTTCTTTCCACGGGACTCCGGAACTTCTCATCAAGGTGCTTGATGAGCATCCCGAGATTGAGTTTGTGCAGATCCAGCTTAACTATGCGGACTGGAACAATAAAGTCGTTCATTCCGGAGAACTCTACGATATCCTTCATTCACGAAATATCCCCATGATCATTATGGAGCCTGTGAAGGGCGGTACTTTGGCCAATATGGCGCCCGAATTCGAGAAGATGTTTAAGGATGCAAGACCCGATAAGTCAGTGGCTTCCTGGGCACTTCGTTTTGTGGCAAGCCTTCCGGGTGTTGTGACGATCTTAAGCGGTATGTCCAATTGGGAACAAATGCAGGACAATATTGATACATTCAAAAATTTTGAGCCTCTTACGGATGACGACAGAAAGGTTGTGGATGCGGTAGTTACAAAGATGCTCGGTATGAAGCTTGTGCCGTGTACGAGCTGTCGCTACTGTACGGACGGATGCCCCATGGGAATACTCATTCCCGATATATTCAGAGCACTCAATACTTTAAGACAGTTTCCGAATGATAACCGCCCTCACTTCTTCTATAACGGTTTACTTGGGCGTTCGGGAAGGGCGTCAGACTGCATAGCCTGCGGTCAGTGTGAAGGAGTATGTCCTCAGCATCTTGAGATCATTGAACTTTTAAAAGAAGCTTCTGCTGTACTCGACTGAGTGCGATCACAGAAATCATAAGTTAAAGACCGGTCGGATATCCGATCGGTCTTTGGTTTTTCGGGTCAAGTGAATTTGGAATCGACAAAGATGTCAAAAGTGATATATTAGTAATATCAGATTTTTAATTGAAACGGAAAGATTATCATGTCGGATTTTCTGATCAGATTGTTTGTAAAAGATTATAAAAATGTAAAAGACCCCGCAGTAAGAAACAGATACGGTATGTTTGCCGGGATATTCGGGATCGTTTGTAACCTTACATTGTCTTTATTTAAGATCATAACGGGTCTCATCACCGGTACAATGTCCATTGTGGGCGATTCCGTCAACAACATGTCGGATATGTTTTCTTCGGTCATTACGCTTATCGGTTTTAAGATATCGGGTAAGGCGGCGGACAAGACTCACCCCTACGGACACGGCAGGATCGAGTATCTGACGGGTCTTACGGTAGCGGTTGCGGTTCTTGTAATAGCCTTGGGGCTCTTAAAAAGTTCCGTTGAAGCCATTATCACTCCGAGCCGAATGGATGTTGATATCATTACGATAATCATCCTTGTCGTATCGATCCTCATAAAGATCGGGATGTCGTTCTTTTACTATAATGTAGCCGGAAAGATCAATTCATCCGCAATGCGTGCGACAGCATCCGACAGCCGTTCGGACTGTCTTACGACAAGCGTTGCGCTTCTTGCGGTCATAGTTAAGATCGTGTGGGATGTAAATATTGACGGTTATGCGGGTGTCATAGTAGCCATCGTGGTGCTTAAAGCGGGATTCGACGCAGCCAAAGAAAACTTTGAACCGCTTTTGGGCTCGGGTCCGGATTCCGATGTCACCAAAAGGATAGAAGAGATTGCCCTTTCTCATAAAGAGATCGTGGGTGTGCACGATATAAGAGTGCATGATTACGGTCCCGCGAACAGTATCGCTTCCATGCATGTGGAGATTCCGGCTGAAGTGGGTCTTATCGGAGCCCATGAAGTTGTGGATATCATAGAAAGCGAGATAGAAGACGAGCTTCTGGTGGGAGAGATCACGATCCATGTGGATCCCGTTATCAAGGACGATCATGAACTTGATAAGCTTAAACTGTGGACGGAAGAAACTCTCAAAAAAATAGATCCCATAATCACAATGCACGATTTCAGGATCACGTCAAACGGGAAACGTGTGGCGTTTGAACTCGAAGTTCCTTATAATTTTCCTAAAAAGGATGAAGATATCAGAAAAGAGATAGACGCAAGATTTAAAGAAACATATCCCGACCTTAATGTGGTGGTCGTGGCGATCGATAAGGTGTAAACACAAAGAAATATCGCAAACCGGCAAAAAAATCCCCAAAACCGTTTGGCTTTGGGGATTTTGATCGTTTATTTCTTTTTGATAAGTCTTACTATGAAGATCAGGAGGCAGGCACCTGCAACACCGCAGATGATACTTCCTACAATGCCGTTAAAGTTGATGCCCAAAAAGTTAAATATTGCTCCGCCGATAACTCCGCCCACAATACCGAGGATGATGTTGATAAGCACTCCGTTGGCACTCTTCATGATGATCCCCGCGAGCCATCCGCATACGCCGCCGATCACAAGCGAAATGATAATGTTAACTAACATTTTTAAATTCTCCCTTCGATAGTTGATAGGTATTTAAATAATACCATAAAATTATAACAGAATTTTCTTGTTTTTACTAGCGAGAGTGCGGTAATTTCCATGGTTTTCGGCTCCGGAAAAAGAATGCTTTCAAAAAGTAAAAAAAGTGTTTGACAAGAACGAATGTGTCGTGTATATTATTACTTGCGTGTGAAACACGGCAACATATAATGCGCGAGTGGCTCAGCGGTGGAGCACAACCTTGCCAAGGTTGGGGTCGCGGGTTCGATCCCCGTCTCGCGCTCTGGTAAAACAAAAGGACATCCAAGCGGATGTCCTTTTTGTTTTAGAGCGTGAGACTATCTCACCCGCCAAGCTGCCGCTTTGCGGGTTCCCTCAAAGGTCCACCGGACCTTTGAGCGTCTCGCGCTCGCACGGAAAAGAGAATGTCGGAAAGATACACAACAGGGACAAAACGGGTAATTCTTTCCGGCTATACTTTTTTATTTCCAGGTCTTATGTTAGAATGAGTTTGTATTATTACAGTTTTATAGACTGTGACAAAGGGCTTGAGGTAGGATGATATGAAATGTGAACTGTTAGCAGAATCAAATCTTGCGTTGCTGTTGGACTTTATTGACGATGTGAACACAAAATACGATGAGATCGTGTTGAAATCGTTTTTGGATGAAAAGAACGCTTACGGTTATAT
>JAEEMP010000001.1 GCA_016283275.1 Lachnospiraceae bacterium
ATATGACGGGATAGGGTCCGTGGACGGCGAGATGCCGGGAGAAACCGCGGGGTATCTTAAAGAAAAAGGAAAACAGAAGGCGCTTCTTACATTTGCAAGACTCATGCGAAAGGTTTACATAAGTAAAGAAACGGAAGAGGCTCTCAGGGGATACATAAAAAGTCGTGCCAAGGGGTGTGATAAGGATTACGCCTGGACGGCGCTCGCCGAAGATCTTTCCGATGATATTGAGGTTGCAAAAATCTATCTCGATGTCGTAAAACCCGATGCGGATATGCTTAAAGACATGATCGAATCACTTGGCTCGGGTAGCACGGCTCTTAAGGCGCTTTTAATAAGTCACAGAGCGGATGTGCCGGGTACGGATCCGTTTGCGGAGCTTATGCTTTAACGCCGGCTTAATATCTCTTTACGGAAGACCGATAGTTTTGATAAAATAATAAATACGATATTTGCAGAAACGAGTGGGGTTTATGAACAAAAAGAAATACGGTTTCAGATCGGGCGATCTTATGATAAAGCCCGTTGATGAAGAAAACCTGTGGGAAGAAAAGTGGGATATCATCCTGGTAACCAATGACAATACAAGGATAGGGTGGTTTTCTTTTGCCGGAAACAAGGAAAGAGGCACCATACCGATACAGATCGAGATCGAGCCACTTTACCGACACAGAGGGTACGGCACGGCTTCTCTTAAGATGATCCGCGAATGGGCTTTTCTTCACAAAGACATATTCGAGATCGAGGCTGTAGTTTCCAATGAGGATAAGGAGACTATCCATGCGCTTGAAAGAGCGGGATTTATTTACAGGGAAGGCCTTACGGTCGAAACCGGTGCGATGGAGAAATATTCCATAACCCGCCAGAAAGCAAGCTGGATGGGCATTTATATCATCATAGGTATTTTTGCGGGCATGATACTCGGTATCACACTCGGTTACATATGGGTAGGACTCGGTGTTTCGATATTCCTGGGAATAGTGCTTGCATCGTACCTTGATTATCAGGAAAAGAAGTGGCGTGAAAAAGTAACGGGTAAGAAAGAATAATGGAACATAAAGACGGCTTTAAACGATTTGATATGGCTAAGAAACCTGTACGATGCAGGTGGTTTCTTAAACCCATCGCCTGGGCGATATCGTTTCCGGGGTTGTGGAAACATAAGACAAAGATAACAAGGATCGGTATGAAGGGCGTTAAGGCCCCGTACCTGCTGCTTGGTAATCATAATGCGTTTTTTGACATGAACGTGTCATCGGCAGCAACGTTTCCCAAGATCGGCAACTATGTTGTGGCGATCGACGGTTATATCGGAAGAGAGTGGCTGCTCAGAAACATCGGATGCATCTGCAAGCGTAAGTTTACCGATGATGTCACGATGGTAAAACACTTAAAATATGTTGTTAAAAAGGGCGGTATCCCGGCTATCTATCCCGAGGCCAGGTATTCGCTCTGCGGTACGACGGCCCCTTTACCCGAATCGCTTGGAAAACTCATCAAGTATCTTGACGTTCCGGTCGTTACGATAATCTGTCACGGTAACCACATAAATCACCCTTTCTGGAACACTAGGCATGAAAGGGGAGTCAAGAACAACGAGGCCACCATGAAGCTTCTTTTTACCAAAGAGGATGTGGAAAGGCTTTCAAAAGACGAGATCAACGAACGGCTTGTCGAGGAGTTTCAGTACGACGACTTCAAGTGGCAGTTTGAAAAGGGCGTTCGCGTAACGTGCAAAGACAGGGCTGTGGGGCTTGAAAAGATACTTTATCAGTGCTGCGAGTGCGGTACGGAGTATCACATGAAGTCGCGGGGTACTGAGATTTACTGCGAAAAATGCGGCAAAACCTGGGAGATGACGGAACTCGGGCGCTTAAAGGCACTTGAAGGTGAGACTCGGTTTGTGCATATTCCCGACTGGTACGAGTGGGAACGCGAAAACGTGCGGGCCGAGGTAAAAGCGGGTACTTACTCAACCGGCGAACTTCCGGTAAAAGTCGAGAGTCTTCCGAACGCACGCGGCTATATAAAGCTTGGTTCGGGTACGATGGTGCACGATATGAACGGCTTTAAGGTGCACATAAAAGACCTTCTGGGCCATGAATATTCAATGGAAAAGAGCGTGGCATCCATGTATTCGTGCCACATCGAATATGAATATCTCTTTAAGCACGGCGACTGCGTGGATCTTAATACACTTGAGGATACGTGGTACACATATCCTTACGACAAGCCGTTTTCGGTCACCAAGATGGCGATTGCCACCGAGGAACTGTATTACGATTACAGAGAAAAGATCGGAAAGCCCTGTAAACCGGGCCTTGCATAAAATATAAACCGCATGCGCCTGCGCACGGGGAACGGAGAAGATATGAATCTTAACAGGATAAAGGATTACATTGACGAACTGGTGGAAAAAGGGATCCCTTCCGGTGACATACGTATACTTAAAGATCACGAGGAAGTGTTCCGCTACATGGCGGGGTATACCGACAAGGAAAAAACGGTGCCGGTAAGCGATGAGACTCAGTATCTCATGTTTTCGATGACAAAAGTCCAGACCATGACTGCGCTCATGCAGCTTGTGGAGCGGGGAAAGCTTTCGCTTGACGACAATGTCGGCAAGTATCTTGATGCCTACAGTCATCTTACGGCGGTTGAAAACGGAGTATCGTATCCCGTCGACGACCTTAAGATATGGCATCTTGCATCCATGCAGTCGGGCCTTAACTACGATCTTGAAAGGCCGGGTATCGTAAGAGTGTTAAAAGAAAAAGGTGACGCCGCCACTACACGTGAAATAGTAGATTCTTTTGCGGAAACACCGCTTGATTTCAG
>JAEEMP010000033.1 GCA_016283275.1 Lachnospiraceae bacterium
GCACCTGTTGAGTTGGGAACGATGTTGCAAGCTGCAGCACGTGAACGTCTCTTGTCGCCCTTTCTCTGAGGTCCGTCAAGAGTCATCTGATCGCCTGTGTAAGCGTGGATCGTGCACATGATACCGGACTTGATGGTTGCAAGATCGTTAAGAGCCTTAGCCATGGGTGCAAGGCAGTTTGTGGTACAAGATGCAGCAGAAATGATCTTGTCGTCCTTGGTAAGATTTTTGTGGTTAACATTGTAAACGATAGTAGGAAGGTCATTACCTGCGGGAGCGGAAATGATAACGTGCTTAGCGCCTGCATCGATATGAGCCTGAGCCTTATCCTTGCTTGTATAGAAACCGGTACATTCAAGAACAACGTCTACACCAAGCTGTCCCCAAGGAAGGTTCTTAGCGTCTGCTTCCTTGTAGATTGTGATCTTCTTTCCGTCTACGGTGATGGAATCTTCACCGAAAGAAACCTTGTCGCAAAGAGCGTAACGACCCTGTGTGCTGTCATACTTAAGAAGATGAGCAAGCATCTCGGGAGATGTAAGATCGTTGATCGCAACGATTTCGAAGCCCTCTGCTCCGAACATCTGTCTGAATGCAAGACGTCCGATACGTCCAAAACCGTTAATTGCTACTTTTACTGCCATATTTATTTCCTCCTGAATAGTTATATATTTTATCTTGACAAAAGATTGTCAAAAATTCATCAGCGCTACTATTTTATAAGAAATCAAACCAAAATTCAATAGTATTCTGCGAAAATATCGATTTAAACAAAAACTTCCCGTTGATAAAAGAAAATTTGTGAATTAAGATAAAAATACTAAAAAATTTATAAAAAGGAGAACACAATGGCCATACTGTCCGATTATCATATGCACTCTTACCACAGTGCGGATTCAAATGCAAAAATGACCGATATGATCGAAAGTGCGATCAACAAAGGTCTTAAGAAAATAGCTTTCACCGAGCACATGGATCACGGTTTCCCGGAAAGCGAAAAGCACAGATCCTCCGACTGGGAAGTAAACGTCGATTCATATCTTTACGAGCTTCTTGGACTTAGCGAAAAGTATCGCGATAAGATCGATATTACCTTCGGTATCGAGATCGGCATGCAAAAGTCGGTCTTTAAGGAAAACGCGATCACGGCAAAAGAACACGAATTTGATTTTGTGATCGGTTCGATCCACACGGTAAACGGGATCGACACCTATCTTCCCGAGTTTTTCGAAGGAAAGACGCCCAAACAGGCAATGCAGGAATACTTTAAGACACAGCTTGAGAATATAAGACAGTTTCAGAATTTCGACGTTTTGGGCCACATGGATTATATAGTAAGGACCGTACCGGGCGGTGAATCCGTTTATAATTGGAAGGATTACGGCGACTATATAGAAGAAACCTTAAAAACACTTATCGAAAACGAAAAAGGAATCGAGATCAACACCTCTTCTCTTCGAAAAGGGTTTTCAAATCCCAATCCGCACAGGGAGATCGTTAAACTTTACAAAGATCTCGGCGGCGAGATCATCACGATCGGCTCAGATGCACATAAGCCCGAGGACGTGGGCGCAAACTTCGACATCGCCGAACAGATCTTAAAAGACTGCGGTTACAAATACTATACCTACTTTGAAAACCGCGTCGCAATGTACAGCAAATTGAATTAGAACAAAAAAATAACCGCGAAAGCGGTTATTTTTTTACTATTTTCTGGGATGAGCTTTGGCGTATACCTCACGGATACGCGAATGGCTCATGTTGGCGTATATCTGTGTGGTGGAGATATCGGAATGACCGAGCATTTCCTGTACGGAATGAAGATCCGCGCCGTTTTCCACAAGATGCGCCGCAAACGAATGACGGAGCGTATGAGGAGTGATATCGGCTTCAATGCCCGCCTTCTTCGCATAATATTTTATGAGCTTCCAGAAGCCCTGACGGCTCATTGGTTCGCCCGAACAGTTTACAAACAAAGTTTCGTCCTTTGAGTCTGCAAGCATCGCATCTCTTGCAGAAGCGAGATACTTGCCGAGCGCTTCTTTTGACGTATGCCCTATCGGGATCGTACGCTCCTTATGTGCATCCTTACAGTTGATATAACCGAGTGCAAGGTTCACATCCTGTACCTTTAAAGTGATAAGCTCCGTAACTCTTATGCCGGTCGCATATAAAAGCTCGAGCATAGCCTTGTCCCTGATATCCTTGGGATGATCTCCGTGCGGCTGTTCCAAAAGCCTGAACACTTCCTGAGTGGTAAGTATTTCGGGTATCTTCTTTTCAACCTTGGGAGCTTTGAGATTTTCCGATACGTCTTCCTTAACAATGCCTTCTTTAATAAGATAATGATAAAAAGACTTAATGCAGGCAATGTTACGTGAAATGGTCGCTGCAGAAAAGTTGCTCTTCTCCATGTAAAGTATATATGAATTCAAATTTGTGGCTGAAACTTTGGTGATGTCGGTAATACCCTGACCGTTTAGATAGTCGGCAACTTTAAGAAGGTCTCTCTTGTATGAAAGTTCGGTATTTGTGGACATCTTTTTGACGTTATGAAGATATTCGATAAATGATGTGATTATTTTTTCCATAACCTGATGGGTTTCCTCATAAAATTCGACTTTACGTAACCTAAATTTTAGGATTGTAAAACACATTATAACCATAAAATACGAATATTGCAAACACAAAATACGCTTGATTTTAAGGCATTTCCGCACAAATTGTGTAAAAAACACTAAATATTCTTTGCAACTATTTATGGAAACACAAAATGTTGTTTTCTGTAAACCAAAAAAAATTTTATGGAAACTTGTTTCCGGACAAAAAAAGAAGACCCGAAGGTCTTCTTTGATCGTTCCTATTTAAGGTTATTAAGGAACTCTTCTATCCTGTTCAAGCCCTTTTCTATCGATTCCATCGATATCGCATACGAAAGACGGATATGATTGGGAAATCCGAAATCCGCACAGGGAATGATCGCAACCGCATAGTCTTTTAAAAGAACTTCTGCCAGTTTTGCCGCTGTCTCAAGCTTTTCTCCCTTGTAGCTGAGCTTTAATGCATTGCTCATATCGATAAATGTATAGAAAGCACCCTTGGGTTCCTCTATATCCACATAAGGAAAGTTCTTTATGCGGTTATACATATAGATACGACGACGGTTGAACTCGTCTTTCATCGTCTTCATGGCATCCTGCGGTCCGGTAAGCGCTTCAACCGAAGCATACTGCGCAATGGAATTGGGATTGGATGTCGC
>JAEEMP010000034.1 GCA_016283275.1 Lachnospiraceae bacterium
GCCCTGGAGGCACAAGCACTTAACTCAACTTCATGGATGGATTCCCGAGTGGCCAAAGGGGCCAGACCGTAAATCTGCTGCACATTGCTTCGGTGGTTCGAATCCACCTCCATCCATTTGGCTTTAAGCCATAAACAGTACATCGCGGGATGGAGCAGTCTGGAAGCTCGTCGGGCTCATAACCCGAAGGTCGTAGGTTCAAATCCTACTCCCGCTACGCCCCGATAGCTCAGTTGGTAGAGCAGAGGACTGAAAATCCTCGTGTCGCTGGTTCGATTCCGGCTCTGGGCACTTTAAAGAAGTCAGTAATGACTTCTTTTTTTATTTTTGTTATAATTTGCTTGACCTTCCATCTTGTGGAAGGTCTATGATTACCTCAACTTGATAACAACAAACGGAGGTTAATTTATGAAGTTTAATAATTTCAGAGTTCCGGCTGACAATTTTGCAGCGATCGTATTTGTAATGTGTCTAACGATTTTTCTTCCTATAGTTCTTATGATAATCTGGAGGAAAAAAACAAAAGCAAAGATTTCTTCATTCTTTATCGGTTCGGCGACATTTATCGTTTTTGCTCTTATACTTGAGCAGATCCTTCATACGATCGTACTTAAAACGACCGGCGATCTTATTTCCGGAAACACACTTTTTTATGCGATATACGGTGGTCTGGCCGCAGGTATATTCGAAGAGACAGGACGACTTGTTTCAATGAAGTTATTTATGAAAAAATGTCTTAATAAGCAAAACGGTATCATGTACGGTATCGGTCACGGGGGTGCCGAATCCATTATCATTACCGGTTTTACTTTTATAAGCAATGTGTGTATATGTATTCTATTAAATATGGGTCAGGGAGAACTTTTGGTGGCGGGAGCCAATCAGCGCACCAGAGATATTCTTTATAAACAGTTGTGCCCTTTATGGATGTCGGATGCCAATTATTTCTTATTGGGAGGAGTTGAAAGAATAACTGCTATAATGTTCCATATCTGCGCTTCGTACATAGTATATCGTGCGATCAAAAATTCGAAGTATCATTTATATGTTCTTGCGATATTCTTACATGCACTTTTGGATATGATAACCGTAATGCTGGCCGGTACGGGAATGAATCTATGGTTATTCGAAGGAGTGATCTTTGCATATTCCGCAATAATAGCGGTTATAACTATCATTATTTACAGGAAAGAAAAAGGCGATGCGGATATAAGTGTCGTCGAAACACCGATTACAGATGAAAATACTGATAGTGAGTGATACTCACGGTTATGACGGAAATTTTTATAAACTTATAAAGAAAACCGGAACGCCCGATATGCTCATCCATGCGGGTGATGTTTCCGGAAGCGAATATGAGTTAAAAGCAGCCGTAAACTGTCCGGTTAAGATGGTATCGGGAAATAACGATTTCGGTACAAGACTAAAAAACGAGGAAGAATTTGAAGTAGAAGGGCTTAGGTTTTTACTTGTTCACGGTCACAGGGACGGAGTTTATTACGGAACGGACAGACTTCTTTATAAAGCGGCGGAGCGCGGGGCGGATATCGTGATATACGGCCACACCCATGTTCCTTCGGTCGAATATGACGAAGAACTCGGTATTTGGGCGGTCAATCCCGGAAGTCTTTCGCTTCCGCGTCAGTTTAATCATAAGCCGAGTTTTATCTTACTCGATATCGACAGTCGCGGAGAACCGCATTTTACGGTCAATTATCTTTAAAAAATGCACCCGATGCCTTATGGCATCCGGGTGCATTTTTATGCTCAGCTTTTGATTTCTTTAAATATTATACTTAAGAAATCTCTTGTTTCGGATGAAAGTTTGGTAGCAGACATTATGATCCCGATCGTGTGTTTAAGGTCCAGATGCAAGAGATTGTATATGTGATCGATCCCGTTCTTTGTGAAAACAGAGAAAAGTTCGTCTACCACTTCTTTTCGCTCTTCGACCGGTATCGAATATAGCCATGCGTTCAATTTAGCTGCCATATTTTTATCAAGATCCGGGGCCGGTTCGGTAAGTGACGGGGACAGTGTATCCAAAAGCCAGTTGAAAAGATCATGCTGAAAAACTTCTTTGCCCACGCATTTTACATACTTTTTATCAAACGGAGGATTTAAAAGATTTCCGACGATACAATGTTTGGGTACATAAGCCGTAAGTTTTTCTTTTAAAAGATCGTAGCCTTCAAATTTTGTGATATCATCCAGAAATCCGGGAGCATCAAAGGCGATTATCCGTTTGATCCTCTTTAGAAGCTTTTGATCCTGGTTAACAGATGAATATATTGCAAGATTTCCGCCTTTCGAATGCCCGATCACATAATATTTTTTGAAGGCCGCACCAAGATGGTTTTTAAGATATTGGGCAGCTTCACTCTGGCCGGGTGTCGGTGACTCAAAAAGGGTGTTGAAGTTTTCCTTCCAGGATACAAGTGTTCCGTCGGTTCCGCGAAATACTATACAGTCAAAGAATGGATTTATGCGAAAAACCATCCCATAGAATGTTTTTTCATTTACGAAGTCTATATCTTTTACGTAATCAGCTATCTTAACATTCGAAAACCGTTTGGAAGCGCCCATCATATATAAAAGATTGGCTTTTTCATAAAACAGTGAATCCCGTTTGTCCGGAATGGCAGTATTTTGATACTTAACAGCCAGACGGGATAATGTTATTTCTTCCGTGATCATGTCTCCGAAATCAACGCTTGAAAGTATGGATAATAAAACAGCGTCGTTGTCGTTGAACGGTGAATACCAAAACGGAATGTCGCCTCTGAAGTTTAAATAAGCGGGTGCATTGTTCATAATAAGTCCTTATGCAATATAGCGTGCAAACGCTACTATTATCGTCATTGTAAGAATCGAAAACAGTGAAGAGACCGCCACGATCTTGGAAGCAAGTTTTTCGTCGCCTCCGAATTTGATCGAAAACATTGTGGTGATCGCAGCCACCGGTGTTGCTGCCGACACTATCGATGCGATAAGAAGATTTCCGCGATAATTAAGCGCATACAAAATACCTAAAGTGAAAAGGGGAGCAACGATAAGTCTTAATATAAGAACGCCGGCTTCAGCCTTTATGTTTATTATATCCTTAATGTCAAGATTTGAGATCGCATATCCGATTATAAGCATCGGAACGGGAGTATTGAGTCCCGAAAGAAACGCAATGGGAGAGCCTATGATCTCGGGAAGTTTAAAAGACGTAAAGAAAAGGATAAGACCGATAATTACCGATAAAACGCCAGGATTTAAAACAGCTTTGTACATTTTAAAGCCGGAAGTGCCTTTGGCCATTGAGTACTGTCCCAAAGACCATACGATCAGATAGAAAACTGTCAGATAACCTGCTCCGTAGAAGACACCTTCGCTTCCGAGCAATGCTTCGAGTAACGGAAGTGCCATAAAACCGCAGTTTGAAAAGATTACCGCAAAACGAAGCACCTTTTTCTTTGACTCTTCTTTATTTCTTATAAAAGCATATGCAAGCACATAACAGACTATATGGGATATAAGTGCGGCAAGCATTGAAAGAAGAAGATTTTTAAGCATCTCTGAATTGTAATCTCTCTGAAACGCATGGATTATAACGCAGGGAGTCACAAAATAAAGCATTATGTCGTTTATGCATTTAACGCCGTCTCCTGTGATGATCTTTTTTTTACCGCCGAAAAATCCCAAAGCTATCAATATAAAAAGAACTGCAACCTGAGTGCCCACAACTATAAAACTGTCTAACATTGAGTCTTCACTTTCTTTTTTTGTTTCAAATTTATAAGAAAGATGTTACTATAAAATTGCAAATAAATCCAATCAATTCCTACCAAACTTAAGGTCCGATTATGAAAAATATAAGAGAGAGAATCTTTAAAATTATACAGATCGGAAGCAAGGAAGATTTTATAAGCAAATTCTTTGATTTCTTTATCGTCGCGATGATCTTTTTAAACCTCTTTGCGACGATCTTTATGACCTTTGAGGAGTCCGCTCCGTACACAAGGTTACTTAACGCGATCG
Source organism: Lachnospiraceae bacterium (assembly GCA_016283275.1). Classification (GTDB taxonomy): domain Bacteria; phylum Bacillota; class Clostridia; order Lachnospirales; family Lachnospiraceae; genus UBA1258. The sequence continues at coordinate 4,027 of JAEEMP010000034.1, forward strand.
AGCTTATCACGATAATCATATTTACCATAGAATATATCTTAAGGATATGGACCGCGGATTTTCTGTATCCCGGAAAAACCGGAGCGAAAGCTGCGCTTAAATTTATCTTTTCGTTTTACGGTATCATTGATCTGCTTACTTTTTTCCCGTTCTATCTTCCGTTCGTATTTCCGGCCGGCGCGGTCGCATTCCGAATGTTAAGAGTAATAAGGATATTCAGGTTATTTAAGATCAATGCACAGTACGATGCATTTAATGTCATCACCGAGGTAATAAAAGAAAAAAAGAACCAGCTTTTATCATCGCTTGTATTGATACTCATCATGATGGTGGCTTCGTCGCTTTGCATGTACAGCCTTGAAAACGAAGCTCAGCCCGAAGTTTTTTCAAATGCATTTTCGGGAATATGGTGGGCGACTTCCACACTTCTTACCGTCGGATACGGAGATATATATCCGGTTACGGTGGGCGGGCAGATAATGGCGATAATAATATCGTTTCTCGGGGTCGGAATGGTGGCTATCCCCACAGGTATCATTTCCGCAGGATTTGTGGAGCAGTATACAAAAGTCAAGATAACCGACAACCATATAGAAGAGACAGGCGACAATTTTATATCGGCATTGCTTACAAAGCATCATGAGTGGTGCAATAAAAAGGTCGATGATATAGATTTTCCTTCAGAATACTTGCTTGTTATGATCATAAGGAACGGTGAAGTGATAAGTCCGAACGGATTCACAACTTTAAAAGAGGGCGATAAATTGATTCTTTATTCTGATAAAACAGCAAACAATTCATTAATTGCAAATTGATATTATGATCTGTAGCAACTTTTGCGAACAAAGTTTAGACAGAAGAGGAATAGTATGAAAAAAAAGAAAATTGCCGTATTCAGCAGTGGCTGGGGACCCGACATCATCAGAAAGATCGTTTCCGGAATGGAAGAGCAGTTCCCGGAAGGGTATTGTGACATCTATCTTTTTATTACGTACGCGACGTATGTAATGGATCCGGAAATAAAGGATAAAGAACTTAATATATTCAAGCTGCCGGTGTTGGATGATTTTGATGCTGTTTTAATAGTGCGCAATTCTATTAATTTTGAGAATGTTGTCGAGGACATATCGGGAAGATGTGTCGCTGCGGGCATTCCTTTTTTGTGTACGGGAAGTGCCGTTGAGGGAAGCTACTACATCACGACAGATAACTACACGGCAATGAAAGATCTGGTCAACCATCTTATGGATGAGCACAAAGTTAAAGATCCGTTCTTCATAGCAGGTACCGACAACAGTGAAGATTCCAATATAAGAATGCAAGCAGTCAGTGACGTGCTTAAAGAACGCGGCATGAGCCTTTCAAAAGACCGCTACATGTATTCGGACTGGGAGCCCAACAAGGCGATCCGTTTCGTAAGAAAGATGATCGAAAATAAGGAAAAGCTTCCGGACGCTTTTCTTTGTGCCAACGATACAATAGCCATGAACATCTGTGAAGTTCTTTCCGACAACGGTTACAAAGTGCCTGACGATATATGTGTAACGGGATTTGACAATGATTTTCTTGCGCAGGTATTCAATCCTTCCATATCGAGCGTCGAGCAGAACATGGATAAGGTCGGCGAAGAGTGTGCAAGGTTCTTCATGGATATCCTTTCGGGCAAAGAACGAGAGCAGCATATACTCGTACCCTGCAGTTTTGTGCCGTCTGAAAGCTGCGGCTGCAACGGTACAAGGGATTTTGAGTCCATAAGAAGAGAGGTCGGTAAAAGAAGGTATCTTGATATGTTCCATGAGACCATATTCGACAGCGACATGGAACTTCTTGATAAATATATCATGTCAGCGACTTCCTATGAAGACCTTTCCGACAAAATGGGCGAGCGATATCTTGAACCTCATGAGTTCGAGGGAGATTATCTTGCCGTCATGCTAGATCCCTTATATGAAAAGAGCATATACAATCCCGACCGGAATTTCAGGTCAAACGGTTATTCAAAGACTGTAAAGACTCTTTTCTCGATGAAAGACGGAAGGATCAATTCCGATACTTCCGAGATCGAATCGAGGGATCTTCTTCCTGACCGTTATAAAGACGCAAAGAACCGCATATATGTATTCATGCCTCTTTACGGCGAGAGCGGCGGTTACGGTTATGCCGTGGTAGAAGGAGGTATGGACAGAGTCAACGACTACAGGCTCAACAAATTCAGAAGAAATTTAAACGCAAGTCTCGAGAAATTTAAAAAGGACTTAAGCTTAAACCTTCTTAACTTAAAACTTCAGGAGGCAACAGAGATAGATCCGCTCACCGGTGTAAAGAATTCAAAGGCTTTCGAGGCAAGAGGACTTGAACTTCAGAAGAGGATGTCATTTAACTCAGATCTCGAATTCGGCGTGGCAATGTTCAACGTAAATTATACAAGACAGGTCTATGCAAAATTCGGCGCTGAGATAGGAGACGATTACATAATCAACACCTGTAAGCTCATCTGCGGGGTATTTACCTGCAGCCCCGTATACAGGATAGGCAGCGACGAATTTGCGGTCGTGCTTTTGGGTGATGATTACAACAACAGAAACCTTCTTCTTGAAAACATAAGAAACAAGATCAACGAACTTGAACATTCTGATCTTCCGGTCTACGAGAAATTATCGGCAGGATCGGGCATGGCCGAGTACGATACTTTGATGGATGAGACGGTATCGGATGTCTTAAACAGAGCCAAAGAAGAAATGATGGACAATAAACGCACTATCAAAAAAGGACGTTTAAAGTAATTCAATAGGATAAGATCAATGACAGAGCAGCAACAGCAGTATTTCCTCAAGCAGGGATTTTCACAAAAGCAGATCGAAGAGATAGCGCTCGGTATGGAAAACGGAGTGCCTGTGTCTGTTTATGCCTTTAAAGAGCTCATGCCTCAGAATATGTATCAGATAAGGCGTGGTCTTGAAGAAGGCTTTGATATGCATGCCTATGCTACTCCCGATTACGGATGGTTCCAGCTTGAAGAGATCAGGCTGGGCTTTGAAAATAATGTAGATGTATCCAAGTACGACGATGCCAACATATCATACAAGAAGATGCATCAGATACGTCGCGCACTTGAGGAAGGAAACGACTTAAGTGAGTTTATCTCCTATGAACATGATGTCCTCAAGAAGATCCGCGAATCCAAGAGCCTAAAAATCGATATCATCCCCTATGTAAGACAGGGTTATAATGCGGAACAGCTCGAAGAGATCTTAAACGCGCTTAAGGATAAGCTTGATATATTCCAATATATCGATGTTTCTTTTCCCGGTGCGGCTATACATGAGATAGCACAGGGCTACAGGTCCAATGCAGATGTCGACTTTTATGCAAGAGACTGTTACAGCTGGAAGCAGATGCGTGAGATAAGGGTCGGAATTGAAAAACAGCTGGACATTTCATACTATATGTCTCCGCTTTTCGATCACCGACAGATGGAGCAGATAAGACTGGGCCTAGAGGAAGGTCTCGAGGTTGAGTACTATAACTCATTAATGTACACCGCCAATGAGATGGAAGCCTTCAGAAACCGATTGAAGAACGGTTTCGAAGAAGAAATCGTTGAAAATGACGATCTTTTGGATTTAGTCGATCTTTTGGAGGTAAACGCTGAAGAGGACATACATGTTTCCATTTCGGACGATGATATGGAGGCATATCTTACGGTCAGTCCAAACTGCAAGGAAAGTCTTACAAAGAAGGATATACTTAAGAACCTTCGATATTCCGATGTTACCCAGAACATCAACATGCGTATGATCGATGAACTTTTACAGGGAAAGCATATAGGAGAAAAGGTTCTTATAGCTGTAGGGCGTCCGCCGAAACAGGGTGAAGACGGAAGGTACGAGTTCTTTGTAAAGGCCGATTCCCACAAGGCACCCAAGATCCTTTCCGACGGTTCGGTCGATTATTCGGGCGGCGGTGATTACGAAATGATAAAAGTTGGTCAAAAGGTTGCATATTATCATTCCGCCACAAAGGGTATCGAAGGAAGATCCGTTACCAACAAGCGTATCCCGGCTACGCGGGGCAAAGAACTTGAGATGCTCAAAGGAAAAGGTTTCTTTGTACTCGAAGACAGAAAGACCTATGTAGCCGCAACTGACGGAAAGGTGGAATTGAACGGTAACCTCCTCGAGATCACCAAGGTCATTAACCTTGAGGAAGCCAATGCAAACACGGGTAATATAAGATTTAACGGCAACATCGAGATTGCCGGAGACGTAAGCGGCGGTATCAGGATCGAAGCCGGGCAGGATGTCATCATAGGCGGATTCGTGGAGGATGCCTTCATAACCGCGGGCGGAAATATCACGATCTCCAAGGGTGTCAACGGCGGCGGAGTCGGTGAGCTTAAAGCGGGCGGAGAGGTAACAGCCAAATTCTTTGAGACGGTAAAGGTTACTGCAGGCAAATGCATAACCGCAAATTACAGTTTAAATTCCGAGCTCTATTCCGAAGGAGAGATTAATCTTTCGGGCAAGAAGAGCGTGCTTGTGGGGGCTTCGGCATTCGCGGCAAAGGAGATAAAGGCAATAGATGTCGGCAATATGATGGGCGTGCAGACAAAGATCAAGCTCGGTGTATCGGATAAGATGAAGGCCGAACTGTACCGTATAAACACTGCCAGAAACGACAACAATAAGAAGCTTGATATCCTTATCAAGAGCGAAAAGGATTTCCAGTCCAAGTTTTCGCAGGAAGAACGCGATGCAATGGAGATGTACATAAAGATAGAAAACGCGATCTACACTCTGAATATCCAGGAGGAAGAACTTAAAAAGGAATACGAAGACCTCATGGATGTCATCGCGATCACAAAGGATGCGTGTCTTGTCGTAATGGGCAATCTTTACGACAACGTTCTTATTGAGATAGACGGTAAAAGGACCATGTCAACGCAATCCAACAATGTTACGGTAAAAAAAGTTTCCGAAAGAGTGGGCATATTTAAGAACAATTAGGGAGAATTATGGAAAAAGCGATCCTTGTAGCCAACAATGAAAATGAGTACAGAAAAATATTTAAGGATATCTTCGAAGGCCGGTATAATGTGCTTGAAGCAAGAACCGGCAAAGATGCGGTGGAGATGATAAAGCGTCACAGAGAAAATCTTTGCGCTGTTGTCCTTGATATAGGGATTGCAAACGGCGGAGGTCCCGCTGTGCTTAATGCTGTTGCAAAGGCACACTGGCTCGATAATATGCCCAGGATCATAACTTCCGTAAGAGACGATGAAGCTGACAGAACACTTGCCACAGGATCCGGTGCCACCGATTTTATAGTGCTCCCCGGAGATAAGGACGATATAGATAAAAGAATAAGCCAAGCAATAGAGGAAGGAAAGGATACCGCTTCGGAGGCCAAAGAGGATGACAGGTCACCGGAGGGCGAAGCGGTTTCGGAAAAGGACAAAGACAGTTATTACAAGAAGCTGTTTGAGAAGATGCTTGAATTTGTAGGCTGTGTTTCTACGATCAAGAATCCCGACGATGTGGGACATGATATAAAGGTCAAAGGCTATACAAAGATACTTACGGACTATCTTATGGAGAATAATCCTGAGCTTAAACTTACCGAGCGTAAAGCCGATCAGATCATAACTGCCAGCCCGCTCATTGACATAGGAAACCTTGCGATCCCCGACAGCGTTCTTTTTAAACCGGGAAGGCTTTCGAATGAGGAATATGAGTTTATAAAGTCCCATACATTCAGGGGGATAGAGATCCTTGATATCGTCAAGATAGGATGGGAAGCGGATTTTGACAAGACGATCAGGAACATGATCAAGTACCACCACGAAAGATATGATGGAAGCGGTTATCCCGAAGGTCTTAAGGGAGACGCCATTCCGATCGAGGCCCAGATAGTATCCATTGCGGATATATATTATGCTCTTACCACCGACAGGGCATTTAGAAGAGCCTTCAGCAAGGAAAAAGCATATACGACCATCATCGAAGATAATTCGAGTTATTTCGCCCCCGTTTTACTGGTTGCATTTAAGGCCTGCAGGGATAACTTCGAGGCTTGGGCGGACGGAAATCTGCATTTGGACATATAAAGGATATATGTTGTCTGATCGGAAGGCACGGTTTGTGCCTTCCGATTTTTTTATTGTAAATACGCCGTTTTCGTAGTAAAATCGTAACGTATAAAAAGCGTAGGAACTGTTTTGTTTAAGCGCACAACAGCTAAAAAGGAGAGAGAATAAGATGAAGGTAATTGTATGTAAGACGTACGAAGAAGCTTCTCTCGAGTCTGCTAAGATTGTTGCCGAGGTAATGAAAAATAAGCCGAACGCGATACTTGGTCTTGCCACGGGATCAACCCCCGAAGGCATGTACTCGGAGCTTGCCAGGATGAACAAGGAAGGAGAAATCGATTTTAAGGATATCACTACGGTGAATCTTGACGAGTATTATCCGATCAGTCCCGATAACGATCAGAGTTACAGATATTTTATGAACAAGAATCTTTTCGATCGTGTCAATATCGATAAATCCCGTACACATGTACCGGACGGTTCCGCACCCGACGGTGAAAAAGAAGCCGAAAGATATGAAAACTATGTAAGATCTTTGGGCGGAGCGGATATTCAGGTTCTCGGTATAGGACGCAACGGTCATATAGCATTTAATGAGCCCGATGAGGAACTTGTTCCCGTAACACATGTTACAAGTCTTACCGCAGATACTATCGATGCCAATGCACGATTCTTCAAAAGTGCCGATGAAGTACCCACACATGCTCTTACAATGGGTATGGGAACGATCCTTTCCGCAAAGAAGATCATCATTATAGCTACAGGTGCCAATAAACATGAGGCAGTTAAGCAGATGCTTAAGGGTACATGCACCACAAAGTGCCCCGCATCTTTCTTAAATCTTCACAAGGATGTTGTTCTTGTCTGCGATGAAGCGGCATACAACGGTTAAGAGGTAATTTATGGGAAAATATTTTGGAACAGACGGCTTCAGAGGACAGGCAGGTGTTGTACTTACCGCCGAGCATGCATTTAAGATCGGTCGTTTTCTGGGCTGGTATTACGGAAAAGATCATCATGCAAAAATAGTGATCGGAAAGGATACGCGTCGTTCTTCATACATGTATGAAAATGCGCTTGCGGCAGGTATTACCGCATCCGGTTCCGATGCATATCTTCTGCATGTAACCACAACTCCGTGTGTAGCATATATCACAAGAACCGAAATGTTTGACTGCGGTGTTATGATCTCCGCCAGCCACAATCCTTATACGGATAACGGTATCAAATTGATGAACTGCGACGGCGAGAAAATGGACGACGCTCTTCAGGATGAGATTGAGACCTATATCGATGGAAATCACGAAGAGATCCCGTTTGCGACCGAGGCAAATATCGGATGTACCGTTGACTTCTATTCGGGTCGTAACAGATATATCGGTTATCTTACAAATCTTGCCACCAAGTCGTTTGAGAACAGGAAGATCGCACTTGACTGTGCAAACGGTTCTTCATGGATGATCGGTCCCGCTGTATTTAATGCGCTCGGTGCCAAGACATATGTGATAAACAATGCTCCCGACGGCGTCAATATCAACACAGGCTGCGGTTCCACCCACATCGAAGGCTTACAGCAGTATGTCAAAGAAAACAATCTTGACTGCGGTTTTGCTTTTGACGGTGATGCCGACAGATGTCTTGCAGTCGATGAAAACGGTGAGATTGTTAACGGCGATAAGATAATGTATATCTGTGCAAAGCACTTAAAGAGCCAGGGCCAGCTTCCCACCAATAAGGTTGTTACGACCGTTATGTCAAACTTCGGTCTTTACAAGGCACTCGACAAGATCGGTATCGGCTATGAGAAGACCGCCGTAGGTGACAGATACGTATATGAGAACATGAAAGAGTTCAACCACATGATCGGCGGCGAACAGTCCGGACACATCATCTTCAGAAAGTTTGCACGTACCGGAGACGGCGTACTTACAGCTATTCAGCTTTTAAGCGTTATGGTGGATACACAGCTTCCGCTTTCTGTTCTTGCCGCAGAAGTTACAATGTATCCTCAGGTTCTTAAAAACGTAGTAGTCGACGATAAGGATGCAACACTTGAAGATCCTGCGGTAAAGCTTGCTGTTGACGCAGCTACTGCAGAACTTGGTGATAACGGACGCGTACTTCTTCGTAAATCCGGAACGGAACCCGTGCTTCGCGTTATGTCCGAGGCCGGCTCCGATGAAGAATGCGAAAAGCATGTGGATGCTATAATCGAGTCCATGAAAGCGTCGAACCATCTTATCAAAATAAAATAAGAAACACATATGAGTTTCCAAAAGCCCGCATGTATATGCGGGCTTTTTAGCTACTTGCAGAAACGGGTACTTAATGATATTATGTATAAGGTTTGTAAGACCAATCATAATAAAGGAGAATAATACATTATGGAACAGAATCAGGCAAAGGGAGCAGGCTTTCTTAAGGTTTGCGGTATCATTATGATCATCGGTGGTGCATTAAGCATAATCATCGGTATTCTTGCAGTAGTAGGTGCGTTAGCATTGACAGGCATGGGTATTGATGCCGGAGTTTCAACAGGGTTACTTATGGTTGCAAGTATTCTTGCGCTTGTAGGCGGTATCATTGAGCTTATAGCAGGTATCATCGGTGTTAAGAACTGTAACGATCCTTCCAAGGCAAATACATGTTTGATCTGCGGTATCGTTGTTGTTGCAGTTTCCGTATTAAGCACGATCCTTACAGTTGTTGCGGGCGGAAATTTCTCACCCGTATCATTTGTAACAGGTCTTATCCTTCCCGCTCTTTACATTGTTGGTGCGGTTAAGAATAAGCAGGCTTAATCTTAAGCGGCAAAGATCAAAAATCGGGCCCGTCATACGACGGGTCCGATTTCTTTTTGCCATTAACGTACGCTTTTCCCCAAAACTTGATTTTTAGCGCCAATAATGCGAAAATGTCTAATTGTAAAAGAAAAAAACGGAAAGATCATTTATGAAGTCATTTGAAGCAAAAGCACTTAAGTTCATAGAGGAACATTTAAGCGTATTTATTATAATACTGGCATTCTTGCTGGGTGCATATCTTCGCTTTTCCATGAGATATTTTATAAGCGGTGATACCGACGAGTATTATCTTGCATGGTACGACGAGATCAAGGGCCTCGGAGGATTTAAGGCGCTCGGTACCCAGGTGGGCGATTACAGTATCCTTTATCAGTTCATGCTTGCGGGGCTGACTTATCTGCCGCTTATCCCTTTATATGCACTTAAGGCTTTCAGCATATTTTTTGATCTTCTGCTTTCGATACTTCTGGCTTTTATCATCGGAAAGAACACGGAGTACGGTATAAAGGGTGCGGCAGCGGCATTCGCTTTTGCATGGATATCTCCGGTTGCGGCCATGAATTCCGCTATGTGGACGCAGTGTGATTCGATCTATACGTTTTTTGTGATACTTGCGCTTTTATATCTTTATAGGGAAAAGCATGTTCTTTCAATGGTATTTCTGGGACTTGCTTTTGCTTTTAAGCTTCAGACCATATTTATAGTTCCGTTTTTCCTTTTTATCTATTTTTACAAAAAGAAGTTTTCGATCCTTTATTTTCTGATCGTGCCGGCTGTCATGTGGATCACGACTATACCGGGCATCATTGCGGGACACGGACTTCTGGACGGCTTTGAGATCTTCTTTATACAAAAAGCGGAATATTATCTTATGGAGATGAATTATCCGGGATTCTGGATGTTTACTTCCTATGAGACATTTGTGGAAAAGTATGAATATTTTGACTGGTTATACCCTGTAGGAATGATACTTACAGTTGTCGTTCTTGCAGGCTGGCTGGCATTAACACTTAAGGCAAAGGCAAAAATGAATGCGGTGACCTTTATAGGACTTGCACTCATTTTAAGTTATTCGACCGTGTTCTTTTTACCCGTAATGCATGAACGTTACGGTTATATATACGAGATACTTGCAATAATCTATGTGTTTTATAACAGAAAATCGGCGGTACCGCTTGTGCTGCTTGAGATAATATCCATAATCACATATTCCTGGTATCTTATGTTTGTACCGAGGAACTTAACGTGGCTTGCGGTTTTAAATCTCATAGTATATCTGTGGTATGCGATTTTATATGTAAAAGGGTTAAAAGAAACCGAAGAAAGTGCTGATGTTAAGATCGCTTAAGCGATAAAAGGAAGGGAAAAATGGATCAACAGAACAGACCTAGGAGCAGAGAAGTTCACAAAGTAAGCGGTTCGGGCGACGTTAATAAGCGGGGCTCGGGACTTGGAACGGGACCAGTCGGAACGGGCGGAGCCCATCAGGGAAGACCCACTTCGCAGGGCCCGATATATTCAAACAATACAAACAACTATCGTCCTACCAGAAATGTCGTAAGGCGGAGAGGCGGTATCGGATCGATAGTGGTCATTTTGATACTGGTCTTTTTATTCTTTAAATTCTTCGGAGGCGGAGGCGGTTCGTCAGATCCGGGAAGCTATCTTCCCACACCTTCGCAGAATATAACTCCGTCGAATGCTTCAAGCTCGTCATCGTCGCTTTCTACGATAATGAATCTTTTGTCGAGTCAGAATTATGAGACATCCGCATCGGATTATTCTTCATATACGGCGGGAGTATCAAACACGGCAAAACTCGATACCACAGTGGCAAAGGGTTCAAGAGATAAAAGGACCGAGATCCTTGGAAACGGCAACGACAAGATAACCATTATGGTGTATATGTGCGGTACCGACCTTGAGTCGAAGCACGGTATGGCATCCTCCGATCTAAGGGAGATGTGCTCGGCTTCTCTTTCCGACAATATTAACATCATCGTATATACGGGCGGATGTTCACAGTGGCAGACACAGGGTATCAGCAACAGAGTCAACCAGATATACAAGGTTGAAAGCGGAAGACTTGTGTGTCTTGAAGACGATATGGGCAACAAAGCAATGACCGACCCCGCCACTCTTACCGAGTTTATAAAGTATTGTACAAAGAACTATCCGGCAAACAGACAGAATCTTATCCTCTGGGATCACGGAAGCGGATCCATAAGCGGTTACGGTTATGATGAAAAGAACAAGCTTTCCGGTTCAATGACACTTTCAGGTATCAATAAGGCATTAAAGAACGCAGGTGCGGTCTTTGATTTTATCGGATTTGATGCCTGCCTTATGGCTACGGTCGAAAACGGTCTTATGCTTTCAAATTATGCCGATTACATGATTGCTTCCGAAGAGACCGAACCCGGTGTGGGCTGGTATTATACAAACTGGCTTACAAAACTTTCGAACGATACTTCGATGTCCACGATTGAGATCGGAAAAAATATAGTCGATGATTTTGTGGATGTATGCGACAGAAAATGTAACGGACAGAAGACGACTCTCTCGGTTGTGGATCTTGCCGAACTTTCAAATACCGTTCCGAAAGAACTTACTTCCTTTGCAAAATCAACCCAAAACCTTATTGCAAACGATGAATATAAGACGGTTTCAGATGCACGATACAATACAAGAGAGTTTGCTCAGTCCTCAAAGATCGACCAGATCGACCTTGTACATTTTGCAAAAAATATAGATACCAAAGAAAGCAACGCTCTTGCGGACGCACTTTTGGGAGCAGTTAAGTATAACAGGCATGCTCCTTGTATAAATAACGCATACGGCCTTTCGATATACTTCCCTTACAAAAAGGCTTCGAAGGTCGATCAGGTCGTAAGCACCTACAATGCGATCGGCATGGATGAAGAATATGCACGTTGTATTCAGGATTTTGCAAGTCTTGAAGTCTGCGGACAGGTATCGACCGGCGGTTCCAACAGCGCGATCCCTTCACTTTTGGGTATGCCTTCGTCTTCATCGAATATGTCGTCCGATTCCATAACGGGACTTTTGGGAAGTCTGTTTTCCGGAGATACGTTCTCACTCGGCGGTTTTGACACTTCGGATTTTGGTTTCTTAACAGGTTCTTCGATTACAAGTGACAGAGCAGGCAAATATATAGCCAATAACTATTTTGATTCTTCAAAGCTTGTATGGACGCAGAATCATGACGGAGACTTTGTTATAGCGCTTTCCGAAAAAGACTGGTCGATGGTCGAGACACTTGATCTTAATGTATTCTACGATGACGGTGAAGGTTATATCGATCTGGGTCTTGATAACGTCTTCAGCTTCGATGATGAGGGTAACTTGTACGGTCGCTATGACGGAAGCTGGCTTTCGCTAAACGGTCAGATAGTTCCGTACTATCACACCGATACCACCGAAGAAGGCGATAAATACACAATTTCCGGATACATACCCGCGTACTTGAACGGTGACCGTGTTGAGATAAATGTCATATTTGACAACGATCGTCCGTACGGATATATAACGGGTGCAAGATTTGTATATACCGATGCTGGTGATACCGAGACGGTCGCAAAAGACATCATAGGGCTTAACAAAGGCGATATACTTGAGTTTATATGCGATTACTATACGTACGAAGGCGAATATATCGATTCCTATTATCTGGGCGAGCCCATGACTCTGGGAGACACCATTGAGATCGCAAATATCGATTTAAAAGACAAGTCAAAGATCAATGCGGTCTTCAGATTCACGGATTTATATCAGCAGAATTACTGGACACCTGTGATTCCCTGATCGGGATAATAAAAATTTAAGAAACCCGGACGGTTTTTCCGCTCGGGTTTTCTTGACTGAAAATTGGCAAGGAAGTATTATATTTGCATGAAAGAAAAAAAGTTACCGTCAATAGTTTCATATTATGTGGTAGGTGTATCGTCAATTATCTGGGCACTTGCACTTCCGTTATACGAACTCAGACATTTTATCTATTTTGGAGTGCTTGAGGTCCTTCTTTTCCTTATATGCTGGCAGATCTGGCCTCTTAAGGTAAAAGTAAGCGTTAAGGTCAAGGTCAAAGAAGAAAAGCCGCAGCTTACGGGTGATAGCGATATCGATAAAATGGTCAAGGATAAAGTACTTGCTATTCAGGAGATGAAGCGACTTGACGAAAATATCACCGATGAAAAGATTTCGGCGCAGATAGTGCATCTTCAGGACGTTACGGATAAGATCGTAGAATATGTGGCAGATCATCCGGGTAAGAAACATCAGGTCAGAAGATTCTTTAACTATTATCTCCCTACCACCATTAAACTTCTCGATGCATATGACCGTATGGATGATGCGGGTATTTCGGGTATCAACATCGACGGTACAAAAGGCAAGATCGAAGAGATGATGGACACAGCAGTCAGCGCTTACGACAAGCAGCTTGATTACCTTTACAAGGATGAGGCGCTTGATATCTCAACAGATATCAAAGTTATGGATAACCTTATGGAGGCCGAGGGCCTTAAGAAATAAAGATATAATATAAAGGAGATTGTACAATGGAAGAAACCAGAAAACCCGTTTTAACCTTAGATCCGTCACAGGCACTCGGCATAGAACCGGTTTTTACTCCCGGACCCGCAGCTGCTCCCGAGATGCTTAAGCCTGTTGAGAAGCCGGAGATCGAGCCGGTAGTTATCGATGAGAGCATGCTCAACGACGAAGAAAAGGCAATGGTTGAAAAGTTTGCAAGCGCTATAGATATTTCAAACACCAATCAGGTTCTTATGTACGGTGCCGCAGCTCAGAAAAACATTGCGGATTTCTCGGAAGGAGCTCTTGATGCTGTCCGCACCAAGGACTTGGGAGAGATCGGTGAGACGCTCGCAAGTCTGGTAGTTGAGATAAAGAGTTGCCAGGAACCCGAGAAGAAGGGTCTTGCAGGACTTTTCCAGAAAAAGAAAAATGAACTCGAAGCTATGAAGGCCAATTATTCAAAGGCTGAGACCAATGTGGACAAGATCGCTGAGGTACTTGAAAAGCATCAGGTAGTTCTTATGAAAGATGCTGCTTTATATGATGAAATGTACAAGTTGAACCTTGATTATTACAAGGAACTTACAATGTATATCATCGCCGGAAAGAAGGCACTTGAAGAAGCCAAGACCGGAAAGCTTGAGGAACTTCGTAAGATCGCAAAGGAAAGTGGCGCTCAGGAAGATGCTCAGGCATATAACGATTACAACAATCTTATCACGAGATTCGACAAGAGACTTCATGATCTTGAGCTTACCAGAATGATATCCATTCAGATGGGACCTCAGACAAGATTATTGCAGAACAATGATACTCTTATGGTAGAGAAGATCCAGACTTCCCTTACCAGCACCATTCCGCTTTGGAAGAGTCAGATGATCCTTGCGCTCGGTATCGAGCACGGTCGTCAGGCTACGGCAGCACAGAGTGCGGTTACGGAGATGACAAATCAGCTTCTTAAGCAGAATGCCGATAAACTTAAGCTTGCAACCGTAGAGACAGCAAAAGAAGCAGAACGCTCGATCGTGGATATAGAGACATTAAGGCATACCAATGAACAGCTCATCTCGACCCTCGATGAAGTTATGCAGATACAGGCAGACGGTGCCCAGAAAAGAAAAGAAGCGGAAGCAGAGCTTGGACGTATCGAAGGCGAGCTTAAGCAGAAGCTTCTTGAGGTTAAGAGCCACTAGTTAAGGAGAAAGAATTGACAGCTTTAAAGAAAACCGGTGTAGCCGCCATGATAATGCTTGCATGTATAGTGCTTGCACTTATAATCGGCGAGAACAGAAAAGAATCATATATAAAGACCAATGCCGAGGTTGAAGCCGCAACCGGCGAGACTCAGACAGCAGTTACCACAACCGATGATACCGTATGGGACAGCTTCATGGGGATCACCACCTGGGGCAAGATACGTGAAGAGATCAAAGAAGGACAGGAAATGGTCAACTACACGCCGGAAGAGGAAAAGCGATTAAGCTTCGGTAAGGTGGTCGGTATAATAGTCTTGTTACTTATAATAGTGTCGATCTTCGGTAACAGAAGGTAAAAGAAAGCATTAAAAAAGAGCTGCATCGCAGCTCTTTTTTGTATTCACATCACATTATCTTGAAGGCATGCCCTGAAGCGCCGCCCCGTTAAATCCGGGAATTATCTGCTCCCATGATGTGGCACCGTTTATGAGGCCTAAATACTGATTTGTGTGCTCCGCATAGGAAGGAGTATCCATAAAGGTATACACATCTCCTGCGGGAAGTCCTTCGATACGGAAGTTCTTTCCCGGTTCTCCTTCATCGCCTGTGTGGAAGATACATGCATCAATGTTTGATGTAAAGTGTGCCTTGTAATACAGGTATGCCGTTGCCGCGGCCTGCACATCCATACCGCTTTGGCGGCCTCCGTTAAGAGTCGGATTGGTACCGTTTGTATATGAGAAACCTACTTCGGAAAGGATTATCCTTACGTCCGAACCGAAATTGTTCTTTACAAAATTGGTAAGTACTTCAAGGTTATACGGAGAAACAAAACTTGCTCCGACTGAGTGTGCAACACTGTATATACGAACATTTCCGTCATTCCACGGATCTGCGTTCGTAAGGACCGCCGTATATGCGTGGTTGGCAAGATTCCACTGTATATGGGGATTCATCGCATCAAGATAAGAATCAAGAGAAGTAATGAAACCTCTTGTACCCCAGTCACGGTCTCTGTCGTTCCAGGTATGGTCGGTACAAGTAAATACTCTTGAGTTTGCCGAATGACTTTTTACCGCATAATACAGACACCTGAAAGTGTTGGAATAGTTGGTCATGAAAGTGTCTCTGGAGACATTTCCCGCCCAATACCAACGGCCTGTCGTATTAAGGAAAGTATTTACTTCGTTACCGAGGATCCAGTTATCCACATGAAGATTTGGTTTGCTCCAGTATTCCGCAAGGAACATAAAGCATGCTTCAACCTTTTCGCGTCCGCCGGGTTCTTCCATATTGAACGCATAGTAGTTGTATCCCGGAGTCCTGCCGGTAGGACAGATCATATCGGTCGAATTGCCGCCCCAGCGGATCATAAGCTGCATTGTGACGGTTCCGCCGTTTGCATTGGCTGCACGTATCGAAGAATTATAGTCGATATAATGAGTCGGATTATAGAAGTAATAGGTCTTTCCGTTGTAATTGTAAGCTACATCATGTGAGCCGGCGGTTCCGATAAGCTGCTCAATGTAGAGATTGTGGAAGTAGTGTTTATCACCGAGTCCCGTATCGTACGAACCCTGACGGCCTTTTTTGGAAGCGGGTGTGGGATACGGAGCCGTATAAGAAGCAAGTGCTTCGGGATTATCTATAAATGCGCCGGGGGATATAAGGGTATAATTTGTCTCATCCTCCATAACCGCCAAAGCGAATTTGGCCATCAGGTTACCCGAAACCGGGAAGGTCATTGTAAGTTCGTCTTCTTTTTCGGCCGAAGAAAGAACGCCGGTTACAACTTCGCTTAGGGGATCTATCTTAACTATATAGTAATTATCGTCAGCACCCGCTGTTCTTTCGGGTACCTCTGCGGTTACCACGACCGAACCGCCTTCTATTACTGCAGAATGTATCATACCGTTCTCACGTGAAGGTTCTATCTCATCGGTTCCGTTAAATACATAGATCACTCTTTTGGGACCGTAATCCGAATATACTCTTTCGCCCACCGAATCAAGCACATAGGATCTTATCCTTATGAAATATGCTTTCTGACCGGTCTTGTTCTTAAGGAATGCATAACGAAGATTATCAAGATCCTTGTAGTGCACTTTGGTCTCGAAAGTCTCATCGGTCGAGTACTGAAGCTGATAACCGGCAGCTTCTCTGTAGAATTTGTTGAATCGTACTTCTATAAGACCTTTTGCGGGATTTCGAAGAGCCTGTATATCGGGAGTGTATGTTACGGGAACTTCCCATTTTGCATACAGTCTTACATGAAGACCTTCGTTTTCCCCGTTGTCGGAAAGGATATAAGCATCGGTTATATTCTTACAGGGACTAGTGAAACCTTTATTTAAGTACCAACCGTCAAAGTAATAACCTTTTCTTACGGGTTTTGGAAGTTCGATCTCTTCCTTATACAGAAATTCTTCGGGATAATCTACGTCAATGGGGAAGAAACCATCGTTTAGATCATAATATATGTTGATGGTCTTCCCTTCGTAAGGATCGACTTCGATCACTTCCGCTCCGGATACATCACTTCCCGACACATCGGATGCAGAAACATCTTTTGACGAGCCGTTTGTTAATGAATCTGCGTAGGAATCGATCTTAAATCCCATACATAAGCAGAGTACGGCGATAAAGCCGATAAAGAGGGGTAAAGCGTGTTTTTTCATGGTATTTGATCTTACTTTCTTATAAATTTAAACCATTTAAGGTCAAAATCGCTTCCTGGTAGGAATACAAGACTAACTTTACCATTAATTCTTAAGTCTTGCAAAGGAAGGTTGAATTCTTTGTATTCTTCCGAGAACGGAATCTCAACCATCTGTCTTATATTACTGTTTTCATCCTCAAAAACAAGATGAACGGAAGTGATCTCTTTGTGAGAGCGGCCGCATATTATAACGGAAGACATACCTTCATCGAAATTCATGTTGTCAAATTCGATGCTTACGTTGTTGCCGATATTTGTGATCGCATCTTCTGAAACGGTAAAACTGTCTCCGGTTATACGCAGGTTTTCGGTAGCCTGAACGGTTTCATAGGCTTTGTTTAATCTTTCAAAAGAAAAACCTTTAAATGAAAATCTGCCGTTTGAATCAAATTTGATCGTGACAGACTTTGTGCCTTTTATTCTTCTTGAAAGAGTAAATACATTCTCCTGATAGTGGTTATAGATCGATCTTGCCCGATATGTAAAGCTTCCCAGACAGTCTTTTGAGTTTTTGCCGCCTTCCCATACCGACAGCGATAACTCATCATCAAAGGAAAAGATCGGGATTACGATCTTATCGGAACCGAACGGACCGAAATCGACATTATCATAAGTAACAAAGGACTTTCCAAGATCCGGAATAAATACTCCGCCCAAAAAAGAAAGATCCGCATCTTTTGAAGAACATTCGCTATAATTGATGCCGGGTATTGTTTTATATGGATCGAGAGTTGCCGCTCCGAGTCCTTCCGCTTCAAACTCAAGTTCGGAAATGATCTCGCTTAGACTGCTTCCGTTTTTTGCAACCGCTGTAAGGCGGAAACTTCCGTCGCCTAGCGCCGTTACATGAGCGGTATTTCCTTCAAGGATCACTTTTGCAAAGTTGGCTTCAACGCCGTCGATCGTAAGAGCCTTTACCGATATATCGTTAAAAGTCGCATTTTCGGGAAGGATTTTCAGTTCCACATCGGTCTTGTTATTTGACATATCAAATCTGTTCGTACCTTTGTTTATAAGGTTGATACGTCTTATCGGAATATCGTGTTTTTCCTCCGATCTATAGTTTTCTTCCATAAAGACGGAGCCTTTTTGTACAGTAGCTTCTTCCGCGTTAAGAGTAAGCTTTGCACTGCTTAACCCGTCGCTTTCGGCTAAAACATTTATATTTCCCGTTTTTCCGTTTGATGCGATGATCGCAAGAAGTTTTCCCGAGAAAAGCTTTCGGGAAGTGCCCTTATACTGTTCGTAGTCGGATGAATCACCGTTATCAAGACCCACTAAGATACCTGCACCCGAAACAGTAACATTTATGCGGTTTCTTGCATTCATTACGGGATGACCGTCTTCGTCGACAGCAGATATTTCAACAAATATAAGGTCTTTTGTATCGGCTTTTAATGTGTCTTTATCGGCCTTAAGGATCAAAGATCTTGCATCCTTAAAAGAAGCCTGTATATCTGTGGCGATCACATTGCCGTCTTCATCGTAGGCTTCCGCTTTAAGGGTTCCGGGCACATACTTGATCTGCCAGCTTGCAAAAAGAATGTTTGAATGCGCGTGATCTATCGTTTTTTTGCCTAAAAAGCTGTCATTAAGATAAAGGCCGACCGTCGGAGCGTTTGAGTATACGCACACATCTATAAGCTGGCCTTCATTAAAGTCCCAGTAAGGGAGCACATGCACCATGGGCGAGATCTTATGATCTGTCCATTCCGCCTTGTAGTGATAGTAAGTATCTTTTTCAAAGCCCGCGGTATCGATCTGTCCGAAATAGGAGTTCTTGGTAAAGTATGGAGTGGGCTCGCCTATATAATCCCAGCCTGTCCAGATAAACTGACCGAACACAAAATCCCTGTCACGGTGATCCGATATAACGGCATCGACGCTTTTCGCCCCCCAGTTTGTGGTGCAGTTACCGAGTGTCGAACATTGTCCGTCTTCATGGGTCAGGAGACGTTTACTTAAGGGGAAATGATAGATCCCTCGGCTCTGTACCGTAGAACCTGTCTCGCTTCCGAAGATACAACGCTCAGGATGGTCTTTGTGATGCTTATCATACAGTCTTTCACCGTAATTGTAGCCTGCGGTCTCAAGGGCGTCGGCACATTTCTGCGCACCTTCCCATTCCATGTAGTTTGAACCGCTTCCTATATATGCATTGTGGCGGTAATCATACTTTCTGACCGCATCTCTTAAAAGCCCGTTCCATTTATAGCCTGAGCCCGCGTGACAGTCATATATTTCGTTTCCGATACTCCAAAGGATCACACAGGTATGACTTCTGTCCTGCCTTACCCATGAACGGGTATCCTTTTCCCACCAATCGGGAAAGAAATTACCGTAATCATATGTAGTCTTCGTTTTTTCCCACATATCGAAGGATTCTGAGTTTATTAGGATCCCCATTTCATCCGCGATATCGAGAAGTTCTTCTGCAGGCATGTTGTGGCTTGTGCGCACGGAGTTTACTCCCATGTCTTTAAGCTTTAAAAACTGACGCCTTAAAGCGGTCTCGTTAAAAGCGGCACCCAGCGCGCCCAGATCGTGATGCTGGCAGACGCCGTTTAACTTGATATTTCTTCCGTTCAGGAAAAAGCCCTTATCGGGATCGATCGATATAGTCCTGAAACCGTATCTGTGAGATTCTTCATCATAAATACTGTCTGCTTCAAGTCTCGTTTTTACGGTATATAAATAAGGATCGTTTATGTCCCAAAGATGTGTGTTATCGATCACCGTTTCGGATCTTGACACGTAATCCCCGCTAAAAGAAACTTCTGTTTCTGTTTTTTTAACAAAGATCCCTTCTTTATCATATATTTCGTGGATAACTTTTCCGGTAAAAGAACCCTTGGTGGACAATTCACAGTCCGCATATAGCTTAAAGGAACCGGAAGAAAGTTTTTGACCGGAAAGATACACACCGTCGGGTACTATATAAGTCTCATCCTTATCGTAAAACCAAACATTTCTTAATATTCCGGCGCCGGAATACCACCTTGAGTTGGGAGATCTGTATGTACTCACAACGTCGATCGTGTTGTTTCCGCTCTTTATATAGGAAGTTATATCAACATCAAATGCGGAATATCCGTATTTCCACTCAAATGCGGATACACCGTTTATGTATATGACCGTATCCATATATACACAGCCGAAGCGTATGATATAAGTGTGGTCTTTCTTTTTTTCAACATTAAAGCTTTTACGGTAAAAACCGATGCTGTCCCGATAGAGGTTACCTACATCGCTTATCATCCAATCGTGAGGGACACAAACTGGTTTAAACCTATCGCTTTTTGCCATGTCTTCATAGGGAGTTTCAAGGGGAAATTCGGCGAAAGAAAAGCCGTCGTTGAATAAGATTCTTAAAGAACTCATATATAACCTCCGCACACAAATGATTTCTTTTTATAATAGTACAGATTTTTGGGAATAAGGTCTATCGTTTTTTGTCATTTAGGCGGTTTTACGTTAAGAAATTCTTAATGAAGGTTAAGAGGTTTTTCTGTTGCTTTATATATTTTATCTGATATTATTTTAGCGAAAGGCTTAATTGTGACGTATGAAGAAGGATAGGAAGAAGAATATATTTAAAAAGCGCGCCGGAAGACAGCGGATCGGAGCATTGGCATTTTTAAGCCCGAGTCTTATCGGTGTATTTTTATTTTTTGTGCTCCCTTTTTTCGTGGTCATATATTATTCGATGATAGATAACCCCATAACGGCTAATTTTGTGTGGTTCGAAAACTTTGGAAAAGTATTTAATAACGGAGCGTTTAAGATCGCTTCGGGAAATACCCTTAAGTTTTCGGTCATTGCCATGCCTTTATCCGTAATACTGGGCCTGTTGCTTGCGATACTTCTTGACCGCGACATGCCGTTAAGAAGCCAGTTTCGTACCTGTTTTTTAACGCCAATGATGGTGCCTGTTGCATCTGTAGTGCTTATCTTTCAGGTAATGTTTCATTATAACGGCGCACTTAACAGATTTATGGCCAATTTCGGAGTCGATAAGATAGACTGGCTTAAGTCGGAATACGCGCAGGTCGTGATCATCATTCTTTTCCTTTGGAAAAATCTGGGTTACAACATGATCCTGTTTCTATCGGCGCTTGAATCGATACCTAGGGATATATTGGAGGTTGCGACACTCGACAGTGCCAATCCTTTTCAGATATTCTTTAAGATAAAGATAAGGTATCTTACTTCGACGATATTGTTCGTTACCATATTTTCGCTCATTAACTCGTTTAAGGTATTCAGGGAGATATACCTGTTGACCGGTGATTATCCCAATGAGCTTTATATGCTTCAGCATTTTATGAACAATACGTTTAAATCGCTCGATTATCAGAAACTTTCATCGGCGGCGATCATCATGTCGCTTGTCATGGTCGTGATAATCGGTGCGTTGTTTATGATAGAAAATCATTTCGGAAAGGATGTGGAAGAATGAAAAAAAGAAACACCCTCTCCGCAAAAAAAAGAAGAAAGCTTGTCAGTACCTGTATCGCGGTCGTCGTTGCACTTTTCTTTGCCGCGATATTCATAACGCCTATCGTGCTTACGATCACCAATTCATTCATGGCGCAGTCGGAGATAAATGCCAATTACGGCGCGGTATTTGCCAAGAATGAAAAAGGCGGAAAAGTATTCATTTCGGAAATAGTCAATCTTAAGTTTATACCCGATATGGTTTCTTTTACGCAGTATTTAACGGTACTGTTTAAAAGCCCCGATTACCTTTTTAAGTTCTGGAATTCGGTAATACTGGTGGTGCCTATCGTTGTATTTCAGCTTGCTGTAGCGATGTTTGCCTCCTACGGTTTTATGAGAGCAAAAGGCAAGCTTAAGGAAATCGTATTTTTCTTATATGTAATACTGATGCTCATGCCCTATCAGGTAACGCTTGTGCCAAACTACCTTGTGTCTACCTGGCTTAACATAGTGGATACCAGATGGGCTATCTGGCTTCCGGGCGTGGCATCACCGTTTGCGGTATACCTTCTTACAAAATTCATGCGCAGGATACCGTCATCCTATATAGAGGCCGCGCAGATAGACGGAGCGGGAGAATGGCAGATATTCAGGCGTATCTGCGCACCGCTTTGCAAAGGATGTCTTTGCTCGGTCGCAATACTTGTGTTTATTGACTACTGGAATATGGTCGAGCAGCCGCTTATCTTACTTTCGGATGCGGAGCTCCACCCGTTGTCCGTGTTCCTGTCGCAGATCAACAGCGGCGAGACCGGACTTGCTTTTGCGGTAGCAACGATATATATGATACCCTCGATACTCATATTCCTCTACGGAGAAGATTACCTCGTGGAAGGGATCATGTACCAGGGCGGTATTAAGGGATAAAATTGGCAGGCAAGCCGCTTGCGCAGCTCAAAAGGATTGCCCAAAATACGGAGGACTTAAAATGGAGAACGGAAAAAAGAGAGAGTGGATCAAGAATGCGGTTATCGTATTTCTTATAGTGATGTTGATACTGACTCTTTTCTCAAATACAATAATGAACTATTCGCTTCCCGAGGTAGCGGCCCAGTACTGTTATTCGGGGCAGATCACCAATAAGGTAAGAGGAAGCGGTGTTGTGGAGACCGACGATCCCTACAAGGTAGAATTTAAGGAATCCAGAGTTATCGAATCCGTTGCGGTAAGAGAGGGCGACTATGTCGAAAAGGACGCAGTCTTATATTATCTTGAAGCCGGTGAGAGCGAGGAACTTAAGGAAGCCATCAAGAATCTCGAAGACAAGCAGGCAGCTTATGAACAGAAGATCATAAGCGAAGCGATATCAAGAGAGGTTACAAGTGCCGTAAACAGCGGAAGTATCGGAAGCCTTGAGAGCAATCAGGCAAAGATCGAAGCCGCAAAGACAAAGGTAAAAAACGCGCAGACAAGAGTTGATGCGCTTACCAAACAGCAGGAACAGTATTCCAATTCAAGTACATCACATATTTCGGAAAACAAGGCTTTAAAGGATGCACAGGATGCACTTAAGTCCTGGGAAGATCAAAATGCAAAAGATCAGGCCAATCTGACCGCTATTGAAGCCGAATACAATCTGGCAAAGAGTAGTGATGCGGACGCTCAGGAGAAGGTAGCCGATGCTACAAGAGAAAGGGACATGGCTTTACAGCATTATAATGATGTAAGTGATAATGATTTGGATAACGACGGAGACGGTGTGGGCGATGCAGAAGGAGATTTAAAAAAGGCAGAAGATGCATTGGCCGATGCCAATTATGAGAAGACCAAAACTGCAAAAAAAGTCGCCGATCTTAAGCCTTCCTACGACGGCGCTGCCGCAAATGCGGCCAATTCCGCACAGCAGGTGGCTAATTATACTCAGGCCGTAAAGGACGCGCAGCAGAATCTCGATAATAAGACATACGATATTTCAACCCAGCTTGCGGATGCGAGGACAGCGCTTGAAAGAGCCAACAAGGAATACGAAGAGCTTATCGACAAGCTTTCCAAAGAGTATGCCCTTGACGATATGAAAAAGGAGATCGCGGATCTTCAGGTCGAAGTCGAAAAATTAAGAAGTACTTCGGGCGGGGATACGATAACCGCTCCGGTTGCAGGCACTATCTTAAGCATGAAGTATGTTGCGGGCGAGACTATCGAAAAAGGTTCCGAGGTTACCGAGATCCAGAAAGCAGGCAAGGGATTCAGACTTACCATGAACGTTACAAACGATCAGGCCAAATACATCACTATCGGTGATGAGGCCGAAGTGACCAACTCCTGGTGGTATACCGATGTACACGCTAAGGTTACCCAGATCCGTCCCGACAAGACCAATCCTTCAAACGGCAAGATCGTGGTATTCGAGCTTGAAGGAGAAGATCTTACAAACGGCCAGAATCTTTCGCTTACAGTCGGAAGCCGTACTGCCAATTACGAAAATATCGTACCGACCAGCGCCATCCAAAAGGATGATAAAGGTAAGTTTATATACAGGATAGATGCAAAGAGCACGCCTTTGGGCAACAGATATATCGCCCATCGTGTGGATGTGGAAATATTGGCAGAGTCCGAAAATGAGACTGCGGTTTCGGGCGACCTTTCGGGCTGGGAGTATATAATCACAAATGCATCAAAACCCGTTGAAGACGGTAAGCAGGTAAGACTTAAAGAGTAATATGGAATATCTTAAAAGCGTATTTACCAAAAAACAGAATAAATGGCTTATCTTTTCGGGCGTTGCGCTTTTTGTGTTTTTTGTCCTTCTTATCATAGGGATGGCGCTTTCAAGATCGCTTGATTCGCAGCTTGCCGCGCAAAGATGGAGCAAGGATAAAGAATATGCCCAGGTAAGCGTGTTTTTCTCACAGCTTTCGGGCATGACCAAAGACAATATAAAAGAACTCGATTTCAAGATCGAACAGCAGCTTGATCAGGACAGCCTTGTGGCCGATTCCCCCGAGGGAATAAGGCGTATAAGCGCTTACTCTGCAGTGGGTAAAGCGGAGGTTGCATCGGAAAAGGCGACCAAAAGTTTAAAAGCCATCGGAGTCGGCGGAGATTTCTTTTACTTTCATCCGATGGAACTTTTATCGGGTTCTTTCTTTGACGAGGAAGATATCAATAAGGATCGCGTGGTACTCGATCAGGATGCGGCCTGGGAACTTTTCGGCTCAAACGATATAGTGGGACAGATCATCACGGTAAACGGAAGGTCCCATGTTGTGGCAGCAGTCATAAAGCGCGACACCGGAAGGCTTAACCGCCTTGCGGGCAACAATGAAAGCACGATCTATCTTTCATACGAATCGCTCAAAACGGATATGGGAGAACTCGGGCTTAACAGTTATGAAGTATTGTTGCAAAACCCCGTAAGGGATTATGCGTTAAACACGGTAAAAGATAAAATTTCAGAAGATGAATTAAGATATGAGATCAAACAGAATACAGGAAGATTTAACTGGACAAAGCTTTTGTTAAACGTTAAAAATTTCGGTTCAAGAAGCATGAATTCAAAGACTGTTGTATTCCCCTATTGGGAGAATATGGCAAGAGGTCTTGAAGATATAATGACACCTATATGTGCCGTCGCAGTGATCATGATGGCTTTTGTGATCGTAAATCTAATCGTTCTTATTGTAAGAATGTACATTAAGCGTACGATACACTTTAAAGACATTAAGGATTTTGCTGAACGCCGGATCGAAAAATACAGAGAAGTCAGAAACAGAAAAAAGGAGGATGGCGAATATTTATGAAAAAGAATCTGATGAGGGTGACCGCAGCTTTATTATGTGCGGCAATGGTGATACCGTTTGCTTCCTGCGGAAAGAAGGCACCTGTAAAAACCATCAATAAAGACGCTATTTACAGAGAGGAATTAAAATCTCTCAATTTTAACCCGGGATTTCAGGCCGACAATTTTACATACTCGGACGGTTACCTTTATTTTTCGGGTTATCAGTACGACGAAAAGACGTATTCAAGTACGACGATGATAGAGATCACGGATATTGACGGTAACTCTACCGGCGAGTACGTTCTTTCCGATAGCAGCTGGATAAACAGGGTAGCAAAAGCACCCGGAGGAAATGCTTATGTCTGCTTTTCCGAATATAATGCAAGCGGTGAGATGACCACTTTTTATACCGGCGGAGCCGTAGGTTCAAGCCTTGAAAAAGAAGACGAGGACAATGAGACCGAAGACGTTTCCGATGATACGGAAACGCCCAAAGATCCCGATTCCGAAACCGGGGGTTCAGCAACTTCGGTTGCAGATACTATAGACGATACTGTCGACATTTTACCTGATGACGGCGAAGATTATTCGTATGAAGAGAAATACTATATCGCTGTCATAGATAAAACCGGAAAAGAACTTTCAAGAGTATGTACAAGCGAAACTACAGATATAATGTATCTTGACGGTGTCATTCCGACAACTGACGGGTTGATAGTGTACAGCGGTACGACCTTGGCAAAGTTTGACAAGGATTTAAAATTTGTAAAACAAAATACACTTGACGGGGATTTCTGGATCAACGAAGTTTTTGCCGATAAGACCGGTAAGGTTTATGTAAGTTACTGGGGCAATGAAAAGGCGATCGTAAAGCCTCTCGACACAAACACACTTACGCTTGGCGATGAAAGTACCATTCCGGTAAGCCTCTCAATGTTTACCATATATGACGGAGCCGGCGGATACGATCTTTTCTTAAAGAACAATACATCGCTTTACGGATACAATATCGGCGATGCCGATAAGACAGAGGTAATAAACTTTATCGATTCCGATATCGCAGCATCGTATTTCAATGCTTTCGTACCTTTGGAAGACGGAACGTTTCTGGGATTCTATACCGAATACGTGAGCGGAAAAGACAACTATGAAGGCACATATAAAGGATACCTTGCACGCTACACAAAGGTGGATCCTTCGGATGTGGTGGAAAAGAAGGTCTTAACACTTGGCTGTATCTATCTTGACGGTGATGTAAGAAAAAGGGTTGTCGATTTTAACAAGTCAAACCCCGAATACAGGATATCGATAATCGAATACAATACTTTCAATACCGAAGAAGATTATTCGGCAGGCTCAAACAAGCTTAACTCAGATATAGCAGCGGGACAGGTTCCGGATATAATCCTTTCAAACGATCCTTCGCTCATCTCAAATTATGCGTCAAAAGGACTGTTTCTGGATCTTTATAAATACCTTGACAACGATCCCGCGATCGATAAGAACGATATATTCCCGAACCTTTTAAAGGCCTGCGAGTATGACGGCAAGCTTTATCAGATTGCTCCTTTCTTTAATGTATCCACTGTTCTTGCCAAGAAAAAGTTTGTTGGTGACAGGACTTCATGGACATTTGAAGAGATGAAGAAGTTTGAAGAAGGTCTTCCCGAAGGCACGCTTCTTTTTGCCGGATCGACCAGAGATGAGATCCTGTCCCAGTGTCTTGCAATGGATGCAAATTACTATGTGGATATGGGCAAAGCAAAATGTAACTTCGATTCGGATGCGTTCAAGTCGCTCCTCACTTATGTAAAGAACCTTCCCGAAGCAACCGATGAGTATTACGAACAGCTTTACAATTCGGGACTTTTCGATTCATACGAGACAATGTACAGAGAAGATAAGGTCGTACTCTACAATGAATATTTATCGGATCCCACAGCTTATGTAAGAGATGTATACGGTTACATGGGTGAAGAGTGCGTATTCATAGGTTATCCCACAATGGAAGGAAACGGTTCGATGCTTACTTTCTATAATTCGTCATCAATATCGTCGAAGTGTGCCGCACCCGAAGTTGCATGGGATTTCGTAAAGTATTATCTGACTCCCGAATATCAGGATACCATAAGCTGGCAGATACCCGCTTCGATGTCAAAGTACGACGAGATCTGCAAGGAAGCCATGAAGATGCCCACTTATACGGATTATGAGACGGGCGAGGAAATAGAAAATCCTCCCACATTCTGGATGAACGGTCAGGAGATCCCACTTCCGCTTCTTACCCAGGCAGATGCCGATAAGCTTAAGAGCTTTATCTTATCTGTCGATAAGCTTCAGTGTACTTTAAGCGATGACATTTTAAATATCATTACCGAAGAAGCCGCTCCTTTCTTTGAAGGTCAGAAATCGGTCGACGATGTCGCTTCGCTTATACAGAGCAGAGTATCCATTTACATTAACGAAAAGCAGTAAAACAACGTATTTAAGAGCCGTCTTTATGTGACGGCTCTTTTTTTTGTCAATAAACTTAATCGATTAACCAAAAAAACGCAAAAATTACATGAAAAATGCTTAATTTTGATTTGAATATGATAAAAGATTTGGTAAAATGTAGGAAAACACATTAAAAAACTGGGAGGTTATTATGTTTTACATAGGTATCGATCTGGGTACAAGTGCCGTTAAGCTTCTCCTTATGGATTCGGACGGCAAGATCTTAAACATTGTTTCCAAGGAATATCCCTTATTTTTCCCTCATCCGGGCTGGAGTGAACAGAAGCCCGAAGACTGGTACGAACAAAGCATCGAAGGTCTTAAGGAACTTACCAAAGACATTGACAAGAGCAAGGTAGCCGGCATCAGTTTCGGCGGTCAGATGCATGGTCTTGTAATACTTGATAAGGACGATAACGTTATCCGTCCCGCAATTCTGTGGAATGACGGCCGTACTACCGAAGAATGCGATTATCTTAACAATGTTATCGGAAAGGATAAGCTTTCCGAATATACAGCCAATATTTCCTTCACAGGATTTACGGCTCCGAAGGTTTTATGGGTTAAGAACAAAGAACCCGAAAACTTTGCAAAGATAGCAAAGATAATGCTTCCCAAGGATTATCTTGCATATAAGCTCACCGGAGTTCATTGCACCGATGTTTCCGATGCATCCGGAATGCTTCTTTTTGATGTAAAGAACAGAACATGGTCGAAAGAAATGTGCGAGATCTGTTCGGTTAAGCCCGAATGGCTTGCAAAGATCTTCGAAAGCTACGAAAAGGTAGGAACACTTCTTCCCGATGTGGCAAAAGAACTCGGTTTCCCCGAGACTACGATCGTGGCAGCCGGCGCAGGCGACAATGCGGCAGCAGCCGTAGGAACGGGAACCGTCGGTGACGGAAGATGTAATATATCACTCGGTACAAGCGGTACGATATTTATCTCATCCAAGAAGTTCGGAGTTGACTCGTTCAACGCACTTCATTCTTTTGCACACGCAGACGGCACCTATCACTTAATGGGATGTATGCTTTCCGCAGCTTCCTGCAACAAGTGGTGGATGGACGATATCATCGGCACCAAGGATTATGCCGCTGAACAGAAAGCCATCGAAAAGCTCGGCGAGAATCATGTATACTTCTTGCCTTACTTAATGGGTGAGCGTTCACCTCTTAACGATCCTTTCGCACGAGGAACCTTTACGGGTCTTACAATGGATACGACAAGGGCAGATATGACTCAGGCAGTTCTTGAAGGTGTTGCATTCGCACTTCGTGATTCGTTTGAAGTTGCAAAGTCTTTAGGCATCAAGATCGAGCGCACAAAGATCTGCGGCGGCGGCGCCAAGTCTCCTCTTTGGAAGAAGATGATCGCCAATATCTTAAACATCAAGGTTGACGTTATCGAAAGCGAAGAAGGTCCTTCGATGGGCGGAGCTATGCTCGCAGCGGTTGCGGCAGGTGAATACTCAAGTGTCGAAGAGATCGCAGATAAGTTCGTAAAGGTTGTGGATACTGTTGAACCCGAACCCGAACTCGTGGCTAAGTACGAAGAAAGATATAAGCAGTTTAAGGAGATCTACCCCGCACTTAAGCCTGTTTTTGCAAAATTGAAATAAAACGATAACCCTAAGATATAAACAATTCACCCAAAAATATTAAAGAAAGAGGACCAATGCTATGAAAATTCTATCAATCTACGACAAAGAGTTTAAAGAGTACGGAAGAGTCGTTAAGAATGTGGACTTTACGGCTTTAGTGGAAGCCATGAAGAAGACTCCCTGTCCCGATGACGTTGTATATGAACCCTCGATCGCAGAACTTGAAGCACTTCCCGTTGCAAAGGAAATTTCCAATGTGACATACGGAGAGATGCCCGTTCAGATCGGTTACTGCAACGGCCATAACTGTATGCTTAACGCTCTTGAATATCACAGAGATTCCGAGATCAACGTAGCCGCTACCGATGCGGTACTCATGCTCGGTCTTATGAAGGATGTTGAAGATGACTTTACCTATGATACTTCCAAGGTAAAAGCATTTCTGGTTCCTGCCGGCGCTGCTGTTGAAGTATTTGCCACAACACTTCATTACGCACCCTGCGGAGTGGACGGCAAGGGCTTCCAAGTATCCATCATTCTTCCCAAAGGAACAAACTACGATCTTAAGACAAGCCATACAAAGCTTAATGCAGACGGATCCGCTCCTAATGAGGATGCACTTATAACAGCTGTCAACAAGTGGCTTATCGGTCATAAAGAAGGCGGCCTTGCAGAGGGTTCGTTCTTAGGCCTTAAGGGTAAGAATTGCAATCTTAACGAGTGATGCATTTTCTTTTGCATTGTGCGTCAGACAGTTTTGAAACTATTAACGACATGGTACCGTAGAAGACGGTTCATGAATATATGTGAGTAATAATCATAAAAAGGAGGAACTAAAATGATCAACATTCCCGAGATCAAATTAGGTATTGTTGCCGTAAGCCGTGACTGCTTCCCCGAGAGTCTTTCCGTTAACAGAAGAAAGGCAGTTGTGGATGCTTACAAGGCAAAGTATGATGCAAAGGACATTTATGAGTGTCCTATATGTATCGTTGAAAGCGAAATTCACATGGTACAGGCATTGGAGGATATTAAGAAGGCAGGATGTAACGCACTTTGCGTATATCTTGGAAACTTCGGTCCCGAAATTTCAGAAACACTTCTTGCAAAGCACTTTGACGGACCCAAGATGTTCGTTGCCGCAGCAGAAGAGAGCCAGGGCGACCTTATGGACGGCCGTGGAGATGCTTACTGCGGTATGCTCAATGCAAGTTACAACTTAAAGCTTCGTAACATCGGTGCATATATCCCCGAATATCCCGTTGGTGATGCAGGCGATTGTGCAGATATGATCCATGACTTTATTCCGATCGCACGCGCTATCTACGGTCTTTCAAATCTCAAGATCATAAGCTTTGGTCCCAGACCGCTTAACTTCCTTGCTTGTAACGCTCCCATCAAGCAGCTTTACAACCTCGGAGTAGAGATCGAAGAGAACTCTGAGCTTGACCTTTTCGAATCTTTCAACAACCATGCAGGCGATGAAAGAATCCCTGCAAAGGTTCAGGAAATGGCTGAGGAACTCGGAGCTGGCAACAAGAAGCCCGAAGTACTTGCAAAGCTTGCACAGTACGAACTTACATTACTTGACTGGGTTGAAGCTCACAAGGGATACAGAAAATATGTTGCTATCGCCGGCAAGTGCTGGCCCGCATTCCAGACACAGTTCGGTTTTGTACCTTGCTACGTAAACAGCCGTCTTACAGGTATGGGTATTCCCGTATCCTGCGAAGTTGATATTTACGGATGCTTATCAGAGTTTATCGGTACCTGCGTAAGTGATGATATCGTTACTCTTCTTGATATCAACAACTCAGTTCCCAAGGATATGTACAAAGAATCTATCGAAGGCAAGTTTGATTACAAGCATACAGATACATTCATGGGATTCCACTGCGGAAATACATGCTCCAAGAAGCTTGCATTCCATGAGATGAAGTATCAGATGATCATGGCAAGAGCACTTCCTATCGAAGTTACAAAC
>JAEEMP010000035.1 GCA_016283275.1 Lachnospiraceae bacterium
CTATCTTCTTTGGTATAATGAAAAAAGAATAAAAAAGTCATTAGGATATTTGAGTCCTATGGAGTACAGGCATAGCCTTGGGTTAGCCGTATAGGCTGTCCAAGAAAATGTCCGCACCCTCGTCTGTGAAAAAATCTCTGTAAAAATGGAATAACACTGTATGAACGAGGTCTCCTAAGATATAATAAATCTTTAGGAGGCCTTTAATTATGGCAACTGAAATATATTTAATCTTCATTCTTTTCCCGAGTTTCTAACAAGCGAAATCATTTCATTAACTGAAAAATGATCGGGATTAAGATATTCTATTCCATCATCTATTCTCTCAAATGCTTCATAATTTCTTTTTGACGGAATTGTAATCATCTTCATCGATTAATCCTTCCTCGACCAATTGTTTATAAAAACTTAGTTCGGAATACAATTTATCATAATTTGAAGTTGTTGATTTTAACTCAGCATTTTTTATATTTGACGCTTGATTGTTCTTGTTAGATTCATCAATAATCATGCCAACATAGTCCTCGTCTATTGAACATGTATCCACCCCGGTCTGTTTCTCCTTGCGCAAATCATCCATCATCAAAGAAAACTCAAGCTCATTTCCACCACTGTACAATTCATATGGAGCGATTTCATCAAACTTTCCAATTATTTCTTTACAGTGATATATATAAGAATACTGATCCATTTTTATAGGAGTAGTGCATTTTTTGAAATCTTTATACAAGGCGTAAACTCTGCTAAACTGCTCCTTAGAAAGTTTTCTCTGTGCATCTTGTAAATTGATTAACCCGTTTACAAGCATCCCATAAGAAAGGCTGGCAATATTACCATTGCGAATATCATTTACAGCCTTTAAAGATTTGATACCATCGAATATTCCCATATACTTATCCTCTCTATAATTATATTCAGGCCGTCCACATCTTTCCCTCTAATTAAAATACCTTCACCAATTATTTTACTATTTTATGAGCAACTCCCGCTATTACCCACCCTATATATCCGACCGCAATTGGCCAATGTGTACATAGGAATACATAAAAATATATATCCAAACCACCGAATATTATTGCAAATATTTCAAAAGTATTTCCTAATTTATTACCTCTAAGTTTTTTTGAAATTGCAGGTAGAATAATTGCGATGATTGAAATCAAAAGAAAAAAATTATACAATGACATAGCTTTTACTGAAAGGATTAAACAATACAATCCAAAACCCAGTAAACTAACAAATAATGAAACTAGCGATATTGCAGCAATTTTTCCATCATCAACAGGTGGCTTGGTTTCAGATTCTTTATCATCTATTGTCACATCTCTTGTAGCTTCGCTAATATTATCTATCTCTTCTTTGATTAGTGCTTCTTCTTTGATTTCAGTCAATGAAACTGAATTTGATAATTCAGACTCTAGTATTTGCTTTTTCTTTCTATCATAGTCCTGTTCATTAATAAGCCCTTCATCTAACAGTTTTTTATAAAACCGAAGTGCTTCACCGATTGTACCAAAATCGCTTTTATCAGATGTATTATTCATTTTCCCCTCACATGAATATATATAAAAAATTTTATCAGATATCTAATGCTTTTTTCTTAAGTTTGTCATAATCCTCTTGTGAGATTAGTCCCTCTTCATATAATGACTTATATTCTTGAAGTTTGGAACGTAAATCCGCATTAACACCCAGTTTTTTGACACTTGATGATTGAGATTGATTATAGATAGAATCATCATTATTTTTTTGAGCTTCTAATTCTTTTGGGTAATTTTCATTTCTACTTGCATTATTTTTGCAGTTATTTGTGTTCGAAGTACCAGCCAAATCTTTAATCATCGAATCTGGGGTTTTATTCTGATTTCTTCTTTTAATAGCGCTTCTAATAATAACCACGACTATAATAATCAATACTGTAGCATCAAAAATACCCCATAATAAATCAGCAAGCCTAAAATTAGTTTTCAACTTGTCCGTATATCGAGCATGATCCAATATTTCTTCTATACAATAATGTGCATTAGTATTAATATCAAAACTAAAGATAAATAAAAAAAGGCCCGTAACTGTAACCATAATATTAAAGGGGGATATCTTAACTGTATCAATCCATCTGGGTTTTTGAATTGCGAGCTCTATGGCTCCGGTATCGCAAAATGTTTTACCGCATCTTTTACATTTTATAAATGGCGACCCATAAAACTTTTCTCCATCAATTTTTAATAATTGATAGTATGTACCGCAATATGGACATTTTTTAGAAACATATCTCATATTAATTTCCTCACATATTAAATGAATACAAAGAATCAACTAATAGTTATGCAACCGCAAGCTACGTCCTATAGTTGCTTTTTTAATCCAATATTTACATTGGTCCTTTCAGCCATTAATCTTTACCATTCTACTTAAATAAAATAAGTTCCTTGTGGAATATAACAACCTGATATCATTAACATAGAAATAATAAGTGATAAAAAGATTCCAAATCTGCTTTTCATTAAGATAAGCCCCCATCATTAGTAACAATTTAATATTACAACATTATTCCATCAATTAGTACAGATTTATTGATAAATCAACGCATTTCATATTACTTCTCTCACAAATAAAAAAACAACGACTGACTTTTCCGGTCCCTAGAACCGTCTAAAGTTAATGTCGTTGCTTTTTTAAAAATAACGTGCACCGTTCCACTCCGATGCACGTTTACTCCCCTTTAATGTGTGCACCGCTCCACCGATGCACGTTTACTCCCCTTTAATGTGCACCGCTCCACTCTGATGCACTTATATCCCCCACGAGAATGTTACGATAACAGATACTTAAGTTCCTGTCAATAAAGAAATTCTAAAAAATTATGCGATCATATATTCAATGATCATTAAGATCCACAGATGGATCGGATATATTACATAAAACAGATACTTTGAAAATTTCGTATTTTTACCTCTTTCCCCGTTATACAGGAGGATAAAGAATATAACAAAGAATATGGCCCACCCGTTATCAAAGCATATATCCACATAAAATGAAGTAAGCCTCGGACCGGAAAAATACGTTATCACCGTTTTCATTAACAAACAGATACTGTAAACACCTATTCCTATGCACTGCAGGGATTTTTTCCCATGAAAGAACCATAAGATAAATGTAATCGGAAGCAGCTCTATTCCACCCTCCGCAAAGATGCACAAAAAGGCCAAGATTACCACGAGCACTATATTCAAAACAATCTTTTCGCGGTTTCTGATATTTTCAAGACACCATACCAAGGCAAAAAGAATTGCAAGTGTCAGAAAGATATTGTGAGGGCCTGTCAAAGAAAAATAAGTATATCTGCCTGTGTATGAGCTGACATGATGAAATAATAAATTAATGATCACATTTCCGCCCATCATTATAAGGGCAGCGGCAGAAAGTCTTATCATGAACTTCTTTCTGCTTCCCGTATGATAAAAGCCCTCTATCAGCAGATACAAAAATAAAGGCGAAACAAATCTGGGCAATAAAGATACCCATTCCGGCCATACGGTATTAAACAAAAACATCCGGACATGATCGAGTATCATAAAAGCCAGCGCTATCAATTTAAGTTTATAAGCATCCATTCCCTTTTCCATAATTATACCCCTTTGTTTTTTTCGTTAATTATAACAGTTATATGACACCGGTCAAGAAAAGTAATACCATTTATAAGCCAAAACGGTTATAATCTTCTTTGTGTAAAAATGAACATCTGTTAAGGAGAAATTTTTAATGGCTAAGAATCAAAATAAAAAAAGATCGAAAAAGAAGGTTGTTTTAATCGTGCTGTTGAGCATCATCGTCTTGCTGATCGGCGGATGGTGGGCTTTGGTCGTAAATATATACAATGAGAATTTCGATATAAGCGGAAACAGCTATGAACCGCTCATGCTGCGTGTTGAAGATTTTGAAGGTTTAGAGTGCACGGAGTTTTCTTTTCCCTCAAATAAGGGGCAGATGCTTGCGGGTTATCTTTATGAAAGCGGTGACGCGCAACACGGAATAGTGATCCTTGCCCACGGATTCGGCGACGGGGGTCACAATTCTTATATGGATGTTGCGGATTATTTTGCCCGTAACGGTTACTATGTTTTTGCATATGATGCTACCGCAATGGATAAAAGTGAAGGCGAAGGTCTGGGCGGTGTTCCGCAGGGCGTGATAGATCTTGACCACGCCATATCTTTTGTGGAATCAAGTACCGATATTCCCGATCTTCCGATCGTTTTATTCGGGCACAGCTGGGGCGGATACTGCGTAAGCGCCGTTTTATCATATCATCCTGAGGTTAAGGCGGTCATCGAGTGCTCCGGCTTTAACAGTTCCCCCGATATGTTTGAATCGGGCGGCAAGTCGCAGGCCGGGGATGCTATTTATGCAATGACGCCGTTTGTAAGACTCCATGAACGTTTCAAATATGGAAGGTATGCTGTAAATACCGCAATGGACGGATTCGACACTACAGATGCACCTATAATGATCGTACACAGCGCAGATGATGACGTGATAGGGATCGAGTACGGATTGGACAAGTATTACGAAAAATACAAAGATGATCCCCGTTTTACTTTTATAAGATTTGAAGATAAAGGTCACAACGCTATCTTAAATGACCCTGAAAATACCTATAAAGATGAATTTAACGCAGGCTTCGATGCATGGCTTGAAACTTTGGATTATGACTATAAAGCCGCAGAAAACAAAGAGCGTTTCATTAAGGATAAGGCAGCCTATATCACCGAACATCTCGATCACTATAGATGGAGCCACAGACTTGATGAAGATCTGTTTGCCCGGTTTTTGGAATTTTATGATAATGCGGTTAAATAACGCTACTATACCGGAAACAGCTTAAATTACAGACCCCCGGTTATTTCATCATTTCCTTAATGCTGCTTTCAATGTAAGGACCCCACCATTCTTTATAGCCCGTTAAAGTGGGATGAACAGGATCGCTCATATATTTTGCATAGTCTTCGGAAGATATCGAATCGACGGGAAGATCATCCCAGAGATCGATAAGGTTTATATCCCACTTCTCTGCTATTTTTTTAAGCAGCAAGACCATCTGCGCATAAAGCTCTGAGTCAAATTTCGTCCCCGTATAAAAGGCTACGGGGCAGTTCCACTTTTCTATTGCATACGCAATGATATATTCGATCGCGCCCGCTATGGTATTTACGTCAAAAGAAGCAATGTCCTTGCCCTCTGAAATACTGCCTAACGGCTTTTTAAGCGCAGCGTCGTTTGTGGAAAGCTGGCACACAAAAAGATCCGCACGGTCGGCATCGATCGTCTTAAGCCTGCTTACATAGGACTTCTCTTCATCGTCTGTGAGCGTCGTGCCCGAAACGGCTTCTTTTACCATTTCGTATCCGTTCTTCTCACAAATGATATCCGCAAAAGAAACTCCGCCCGCGGCAGAACCGTATGTTACGGAAGAACCCAAAAATATGATCTTTTTATTCATTTTCATATACCTTTTCTTTCCTGCCGGCGCCCTAGTCTATGCCCCATATAAGAAGGCCTAAACAAACCAAAAGAAAGAGCATTACCGCAGCAACCAAAATACATATGACCATGGGGACGTATTTTCTTTTACGCCCGAAATATATGGCACCTATGGTGCCTAAAATTAACAAAATGATCTGAGCCAGTGTCATGTCGTTTCTTCCCCTTTTTTTCTCAGTCCGCCTTGGTGTATACGATGCTTCCCGAATCAAACGTGATGACCTCGGTACCGTCGTCAAGTGTCTCATGCACAAAGAGCGTATTGTTGAAATCTTCACCGTTCATCATATAAGAGCCGTCATCCGAACGTGAAGAGAAGATGAATCCGTCGGTCTTTTCTTCGCCGTTTAAATACGAAACGAAAGAACCGTCCTCTTCTATTACAATGGACTCACCGCCTTCTATGGTCCAGGTTCCTGCGATCAGGCCGATAAGCGCCGCTTCAAGCGAATCGGGATCGTGGCCTTCGATAGGTGCTTCTTCGGGATACATGCAGATATACTCCATTTTATCGAATACCGCATGGCCGTCGGAAACGGTAAATGCAAATTCATGTTTGTCGATAGCCCCTGTCTCATACCAGTCCTGAAGGGAATCGAAATAGTCCTGACGATGGATGGTAAGTATAAGCGTTCCTCTCTCTCCGTTAAGATCCACGGAATATTCGACCCATGCAAGGCTAAGATCGTCTCCGCGGCCTGCGGGACAGACATATAATTTACCGTCGGAATTTAAATAACTTTCATTATTGTCGATATAGTCTTTGACAAAAGAAGCATCCACATATTCGGAAAGTGTATCCACAAGTTCATCGTAGGTGCTCATACCGGGTTCGTTCACACGATAAAATTCATTTTCAAATCCTCGGATTGTACCTGTGATCGAATCTTCGTAATCCGTAGCTATAGCGCCTTCGACCACAAACCAGAAAGCCTGTGCGTTTTTAAAATTCTCGATTACCGTATCTGCGTCGATCGTAACACCTTCATCGACAGGTGCCGGATCTTCGGAAACACTTACGGAAACCTCCGTGGAAGCCGGTACGGGATTGGGTTCAGGCTCCGTGCTTACGGCCTCTCCGCAGGCGGTAAGAGACAATATCATACCGAGTGTCAAAAACATTGCTAAAACTTTTTTCATTTTATTTATTCCTCCTAAACCCCTTTTGAAGAGGTATCTTTCTGTCATCTTGCTATTATCGGGCCTTCTCCCCACAGATCCCTTTCATCCTTGTCAAACATTGTCTTACGGCGCGCGAAATTGATGTCCTGCCAGAATCTGTCGACCTGATATCCGTTATAATCATATAAAAGCAGGTTTTCATCCAGATAGAAGTATACGCCGCTCGTCTGTTTGGGATTACCCGGCAAAGTCTTGAAAGTAAGGTCATCGAAGAACTCATAGGCGCCGGAGTAAGTTCCGGTTTCCTCGTCATAATAATCCCATTTATCCACAATATATCGATACCTTAAGTCTTCGCCTTCACGCTTTTCGTATTGTTTCCCGTTAACATACAGATATCCGTCGTCGGCAAATTCAAATACATATTCATCGCCCCAGTTAGCGCCTGTGCATGTATATTTGCCGTCAACCTCTTCTTCAAGCAGGCCGACTTCAAGCATGCCCTGTCCTTCCTGTTCCTCACCCCAGTTACCGGATGAGATGATCTCAAAAAAGTTCACGGCCTCTTCCTCTCCTACGGAGTACCAGGTGCCGCTTTGATCCGTAAACGGATACATTTCGCGATAATAGTCTTCAATGTCTTCTTTATAGGTACTATCCCATACACGCATCAAAGTTACTTTGCCATCGGTTGCCCTGAAGTTTGTAAGCGAATCCAGATAGAACGAAAGATACATTGTAAGCGGTTCCGAAGGATCGCCATAATCCGCACCGGCGCCGCGCACGTCGGCCTGGCCGAGCGTAATGCCATAAGCTCCTTCTTCAAAATTGATCACACCGTTTTCCCAGACGGTATAATAGCCCTTTAAGACAGTATCCGTAAAAAGCTGCCATGTACCGTCACCGTACATTTCTAAGTAATATCCGTTTGTAAAACCGTCCTCGTACCATTTACCGACAAAGTTCTTGGGATCGTAACTCGGATGAGCCTTCCACACTTCCGAATCTATATCCTTAAAGTTTCCTGTACCCTTGAAGTCAAATATCGGATGTACGGGTAATTGACCGTATCCGGCGGATTCTTCGACCGAAAGAGTCGGTTCTTCGATGATATCCTCGTGTACACGCACCGGAGCCGGTGCGCTGCCGGAGTCCGAAAAAAGACCGCAGGCCGAAAACGTAAGAACTACAGGGATCAACAATGCCATTACCCGGACGGGTACTTTAAATTTTGTGATCATATCTTATCCTTTCCCCTTTTAATCATCCGAAGGTATCTCATCTACGGGAGTGTAATCCGTCATATCATCCCATGTAAACAGATCTCCGCTCACGGTGCGTTCCAATTCCATTACGCCTTCACCCATGCCGTCGATGAGTACCAGCGAATCCTCACGTAATGAAGCGGTCCCTTCGTCTATTACATCGCCGGAAGCATTATACATATGCCATGTTCCGTCAGATAATATCTCTATATAGCGATCTTTTTCTTCACTTACCCATTTTCCCGCAAATGCATCAAGGCCTTCCGGTTTCTTTCCCGAAGGTTCGCTCGTTGCGGTGCGGTATGCGCGCATATCGTTTTTATCCAGAAGATCTCCGCTTTCCGATACATCAAGTTCCATATATGTATCGCCGTTTCCGTCGACGAGTTTTGCTGTACCGTCATTTATCCAAACGAAACCGGTAACTATGGGCTCATCGTAATCATTGAATACCGCAAACGTACGGTTTTCATCGATCAAAAGCCACTGTGATAATTCGTCGTTCTGCCAGTAGCCGGCGAATGGTTTGATATCGTCTGCAGCGTCGGTGTCCGCGGTTTCTTTTACCTCTGAAGTGTCCGTATCTTCCAGGTCCCAGACGATAGGCTCATCGGTGTCCGAAATGAGCACCATCTTTTCTTCGCCGCAGCCTGCAATGGACAATAAAAGCGTTACGCCCAAAGCGACCGATAATAATTTTTTCATTTTACCTTTCCCCTTTGCCACACATGTTTTATCAATTCAAAGCATTCACGATCTCATCATGATCCATAAGACCGTCTTCGCTGTTGATCCTGATCATATCCTCAAGATCGGATATTCCGAGGGCTGCCTCGATGTTTTCTTTTTCCGGAAGCTCCGAAAGATCGTACTCTTCATCCGGATATTCCTGCTCGTAATAATCGCCGCTCGGCTCCACAAATTTGATATGTGTCTTGGTCTCGCCTCCGGTGACCAGTTCATACTCAAGCAATACGAAATAAGGATTCTCGTCAAAAGGTGAAGTCATCACATATCCGCCGATGCCTGACATCCATTCGCTCGACGCAAGTATGCCGCTTCTTTCAAAGTAGTGGATGCCCCTGCCGTCAACATCCAGATTGTCTCCCTCGTAGATTCGATATGCAATGCCGTCGCCAAACGTGTATACATCGCATACTGTCCAATCATCGGTGCCTATCAAAGCAAGCTCGGGAATATCATCATCATTTAAGTATATAAGCTTGTAACCGTGAAGCTCATCATCGGCATGATCGTCTTCCCATAACATTACGACATCTTTGTAAGCGTCCTGCCAGCTGTCGTATGTGAGTGCGTTGTTGCCCCACTGGCCTGCCGTGTAACCCGAAAGTTCTCCGGAATATGTGAATTCTCCCGTTTCGGGATCATACAGGAAAATGCTGTTAATAAGATGTCCGCCATCCATATCCGTTACGGAAAGATCGTCGTATCCGTCAGCGTCCGCATCTTCAAAAGCTATGGAATTTTCAACCGTATCCCAGTCCTTTACTCCGCCTTCCGAAAAATCACAGGTGGATACAAGCGAATAACTTTCTTTGTCTTCTATAATACGTACAAAACCGCCGTCGTTACTGATATCAAGATAATACTTGCGTGTCTCGTCCGGCCCGTGCCAGTCAAGCACTATGTACGCTGCCCATGTCTTCCAGTCAGCGCCTTCGATATCAATGTCTTTTTCCTTTTTGCCGGCTGCCGGATCGTCGATGTCCGTGCCGCAGCCTGCGGTAAATACCATAACAGCCGCCAGTAATACGGCTAAAAACCTAAACCTCTTCATACTTATTCTCCATTAAATGCCGTGTTTGGCTCCTTTTATTTCCCCCGAAGTATTATAACACGGCAGAAAGGCTTGTAAAAGGATTAACATTTATCTGCCGACGTGCGCGGCTGCCATCCGGGACCGGCGAAAAGTGGCTTTCACCCTCGGTATCCGGCGAAAAGCAGAAAATGCAAGTTAAAATCACGTTTTATCTGCCTCTATTTGCGTTATGTAAACTTACTTTCCCGTGGGCGACAGAAAAAGCAAGTTGAATTGGTGTTTTTTCTGCCAAAATCATCCTTCTAACTTGTTCATTTTCCTGCGGCGACAGATAAAAAAGCAAGAATAGACTTTTTATCTGCCAAATTCCATTCTTGCTTATTTAAAACCGTGTTATGTTAACCTTTTCGGCCGGGATCCGGCAAAAAAAAGGCCTCACCGCATTCCTGAGGCTGCAGGTCTCTTTTGGAAGCAAAACTTCTGATCTGCCCTTTCAGTTGCTCAGGTGTTCTTTCTTTTATAACAGCACCTCCATATAGTTTCTGACTTTATATTCGATATTGAATTCTTTTGCATATTTGATGATCTTTCGCGGATTACATTTGCTTTTAAAATATTCTTGAATTGCTTGTATATAAACCTGCTTATCCACGTTATCCTTATCCCTGATCATATCGCAAATACAGCGTTCGGGATCATATACCCGCACACTGTATCCCATAGGAGTGTTTACGTTCATTATTCCTAAATTCCAAAGTTCTTTCTTACAATAATGGAACCTTGTATTCTGATATGACTTTTTGATCCTGGAAATATTATCCCCTTGCGGTACTGTAATATCCAATGTGTGCGGCACCCGGTCCGACATCCCATGTAAAAAAAGAGCTGTTCCGTGTGAGTATATAAGTTTCTCGGATCTGTTCTGTATGATCTTATACTCATCAGGCTCATTATCAGCCCAAACATAATTGCCGTGGGATTCCTTCTTGAGTATTTCCTGCGCAAGAAGAGAATACAATCCGATTCGATCTATTCCGGCATGCTGAAGATCAGCTGCGGAGATAACGCCACCGTTAGATTCTGTTAACAACTTAAGATTGTCATAGCTATAATCCATATCTTCCGCCTCCTTTCATTTCGTTCTTTAATTCTATCATTTTAAAGTACGTTTTGTAAATATCGTTCTTTAATTTCACGCTATTAAAGAACGATATAAAAAATGCCTCGCCGCATCACTGCGGCGAGGTCCCGAAAACCGTTCAAAATATATACATGGTAGCATTTATGAGGCAAAAAAGTTATAATTTTTCCAAGGTAAAAAACGAATTTCTTTGATCATGAACAGGGGATCGATATGAGCAGATCAATTTATGAGACAATAAAAGAAGCTATTACAGACGGGCAGCTGCCTGAGGATTTTTCGCTGCCGAAATCAACAGCGGGCGAAGGCGGGGTTTCTTTTGCGGACGGGGCGCTTGATGGCATAACGCTGTATCACATGCCTCCGTTTGAAATGAAGGAAAGCGACTATCAGGTAATGACAGAAGCGCTCAAAGCCGCAGCTGATCACAAATTCGAGCTTGCGGATTCTTTGTTTGCTCAGTTTTCCAAAGAAAACAGAGCGATCGCTGTCTGCGATGACTTTCAAAACTATATTCTTGATAACCAGGGCAGCCTGAAACCCGGGAATCTGTACGAATATGCGGTCAGGCTGATCCGATCGTCGGATAACAGAGAATGTGTAAAATACGGGTTATTGATATTGGAATTATTGGTTGCCAATGATGAAGCAAAGGACATTATCAGGACATTGGCTCTAAGCGATGAATTTACTTTCTTCTGCGTTTATATCATGAAAAAATGGGCTGGCGGGAATAATGACATTTTTGAAACCGCCAAGAGAGTTCACGGATGGGGAAGGATCCATGCACTTGAACTTCTTAAACCTTTAATGCCGAGAACCGACGAGATCAGAAAATGGATGTTAAAAGAAGGCATCAATAATAATATTGCACCCTTCTATTCAGCTTTGACCTGCTGGGAAAATGCTAACATCGGGAGCATTCTGTATGTAAATCCCACTTATGAAGATCTGCATTATATAGGGAAG
The DNA here is from genome assembly GCA_016283275.1 of Lachnospiraceae bacterium. GTDB lineage: Bacteria > Bacillota > Clostridia > Lachnospirales > Lachnospiraceae > UBA1258. Next base: position 11,819 of record JAEEMP010000035.1, read on the forward strand.
ATACTCGATGCAATGCTGGATGAAAGCGCTGTTCCCGGAATATCAACATTGGATAAAAGAACAGAAATATTGTTAAGATATCTTAATGAGGCGCAAAAACATTCTTTGTGTGCCGAAGATCATCAGGTTATCGATCATATACGCCAATACGGAGAAGCGGTGGATGCTGCGGAAGTCAGTCAGTTAGCTAAAGACATCCTTCATTCGGATCGTACAATTTAGATTTACAATGGAGCGATCAGCTTTTTATCTTTCCATATAGATTAGCAGAACACATTCTAACCTAAAGGAAATGAATTAAAAAAGACAGCGTCGGTCTACGATACCTTCTCCGCTCTTTCTTCCTTATACCATATTATCAAAGCAATTATGAAAACTGCTCCAAAGTATATGTACGCTGCATTTGAGTTCGGGTATGTATCAAACAATTTATTCCAATCATAGATCGCACCTATGGAATTAATAAAAGAATGATATATGGCACATGCCAGGACGCTCTTCGTAGCTTTATAAATTGAAGCAGCTACAAAAGCCCATACAAATATATTTATGGCAAAACCCACCATACTGTCACCATAATGGTTAGAGCTCGGCTGTAACCATATCGGAAAATGCCATACACACCAGATTACAGCCACAATGGTGGTTGCAACCGGGAAGGGAAATCTTTTCTCCAGCATAGGTTGCAGAAAGCCACGCCATCCGGTTTCCTCTGCAAACCCAACGAACGGCAGCATAATAAGAAAACCCAGAGGCATCATGTACAATGAAGAACCGTTAGGTTCACCGCAGATAATGGCAAATATCAAGGCGCACATGCAGAACAGGCCTGTTATCAGGAGCGTTTTCAGCTTTTTCGGTGTATAAATAAAACGCTTTAAATATTCTTTTACAGTGATATGCTCTTCCTTCCTGAGTACAATAAACAGGGAAACAGCCGGGGCCGGTGTTGTAAAAAGTATCCCTATGACCGCATACAGGATATATGCAAGTGTCAGCTTTCCTGTCTCCGCATAACCAACCGACGCAGGCTCAAGAATAAGCATAATAATCTGAGCAAACACACTTATGAACAAAAGCCAGCCGAGGAAATCGGCGACAGGAGCTTTCCTGTTTTCATTAACCCACATTTTCTTGTCCTTTCATGATCCCGGTGATCAATGCATCTACACCATATGCAAAACTCTCATCCAAAGTAATTTCATCTCCAAAACTACCATGTAACTCCAACATCGAAAAACCTTCCACAAAGCCCCGCAGGCTTCGTAATACATGCATTTTCACGGCTTCGCTGAATCCAAGAGAATCCAAAATAGAATACAATGATGATATAACCCCTTTTGTTATTTCATGGTTCAGTTCAGAAGTATATGAATTGTGCCAGCATATTGCCTCAAAAACTCCGGGATGTTCATGAGCAAATTCACGAAGCGCATAACACATTGCTTTTAATCCATCTTCCCGTGACTTCCCTACTGCTGATTTAGCAATTTTTATATCAATACTATTCCAACCATATACCTTGATCGCCTCTTTTATTTCATCCAAACCGCCTTGAAAATGCTTATACAAAGATGGCGGCTTTATGCCTAATCTTTCAGCGATAGTTTTAATAGAAAGATTCAGAAAACCTTCTTTATCTATCATTTCAATACATACATCTATGATTTCTTGCTTCCTGGTCATTATTCCTCCTTGCTAATCGTTTTAGCCTTTTGGCTAATATCATTAGCCTTAAGTTTACACAAAATCACAATATTGTCAACTATAATCTTTTCACTCCAAATTATCCGATAACCACAAAACAGCTAGCTTTTGCAGACTTATATACATTTTCTTTTTGTTCTTCTACCGCTAGAACTGCACATCGTTCAGCGTGAATATCTGAATCAGTCACAAAAGCATGCCGTGAAAGATCCGAATGTAGTATGCAACTTTACAATTATACGTTACTATCACGGCCCCAAAGGCCGTGAATAGTAACGAAAAAAGATTACAATGTATAACGAATATGTTATCATATTTTAGTCTGATAAGATAAAACGATAGGATCGAATTTAGAGAAAGGAAAACAGCTGGATAACAGAATCAGCCGGATTAAAGAGATGGAAGATTACTTAAGGAGATCAATAGATAATTCCATACGAAGCCTGTTTCAGATGATATTCGTTATCAGTGATCCGGACGGTAAATGCGATATCATAGACCATAACAAAGAGCTTGAGAATATTTCCGTCGGTAAGGCAGGTGAAGAAGAGGGAATAAATTTCGGAAAACTGAGGCGGAGCCTTAAAAAAAATATCCATCCCGAGGACAGGGAGGCATTTTCGGAATTTACCGAACATGATGTTTATGTGGAAGCCCTTAAAAATCAGGTATATCTTTCCATGGAGTGCAGATTGAGGCATTCAGACAGTAAATATTACTGGTCGGAGATCATTATCTGCAACACAACTGCGGAGGACAGCACAGAGGGTAATGACTGCCTTTTTTTGATAAGGGATATCAATGACAGGAAAATTTCCGAACTGGAGCGGGAGGCTGAGGAAAGGGCGCTTCTTAAAAGCCTTCAGGATCGGTTTGATGCGCTTTTTGAAGAGAATATGACGGACCAGCAGACCGGATGCTATAACCGCAAGGGCCTGAAGTATTATTCTGACATCGTGATCGATGATGCCGTGAAGAATGACAGGGATCTTTTTGTATGTGTTGCGGACCTGAACGGCTTAAAGCATTTGAACGACACGTATGGGCATGCTGCGGGGGATGAAGCGATATATGCCGTTTCGCATGAGCTGAAGGAGGCAGCCCCTTCCGGTTCCAGGATAGTCCGTATCGGCGGGGACGAGTTCATGATCTTTGCTTCTGTCGATAAAGACA
>JAEEMP010000036.1 GCA_016283275.1 Lachnospiraceae bacterium
CCTTCATGTCGGCACCGGTCATCTCGTCGTTCGTGTGCGAAAATCTTCTTTTTTCGTACTCTTCTTTCGAAAGCGCCTTGACAACGCGCACACCCGTAATGTTTTCACGCATTACGCGCACGATGTTATCGACCTTTTTCTGAACATTTTCGTATAGGGGGATACCTTTAAACGAGATAAAGACCACAAGAACTATCATGATCGGAGCGAGAATGCAAAGTATCGATGCAAGCCCCGCATCCATGATGAGCGTAACCGTCATGCCGCCTATAAGGAGCATGGGAGCTCTTATACCCATTGTCTGGACCATACGCACAAAGTTCTGTACATTGTAAGAATCCGAAGTCATTCTCGAAGTAAGGGACGGAAGCCCGAATTCATCGAACACTTCTCCGGAAAGGTTCATGGTCTTATCAAAAAGATCCTGTCTTATCTTTAAGATCGTATCGGTCGCGTTCTTTACCGCGCGACGGTTTGCAAATACATTCGTGCGCCATACCAAGACCGCAAGGAAGATCATGATACCGCCCCACAACAGTACCTTAAAGACCGATCTTTCTAAAACGACATCATCGATTATGTGCTCAAGGACATAAGGGATCAAAAGCTCTAAAAACGATGCGACGGCTTTAAGAAAAAGAACTAAAAACAGCCTGTATTTAATTGGCTTTACATACCTTAGAATAAACCTCAAAACTTACCCTCATAGAATCTTTTAAGCACATAATATGCTTTTTTCTTATATTTCTTATCAGCGGTAAAAAGACCCTTACGGTTATAATAACCCTGTATAAAAGCGGTCCTTCTGGGACACCTGAAATCATACATTATCCACGGAGTCATGCCCTTGATATAGTCGGTCTTTCCAAGGACATCGACCTGTTTTTCATAAACATATGCCTGATAATCTTCCGTACCCTTTTCATCGGGAGCACCCTTAAAATCGGGATTTGCGTCCGCACCGAATTCGGATATTATAACAGGCTTATCGGGATGCGAATTTTCCATAAGCCTCGGAAGCATGTTGAAATCGGGAGAATACCATCCGCAATACTCGTTGACTCCTATCACATCGAGGTATTCCGACAGTCTGTCCGATATCATGCACTTTTCGCCGTCGATAAGGCATGCGGCGGATACAAGTCGCGTTTCATCGAGTTCTTTGGCCTTAAGGGCCAGACTGCTCATGAACTTAAGTCTTTCATCGGTATCGGCATTTTCGTTTCCGACAGACCATATGATCACACTTGCACGATTATAATCCCTTGTGATCAGTTCCACAAGCTGGTTCTCGGCATCATCGTACGTAGCTTTTCTTTCAAACTTTATCGCCCAGTAAACGGGAATCTCTTCCCAGAGAAGCATCCCGAGCTCGTCCGCAAGCCTTGCGGTATTTTCATGATGCGGATAGTGTGCAAGCCTCATGAGATTGCAGCCCATTTCTTTGGCAAGCGTAATGTTCTCACGCCTTTCCTCATCGCTTAAGGCCTTTCCGTTTACTGCGCTTTCCTCATGGCAGCTTATGCCCTTTAAGAAAAGCTTCCGGCCATTTAGATATATGTCTGTACCTTTGACCTTTATCTCACGAAATCCCACACGGTCGGTAATTACATCTCTGCCTGCGGTTAACATAATATCATAAAGCTTCGGTTCTTCCGGCGACCAAAGCTTGGGTTTTCTTAAGATCACGGTTTCGCCAAAGCCCTTATCTATGCTGATGTTTTCTTTTACATCGAGTTCTTTTATCTCGATCGTTCCGGTAAGCGTCTCCGGCTTGCTTAATGTTATGTTAACCTTTATCTTATCGTACTCTCCGTCCGGTACAAGACATATCTTAAAATCCTTAATATGCGTATCGGGCACGCTTATGATATCTATATCCCTGTATACCCCGCCGTAATTAAACCAGTCCGTGTTTTCGGTCGGCACCTGCTCGGGGCGTCTCGTCGTATCCGTCACAAGGATGATCCTGTTTTCTTCTTTTAAAGCATCCGTAATGTCAAAAAACGCAGGCGTTGAGCCGCCTCTGTGCATGCCCATATACACGCCGTTTAAAAATACCCTGACGATATAATTGGCCGCACCGATGCGCAAAAATTCCCGCCTTCCGTCTTTTCTTTCATACGGAAACTTCTTTGTAAAGACCATCGGCCCTTCATACAGAAACAGTCTTTCGCTCTTTACGTTAAAAGAACACGGAAGAGAAATACTCTCCCATGTGTCAAAAGAATAGTCGACCGGAAGCGTAAAGCCCGCGGCGTCCTTATAGATCTCGCGAAACCATTTCTGCCTTAAACAGGTATCGTACTGATCTATCGCATACTGCCAGGTGCCGTTTAACGAAAACCTTTCGCGCCCCGTCTCAAATATCATCGTCTTACTGTCCGCCAAAGGAGTTTCGTACTGCGCCGTATAATCTTCAAGATGAATGTCCGACATATATTTTTTTCCTGCCATGGTAACCTCCGTTCACACAATATCCATGATAACACAATGATCGGATATTTTATAAAGATATGTTTTTATTTACTGTAAAAATCTCTGTTATTTTGTAGATACTTATGTTAGAATGGTGCGGTCATAAAAAATCAGATGAGGAAACGGTCATGGATATTATTTGTTTGGATCTTGAGGGCGTACTTGTCCCCGAAATATGGATAGCATTTGCCAAAGAAAGCGGCATTCCCGAGCTTACGCGCACCACACGCGATGAGCCGGATTACGATAAACTCATGAAATGGAGAATAGGAATATTAAAAGAACACGGCTTAGGACTTAAAGAGATCCAGGCCACGATCAAAAAGATCGATCCCATTCCCGGAGCAAAAGAATTCTTGGACAAGCTTCGTGCGATGACGCAGGTCATAATCATAAGCGATACCTTTACCCAGTTTGCAACTCCTTTGATGGAAAAATTAGGCTGGCCCACGATCTTCTGCAATTCGCTTGAAGTGGCAGAAAGCGGCGAGATAACCGGATTTAAGATGCGCACAAAAGAATCAAAGCTTGCAACGGTAAAAGCTTTGCAGTCGATCGGTTTTGATACGATCGCAAGCGGCGACAGTTTTAACGATCTTGCCATGATCAAGGCAAGCAAAGCAGGGTTCCTTTTTAAGAGCACCGATAAGATCAAGGCCGATAACCCCGATCTTCCGGCTTTTGAGACCTACGACGAACTGTTTGAAGCCATCAGGAACGCAATGAATTAAAACATTAAAAAGGGAGGACATTCTGAGGTGACCCCTCAAAGTTAGACTTTTTTACGAGACGACTTTGGTCGTCTCGTTTTCTTTATGCAGATAAAAGATGGAGCCTGTATTGAACAGGGCTCATCCATCCTAGTTTCTCTTTGATTC
>JAEEMP010000005.1 GCA_016283275.1 Lachnospiraceae bacterium
CTTTTCTATTTTATCAAGCTGGTCTTCACCGTAATAGCTTTCCCATGAAATATAGCCCGTAATATCGCTTCCGTTGTTTATCTGATTTACGTTCTGATAAAAGATGCAATCCGGATTCTTGGCTACGTATATAAGCGTTGGTAAGTATAAGAGCGTGATAAGGATCAGTCCGCAGATCGCGGATCTTTCTTTTATATGATCCCATATGACAGCGAGTGATATACCAAGTGATACATACCAGCCGCCGACAAGAAGCCAGTAGAATCTCTGTGCCTGAAATGTCTTAAGCATTCCGGTCATGTTGTTTTTAAAGTCGGCCGTAAAATCCGCCGCAAAAAATGCATACAGAAAACCCGTTAAGACCATGAGCACTGCTGCCGCAATATAGACTTTCCAAAGTTTACCATTCTTTACTATATCGATCACAAGAAACGGTAGTGCAAAAACGATCGGGATATAAATATACTTATGAAAAGAATCATAGTGCTGTATGCCGTTTATCATGATGCCTTTAAAGGTTTTAAAGAAATCAAATCCCGAGATCACATATTCTTCACGATGACTTACAAATTCACCGCCGAAAAACAGCTGTGAAATAAGATCTATATTGGTAAGCGCATAGGTTAAAAACAGCACGATCCCGGAAATAAGAAGTGTCCTGTCTGTCTTCTTTAACCTTATGCTTCTAAAGGCGAACACAAGAAACATGATCGTCAAAGCCGCATATCCGACCAGTACAAGGCTTGAGAACAGTCCGTAAAAAACGATACCGGATAACGATAACACTGTCCGCATCCTTTTCTTTTCCTTAAGTCCGTCATATAAGAAAAGAATACATGCTATAAGGAAAGGGGTTCCGGAAAGAGATAATCCGTATATGCTCCTGTACGGAAGAAGAGCGAAGACCGCTCCCGCCAAAAATGCGGATATACTGCTGTTTGTAAGGCGTTTTACGCATAAGTAAGTACCGATCGCGGCGATAAGTATCACGACAAAATACTGTAATATAAATGCCGTAAATACAGGAAACAGCATATACAAAAGAACAAAACCCGGAGCGAACGGTTTAAGGCTTGTGGACGGAACGCCGCACATCATCTGCTCATAAACATCCGCACCGATATATTTTGCGGGAAAAACATAATTTAATATAGTTTCATCGAGTTGATCGAGAATCGGAAAGACTGCTCCCTTTTTAAGAATAAGTATCGGAAGCATTATTATAAACACAACAACGATGCATGCCCACTCAAGATGACATGCATCGATACAAGACAATATATGATTAAGCTTCTCGTTAAGTTTTTTCAAAGCCTTCTCACTTTATGATGACATTGTAATTCTTAAGCCCGCCTTCGGGTTTAAGATGAAAATGATCAAGATAATCTTCTTTGCTAAGACCGCAGTCATAAGGGTTATATGAACCCCTGACTTCTATACCTCGTTCTTTCGCCATTTTTCTTATATATTCTTCTGCTTTAATGACTCCGGAAAATTTATCGTTTTTTGTAAACTCATCGTAATAATCCGGATACCATGCGGGAAGATAGATAATAACTTCCGTATCCTTTGAAAGAATATAGTCGATAAGGATCTCAAAACGCTCGATGCACTCGGAAGACAATTCTTCATAATCAGTCATACAATACACTGCGCCTACGGAAATATCCCATTGTGCTGCGGAGTCCATATCCTGTATCTCTTTTTGCGATGTAAGCGAAGGAACTCTTCGGCCGGTATATAAGATCTTTGGATAATCTCCACGGCCGATATCATCAACCGGATTTACATATGTTGCATTTACACCGTTTATCATTGCCGATACGGAAGACTGAAAATAGGAGAATGAAAATAATTCTTTAACCTTCTTTAAACCCGAAAGATCGATCGGGCTCTTCTTTGAAGATCCGCCCTTTATAAGCTTATCCGCATATTCAAGGTCATCCTTCAGACTTTCCTGCCTTATGGACAAGCCGTCCATAAAAATATAAGGATCGACTCCGATGACAAGAGTATCGGGATACTTATCGTATTTATCGATAAGCCCTACAGTAGCATAATAATCATCCAGAAACTCTCCGCTCATCCCAATGTTTAAGTAATCGTCGAAATCCCAATCTACATAAAGAACGTGACTTGAACCCATTATCTCGACATCATGCACATCACAGGCGGCTATCCTTTTATCAAGCAAAACACCTTCATCAAAGTCACCCGCTATCTCAACAGCGGAGTGTTCTTTAAGCCCGTTTACGATATCGTCGGTCATGGATGCATGATAAATATTGGCGGGATCTACCAAAAAATTAACAAGTATCACCAAAGCATATGTGGGTATTATTAATATAAGGCACCTGATTATCCACTTTTTCACTTATCAGTCTACTTCCGCTTCGTTGTCGGGTTTGTCTTCAGACTTGGATTCATGATATTCCTGTTCGGTGTTGACACTCCAGATATTATCCTTGTTCTTTTCACCCGAAATAATGTTCTTGACGGTCTCAAAAGAAGTGACCATCGAATGATCTATGTTATTGTATCTGTGCTGACCGTTACGTCCCACACAGTAAAGATTGTCTATCGACTTAAGGTAATCCACCAAAGTATCGATCTCATCGTATGTGTCAAAGTATGCGGGATAAGCCTTTTTAACCTTCTCCATATGATAGTCGAGAACCACATCCTTTGAATCTATAAGGCCTAACTTCACCATCTCGTCGATACCGAGTTTGGCAAATTCCTCTTCGGTCATATTCCAGTATTCGTCGCCTTCGTTGACAAAATACTCAAGTCCCACCCATACGGTATTCTCGATATCCTTGATCATGTAAGGCGACCAGTTGTTGTATATCTGGAATCTTCCGAGCTTAACCTTTCTGTCCTGAACATATACCCAGCAATCCGGAACTATGTTCTTGATCGTCTTTATATCCGTAAGGTTCTTAAGCTTAAGCGAAGGGACTAAAACTCCCAGGGTCATGTAATCACGATAAGGAAGACCTGCAGCTATACGCGCGGGATCTGCCGGTACATCATTCATTCCTGCTACAAGCTCTCGTACGGGCATTGAAGATATCACATAATCTCCTTCGATCGTCTTCTCGGTACCTTCGATCGGCACAAATATGCCGTCCTCACGCTTTTTTGTTTCCGCGTAGGTGATTCCTGTAATGATGTTGTCGGAATTTTTATGTATCTTTGTAACCTTTGCGCACTTGATTATCTTACCGCCAAGTTTTTCAATTTCGGAAGCCGTAACGTCCCAAAGCTGTCCGGGACCGAGTTTTGGATATTTAAACTCTTCTATCAAAGAAGTATTTACTTTTCGGTTTTTTACCTTAAAAAGTTTGCCGAAGAAGTCCTTTAAGATACCAAATATCGAAAGACCTTTTGTCCTCTGACGTCCCCATGACGCATCGATCTCCGAAGGATGTCGGCCCCAAAGGTTCTCCGTATAATACTCAAAGAACATTCCGTACAGTTTTCGTCCGAAATTATTAACGTAGAGATTTTCAAGATTATCTTCGGGAAGTTTATGAAATACCGAAGCAAGATAACTGAATCCCACTTTTAATGTGGTCCCGAAACCGAAATTTTTAAAAGTTTCGGGCTTTAAAGATATCGGGTAATCGTAGAATTTATCGTCAAAAAGAATCCTTGATACACGATGCCTGAGTAACATGACCCTGTCTTCTTTTTCGGGGTCGGGCCCGCCTTCTTTAACAGGCATGGGTCTGTTAAGTACTATATCGTCATATGTGGGATGTCCCTGCATCGGAAGCATTTTATCCCACCATTCATTTACTTCGGGAACTTTGGAAAAGAAGCGGTGTCCACCCATGTCCATACGGTTCCCTTTGTACTCAACGGTTTTTGAAATACCGCCAAAGCAGTCACTCTCTTCGAAAACGACCACCTCAATATCCGAGGACTTCTTTAATAGTTCATATGCAGCCGTAAGACCGGCAGGACCTGCTCCGATCACAAGAGCTCTC
>JAEEMP010000037.1 GCA_016283275.1 Lachnospiraceae bacterium
ATATATTTTAACGGTCGCGATATTTCAGACTCCGATTTTTCCAAAAAGGAATTAAGGAGCCGTGTAGGACTCGTGTTCCAGTATCCCGAGCATCAGCTTTTTGAAGCGGATGTCTTCTCGGATGTATGTTTCGGCCCCCGCAATCAGGGTCTTTCGCAAAAAGAAGCCGAACTTAAAGCCTTTACCGCGCTTAAACAGCTTAAGATAGAAGACGAGTATTTCTACCAGTCGCCTTTCGATCTTTCGGGCGGTCAGAAAAGGCGTGTTGCCATTGCGGGCGTGCTTGCGATGGAGCCGGATATACTGGTGCTTGATGAACCTACCGCAGGACTCGATCCGGCGGGACGCGACGAGATACTTAACATGTTAAACGACATCAGACATGAAAGAGGCTGCAGCATAGTGCTGGTAAGCCATTCCATGGAAGATGTTGCGGAGTTTGCCGACAGGATAGTGGTCATGGACCACGGCTCGATCGTATTCGACGATGAGCCCGCGAGCGTTTTTTCGCATTCGGCGGAACTTGAAAAGATCGGGTTAAGGGCGCCCGAAGTTACAAGAGCCCTTATCAAACTCAAAAAAGAAGGCTTTGATGTCGATGTTTCGTGCATTAACATCGAAACGGCCGTGGAGACTATAGCTAAATGTTTCGGGATATAACACTTGGTCAGTATTATCCGGTCGATTCATGCATTCACCGGCTTGACCCGAGAGTGAAACTGTTCGGGACTCTTATATTCCTGATCTCACTCTTTTTAACCGACAATTTCATAGGATATATTCCGGCGCTTATCTTTTTAATAAGTGTGATCGCCCTTTCCAAAGTACCGTTTAAGTATATGGTAAAAGGTATGAGAGCGATACTTTTTCTTTTGCTCCTATCCGTCGTATGCAATCTCTTCCTTACAAGGGGAGATGTGGTGTTTTCGTGGTGGAAATTAAAGATCACGAAGCAGGGTATCGAGCTTGCCGGATTTATGGCGATAAGACTTTCGTTTCTGGTGATCGGATCGTCGATCATGACGCTTACCACCACGCCGAACCAGCTTACGGACGGTCTTGAAAAAGGCCTCGGATTTTTAAAGATATTCGGAGTTCCGGTACATGAAGTGGCGATGATGATGTCGATCGCTTTACGCTTTATCCCGATACTTGTCGAAGAGACCGATAAGATCATGAAAGCACAGATGGCCAGGGGCGCGGATTTTGAAAGCGGCAATATCGTCAAAAAGGCCAAGAGTCTGATCCCGCTTCTGGTTCCGTTGTTTGTTTCGGCATTCAGACGGGCAAACGATCTTGCGATGGCGATGGAAGCGAGGGGATATCGCGGCGGCAAGGGACGTACAAAGTTAAAGCCTCTTAAGTACAAGGGACGTGATGCCGTGGCATACATTGTGATATTTGCATATCTTTCGGTGATAATAGCACTTAAGGTGATCTTCTGATGAAAAGAGTACTTTTGTGTGTTTCCTACGACGGGACCGGGTATTCGGGCTGGCAGCTGCAGGATAACGCACCTACCGTCGAAGGAGAATTAAATAAAGCACTTAGCGACCTTCACGGCGAGGAGATCGCTGTGATCGGGGCCAGCCGTACCGATGCGGGTGTGCATGCGCTTTGCAACATGGCAGTTTATGATACCACAGCACGAATGCCTGCCGAAAAGGTTTCTTTTGCCCTGAATACAAGACTTCCCGAAGATATAAGAGTCGTATGGTCAAGAGAAGTTCCCGCGGATTTCCACCCAAGGCACACCGATACGATCAAGACTTATGAATATACGATCTACAACGAACCCGTGATGCCGCCCACAGAGCGGCTTTATGCATATCATGTGGAAAGAACGCTTGATGTGGAAGCGATGAGCGAGGCAGCGGAATTCCTTAGGGGAGAGCATGATTTTAAAAGTTATGCTTCGGTTTATACGACCGCGGAGACTACGGTCAGGACGATAACCGATATCGGTGTAAGGCGCGAGGGGCCGTATGTGAAGATCGTTGTGAGCGGAACGGGATTTCTGTACAACATGGTCCGTATAATCGCAGGGACACTGACAGAGATAGGACTTTGCAGAAAAGAAAAGGATTTTACCAAGGCGGCGCTTGAGGCGCGGGAAAGACGCGCGGCGGGACCGACGGCACCGGCACGCGGGCTTATGCTTATAAATTATGAGTTTGTATCATATCCCGAGTTCAACTGTACTAAAATCGACCGTCCAAAGCCACAGGGTGAGGACATGGCGGAAAAAGAACCGCTATAGTGCGGATCCATTTAAAAAGGAAAGGAAATGACCGGTATGAGCGATAAATACGTATTTTACGGCTGGCAGGAAGCTACGGTGCCTGCAGTCAACAAATTGTATAAAGGTATTGAAACTCCGCAGGATCTTTATGATGTCTTAAGCAATGTGTGGTGCGTTGAAACATGTGCCACCAGGATGCGACACAAGTGGAGCCCCGACAATAAGACGCTCGGACAATGTTCCATCACGTCATTTCTCGTGCAGGACATATTCGGTGGAAAGGTTTACGGAGTGCCGCTTAAAGACGGTACTTTTCATTGTTTTAACGAGGTTAACGGCCATATCTTTGACCTCACGAGTGAACAGTTTAAGGACGAAAAACTTGAGTATACGTTGAATTATGAACAATCGCGAGAAGAGCATTTTTCAAAGGGAGATAAGTATGAAAGATACCTTCTTTTGACAAAGAAATTGAGATTGTTAAAAAATTATTAAAAAGTGTGAC
>JAEEMP010000038.1 GCA_016283275.1 Lachnospiraceae bacterium
AAGCGCCGAGGCAGTAATGCCCGGGTTCATCAATTTAAATCTTAAGGGCGATTTTCTTGCAGACTACGTAAAAGGAATGTCAAAGGCCGATAAGTTCGGCATGGAAATGCCACAAAAACAGACGATAATCGTCGATTACGGCGGACCCAATATAGCAAAAGCCCTTCACGTAGGACATCTGCGTCCCGCGATAATAGGTGAGAGCATAAAGCGGATACTTCGTTTTGTGGGCCATGATGTGATCGGTGACGTTCACATGGGCGACTGGGGTACTCCCATGGGTCTTGTTATGACCGAAATAGAAGAAAGAAATCCCAGTCTTGTATATTTTGATGAAAGCTACACGGGAGAATATCCCAAGGAAGCTCCGTTTACCGTAAGAGATCTTGAAGAGATATATCCAACGGCTTCCAAAAAGAGCAAAGAAGATCCCGCGTACAAAGCGCGCGCGCTTGAGCTTACTCTTAAGCTTCAGTCGGGCGTTCCCGGTATCCGTGCACTTTGGGATCATATCATAGACCTTTCAGTAAATGATATGAAGCAGATATACAAGCGTTTAAATGTGGATTTCGATCTCTGGAACGGTGAGAGCACGGTTCAGTATCTGATACCGGATATGGTCAAAGATATGAAGGATGAAGGTTATGCCTATGAGAGCGACGGTGCCTTGGTGGTCGATGTCAAAGAAGACACAGACACGAAGGAAGTGCCTCCGTGCATAATCCTTAAATCCGACGGAGCAAGCCTTTACAACACAACAGACCTTGCTACGATCAAAGAACGCGTCATGAAATATGATCCGAACCAGATGATATATATTACCGATAAACGTCAGGATCTTTATTTCATGCAGGTGTTCCGCTGCGCCAAAAAGACAAAGCTTGTGGGTGACGACGTAAAGTTAAGCCATATCGGCTTCGGCACAATGAACGGTAAGGACGGAAAACCTTTTAAGACACGTGACGGCGGTGTTATGCGTCTTGAAATGCTCATAGATGACATTCAGAACAAGATGTACGAAAAGATATCCGAGAACAAGGATATGGACGAAAAAGAAGCAAAGAAGACCGCAGAGATCGTAGGACTTTCCGCACTGTTATACGGTGACTTATCCAATCAGGCCGTTAAGGATTATATTTTTGATATGGACAGGTTTATTTCTTTTGAAGGAAATACAGGTCCTTATATCCTTTATACGATAGTAAGGATAAAGTCGATCCTTGATAAATATAAGGCTATGGGTGGAAAGATTGAGTCATGCGATATCGGAAAGGCAAGAAACGCTTCCGAAAAAGACCTTATGAAGGCGCTTACGGGCTTTTCCCAGATGATCGAGTCTGCTTCCGAAGAACTTGCACCCCACAGGATCTGCGCATATATTTACGACCTTGCGAATGCGCTTAATTCTTTCTATCATGAGACAAAGATATTGACCGAGGAAGATGAAAACGCAAAGAGCGAATATATAGCATTGATAGCGCTTACGCAGAAAGTGCTTGAAACCTGTATCGATCTTTTGGGTTTTGAGGCACCCGAGAGAATGTAGAAAGCTAAAGACCGCACTTTGGAGGCATTAAGAACGATATGCGAATAGGACACGGGTACGATGTACATAAACTTGCCGAGGGCAGAAAATGCATTATCGGCGGGGTTGATATACCTTTTGAAAAGGGCCTTTTGGGCCATTCCGATGCGGACGTGCTTACGCACGCCGTTATGGACGCCCTTCTTGGGGCAGCGGCGCTTGGAGATATCGGGCTTCATTTTCCCGATACCGACGAAAAGTATAAAGATGCGGACAGTTTAAAACTCCTTGAAGAAGTCGGGAACATAATAGAGAAAAAACTTTACGTTGTGGAAAACATAGATGCCACGATACTTGCCCAGGCGCCCAAGATGCGACCTTATATCGATGAGATGAGAGCCAATATAGCCAAGGCTTTAAAGATATCCGTTGAGCTTGTAAATGTTAAGGCCACGACCGAAGAAGGACTTGGTTTTACGGGCAGCGGTGAAGGTATTGCCGCGCATGCGGTATGCCTTCTTTCATCGCTTCGCGACTCGTCCGGCTGCGGCGGCTGCCCAAGGATGAATTAGAACAGATTTATGCTTAAAATATTGCAAAAATATCCTTGACATCGGGGCAAGTCTTTTATATACTAACATGGTCGGCGTTGAAGGCATTCGAAATTGAGGGGTCTTAGCTCAGCTGGGAGAGCATCTGCCTTACAAGCAGAGGGTCATAGGTTCGAGCCCTATAGGCCCCAGTTAACACTAATATGGCGAGATAGCTCAGTTGGCTAGAGCACGCGGTTCATACCCGCGGTGTCGAGGGTTCGAATCCCCCTCTCGCTACTTAATATCGGGGTGTGGCTCAGGTGGTAGAGCGCCACGTTAGGGACGTGGAGGCCGCAAGTTCAAGTCTTGTCACTCCGACTCGGAAAAAGGACATTTCTAAAGAAATGTCCTTTTTTGTTATCTTTTACATTCGCAGAACCGATAAAAAAGCCGGGAGCAATCAAAAGATTACTCCCGGCCCGTGCTTTGTAACCGAACCTCCGCACAACGGGTTTCCGCAGGTTTTTTACAAGACATGCAAATTCGTCTGATTATCCAAAACTTTGAACAATTATTAATATGAAACAACGAAAAACAAATAATTCTTTACTATGAACTTAAACTTTTCTGCAATAGAGATAGAATTATCCCGGTATTGTCTTGCACGGAAAACGTTTTAGATATCAATCTCAAACGTTACTGTTTGATTGTATTTGTCCAGCGCAAGCTGCATATCCATAATCTCCTTCGAAACGCGCTCGTATTCACCTTTGACGATATCAAGATCATAGTTGATGTATCGATACTCGGGCACCGCGTTGCGTACTCCATAGTGGGGCTCTTCACGTTCCTTTGGCATATATTTTCGAAGCATATCAAGAAACTCCTTGCGCCTGTTTAACTGCGCCATCTTCACAAGGATGGTGTCGACGCTTAACCGAGAATCGCCAACCGTAACATTTGCAGTTGCGTTTGTGAGATTTATCGCGTGTTTGATGGCGGCAATTTTTATATCAATCTCCGCAATTGTCCGGTTCACAGTCGAAAAGTCATATTCGGGGATCACCGGCTCCTCGTTTACCGAAGCCACATATGTGCACGAAGAACGTTCCTTGTTTGTCCAGTAAGCCTTGTCTTCTTCAAGATTCTTTATCATTTTATTGGCTAATGCCGATGTCATTTGCTGCATTCTTTTTTCCTCCTGTAATTGTTATCTTTGTTACGAGAAAAAGCATACGGCATATTATATCGGATGTCATTGAACCGTGAGTTTAAAAGGAAATAAAAAAGAACATCCCCGTCTATGACGAGGATGTCTTCCATTGATCTATTAAGAAGTTTGCTCAAGATTACAAGATTATCCAGACTCGGCAGAGATTTGCCGGAAATCCATTTATATACTGCCTGCGGGTTTTCAAAGCCCATAGCCGATTGGATATCTTTTACCGTGTAGCCGTTTTCATAAAGTAATCCTTTGATCCTATTACCGGTTTCTTTTTGCCGGATCGACAAATAAATTGGTTCCATATTTATCCCTCCATGTTGTATTATCCCGAACACACATAAGGTAGTATTTTAATATATCATACAGATTATGTTTTGTCATTAAACCGGCAGTTTAAAATTCTAATGAAAAAACACATATCAATCTTATGCAATATGTATGTATTCATAGGTTTTTATATTATCTGAATTTACCCATGCCGGGAATCGTGTATAATGTTATTGTATTTAAGGGATCAATAAAGTTTATGGGGGTAATCGGCTGTGTCCGGAACAGCTCTTGATGTATTGGGGTATATTAATTACAGAAAGCGACTGACAAAGGATGGGTATAACGAATCCACGCTTTCCAAAATAATCGATCACAGGGATGCGATCCTGTCAAAATATTCGGACTGCGATGACAGATCCGTTTATAGGACCGCAGGAATGTGCTATACAAAAAACATGTTTTTCCCAATAGATTATGATGGCGTGGTGGTCGACTGTAACAGTGTATTTGCTGCAGCTTATAATATTTGTTATTCCAAAGGAGTCTGGAAAAAGAGAAACGAGAAGCATGCATTCTGGGTGCTTTTTACAAATGATCCGTACATTCCGGTCATGCCGATGGTATACATTCAGTCATATTCAACGTTTGAAAGGATATTCGGAAAAGAAAAGAATGAATTAAAACCGGTGATAGAAAGACTCTGCCGGAATCTTAAATATCCGATATGCACAACAGAGCATTTAAAGGAAATGATAGAGCATCAATATTCCGTGAACGGAAGCCTTAAAAAAGAATTTGTGTCAGAGCAATTGTATAATGTGGATAAGGAACTCGGTTTCTTTGATATCAACACCATTTCTTGCGAACCGGGTGAAAAAACATTAAAGATATTGAAAGAACACGGATACGTTAACGACTGACAATGTTTGATCGCCTGCATCGTCAGAAAGACAGATTTTAAACCTTAAAAGGAATGATTTCATGGTTCGTAAGCTTGCAAAAGAGATAATCCCTTTTTAATTATTCTGCGCTATAATATTTATAAAACAATTATATCTTATATCCTATAAATGGATAAATACATATAAATTATGAAAAAAACAACTATAGACTCTATTAAAAAAACAGTATTTCTTATATTTCGTTCTATTTTTAGATTGTTTTACAGAAGACATATATGGCTGATATGTGACCGAAAAAATGAAGCCGGCGATAACGGTGAAATATTTTTTGAATATCTGCAAAACAAACCGATAAAAAGTTATTTCGCAATCAGTAAATCTTCTCCTGAATATGATCGGCTGAAACAAATAGGAAAAGTGATCGATTATGATTCCTTATTTCACAAATTTCTGTTAATTGTTTGTGATGCCCACATAAGCAGTCAGGATAATCATATGCGTAATCACATCGAAACTCCTCAGTTTTTTCTTCAGCACGGAGTTATAAACAATGATCTTCATAATTATATCAACTCTTTCGCTCACGATAATTTATATATACATGCCTCAGCTGCACCTGAAGCAGAATCTCTGGAACATACTCCGTACAATATCAAAGAAGGGCATGTGCTTCTTACCGGAATGCCTCGTTATGATATATTGGAGAATGATCCGCAAAAGTTGATCTTATTTGCTTTTACATGGAGATCGTATTTAAATATTTCTGACTCAAAATCATTTTTTGAAAGTGATTATTTTTTTAACATAAAGAATATATTTACAGATAAAGATATCATTGAAACAGCAGAAGCAAAGGGGTATAAACTGTGTTATAAAGTGCATCCGGTATATAAAGATTTCTGTAAACGTCTGGATTTACCGAAATGTATAGAAGAATATACTGGTCCGTATAAAGATTTTTTCAAATACGGAAACTTACTTATTACCGATTATTCGTCTGTAGCATTTGATTTCGCCTATCTGCATAAACCGGTATTGTATTATCAATTTGATAAGGATGCTTTTTATCACAGTAATATAGTGGAAAAAGGTTATTTTGATGTTAATACGATGGGATTTGGTCCTGTAACAGAGACCTTTGAAACTTTTAAGAAAGAATTCATCAATCTCATAAATAATGATTGTAAAATGGATCCTAAATATGTTGAGAGGGCAGACAATTTCTTTGCGTTTCGGGATAAAAATAATTGTAAACGGGTATATGATGAAATCTATTCCATATTATATAAAACTGAAGTATAGCGTTCATGCTTCAGCTTTTTGTCACTAAAAGCCGGGGTTGTGAAATTGATTGATCTCATGGAATACACACTTATCCGCTCGGACAGGAAGAGCATAGCGATAGAACTTAAGAATTCGCAAGAGATTATAGTGCGTGCACCGAGGCGCATGCCGGATGCAAAGATAAGAGCTTTTCTGCGGGAAAAGACCGAATGGATTTTGGCCGCGCAGGAAAGATTGAGGATCCGTGAGGCTGAAAATGCGGGAAGGGAAGAATTATCCGAAAATGAGATAAAGAAGCTTCGTAAGCTTGCAAAAGAGATAATCCCTGTGCGGGTATCGCATTACGCAAATTTATTGAAAGTTACATATGGGCGTATCGCCATAAGGACCCAGAGATCAAGATGGGGCAGCTGCAGCTCAAAAGGTAATCTGAATTTTAACTGTCTTCTTATGAGGGCCCCGCTTGAGGTTATAGACAGTGTTGTGGTGCATGAACTTTGCCACCGCATAGAAATGAACCATTCAAAACGCTTTTACGACCTTGTCCACAGCGTATTTCCCGAATATGATAAGTGGCACGGCTGGCTTAAAAAGAACGGAAATTCACTTATGTATAAGTAAAAGGACTTAAAGCAACACAGATATATTGTGTTGCTTTTTTCTTTACACCAATCTTCAAAAACGCTAATATATTCTTAGATTCTAAGATTCTTGGGGGATCAAAGTGAGCAGGAAAAATCCCAAATGGATACGGACAAGACATAAAGTGGTAAGGAAGCTTCTTTGGCCTTACTTCTATTTGACTGCCCGCTTTAAGTATCATGCCAAGATAGTTAAGTATGACGGGCCGGATGAGCCGATGGTCGTGCTTTTTAATCATGTCACATCATACGATCAGTTTTTTGTGAGTCTTTCATTTAAACAGCCGGTTTATTATGTGGCGATGGAAGACCTTTTTTCAAACGGTTTTCTTTCTAAATTGTTAAGCTATCTCGTAGCACCGATCCCGATAAAAAAACACTCTACGGATCTTCAGGCCCTTAAGACGATAATAAGTGTTGCAAAAGAAGGCGGGACAATTGCCATAGCTCCCGAGGGCAACAGAACCTACAGCGGCAGAACGGGACGCTTAAAATCCGGCACCATCAGCCTTATAAAGAAACTCAATCTTCCGGTAGCATTATATAAGATAACCAACGGATACGGGGTAAAGCCCAGATGGAGCGACAGCATTCGCGACGGCCGTATGTATTGCGGAATAACCCGTATCATAAGACCCGATGAATATAAAGATCTTTCAACGGATGAATTGTCCGAACTGGTCAAAAAAGTATTATATACCGATGAAGCCGTGGATACCGAGGCTTTTTCGGGCAAAGCAAAGGCCGAATACCTTGAAAGATGTATGTACGTCTGCCCGGATTGCGGATTATCGCGTTTTAAAAGCACCGGAGATACAGCCGAATGTCTGACCTGCTGTAAAAAGATAAAGTATTGCGATGACACTCATATCGAGGGTGTCGGTTTTGAATTTCCGTATAGATTCCTGGCAGACTGGTATGATCATCAGGAAGCGTTTGTGAACGGACTGGATCCGGACAGTATGTGCGATAAGCCGGTTTACGAGGACCGTGTAAATGTATTCGATGTGATCCCAAAGATAAAGAAAAGGCGCATATCAAAAGGAACTGCGCTGAAGCTGTATGGTGACAGAGTGGAGTTTGACTTAAACGGTCAAACAAAGATCTTATCGTTCGACAAGGTCATCGGTGCCGCATGCGTGGGTGATAACAGGCTTAATATGGAGCAGGACGGAAAACTGTTTCTGTTTAAAGGCGATAAACGGTTCAATCCGCTTAAATATGTAAATTTCTACTATAGATACAATAATCTTCATAAAGGAGACGGAGATGGAAAATTTTTGGGACTTTAGTGTATGGGGCGGTCTGGTACTTGTGGGCGCACTTTTAGGCAGTATGCTTATCGGAAATGTCATAAAAAAGCTGACTCCGGGTTTAAGATCGTCACTTATCCCGACTTCCGTTATCGGAGGCTTGCTCCTTCTGATTATTTCCGAAATATATCATGCCGTTACCGGAAGTGTTCTTTATAATACCGAGCTTTTTGGCGGTAACGGAGCGGCCCTTCTTGAGGGGATCACATATCACTGTCTGGCACTTGGTTTCATAGCTTCAACATTTAAGTCAAAAAGCGGAAAACTGAGCAAAAAGCGTACGACCGAGATATTTAATACGGGCGTGACTACGGTGGCAACCTATTTGATACAGGCAATTTTCGGTTTTGGGATCACACTTGTAGCCGCAAAGATAATGGCAGATTTCTTTCCCGCAGCGGGTATCCTTCTTCCGTTCGGTTACGGTCAGGGTACCGGTCAGGCCATGAATTACGGTCAGATCTATGAGAATCAGTACGGATTTACAGGTGGGAAGAGTTTCGGGCTCACCATTGCCGCCCTTGGCTTTTTGTCTGCAAGCATAGGCGGAGTCATATATCTTAATGTCAAGAAAAGACGCGGAACACTTAAGATCGCAAGTGAAAAAAGAGATAATTACAAGGCTGAAGACATTCAATCGGAAAATGAGATCCCGATGCAGGAAAGCATAGATAAGATGACCATTCAGGTAGCGCTCGTGATCTTTGCTTATCTTATCGCTTATGGGATCATGTATGTGCTCGGGCTTTTACTTCCGGGCATGAAGGCGGTCGTATACGGATTCAATTTCCTGTTCGGTGTACTTGCTGCCGTTCTTGTGAAGTTCTGCATAAAGCATTTAAGAAGAAGCAATACGATGAAAAGGGACTATGTCAATAATTTCCTTATGACCCGTGTGAGCAACTTTTTCTTTGACCTTATGGTTGTTGCGGGCATAGCGGCCATAAGACTTGATATTCTTGAAAATTACTGGGGGCTCATTCTCATCCTTGCCGCAGTCGGAATGATAATTACTTTCTTTTACGACAGGATGGTCGCAAAAACGCTGTTTAAGGACTACTATGAAGAGCAGTTCCTTATGATGTACGGTATGCTGACCGGTACGGCAAGTACGGGTATCATTCTTCTTCGTGAGATTGACGGAGAGTTTACCACCCCTGCAGCCGACAACATGGTATATCAGAACTTCCCCGCAATAGTATTCGGCTTCCCGATGATGCTGCTTGCGACAATGGCGCCGGTGAAGCCGCTGATCACATACGCTGTTTTTCTCGGATTTTTCATTCTGATGAATCTGATCCTTTTCAGAAGTCTTATATTTAAGCGCAGAAAAAACTAAAAATGAGCAAACGGTATAACCGGCTATTTAGCATATATTCCGGACAGTTCGACGCCGAACCGGTTGATGGAAAAGAGCTTTTCGTGGTCATCTTTTTCAAGCCAGTCATAACTTCCGGAGGGATTGAATATAAGATAATCGGCATCTTCCGGAGAAGTAATGACCACCTTTTTATTGTCGAACATTCCGTCTTCGATACCGTGTACTTCAAACAGTACGCAGCCGACTTTAAGCGGACGCCCGCCGTCATAATAGATATCCGCAAACTCATTTATTGCGGGAATAACGGAGACCATCCAGTAATCACCTTCATAACCGTTAACATCTGTAATCTGTCGGCTTAAAGCATTGTAGTAAACGTATTCATAGGATCTGTTTAAGATCATTTCGCCTGCACAGATCAGGAAAGAGATTGCGGTAAATGCTGATACAAAAGCCAGTATTGCTTTGTCTTTCTTTGAATGGCCGTTTAAATATTTATTTATAAGCAAGTGCGGAAGATATAATGTTCCGGGAAGCATAAAGGCGTACAGGAAATAAAGATGCCGCCATGAATTGTACAGGATCATGGAATGAGATTTCAATACAACAAAGCAAAACGGTGCACCAAAACCGATAAGCAGCATCAGGAAAAAGAGGTCGCTGTCTTCTTTTATCAGATTCTTACCTTTTTCTCGGATCGATCTTATCACAAAAGCAATAACGGATGAAATAAATAAAACCGTGATATATACCGGTATTGTTATGAGCATCCATATAGGCAGATAGGACATCGGCATACCGATCTCTGCGGGTCTGAACAATGTGCCCCTGAAACGCAGAGAACTGTCCCATTCTGCGTAATGTACGGCATTTTGGAAAAGATATTTAAAAAAGTCGGCTACACCCGCCCAACTTGCCGGGGTGAGCAGGATATAGAACAAAAGCGAAAGTATTGCGGCAAAAATGATATTTACAATGGCTTTCGGATTTTTCTTTTCCTGTCTGGTCATTAAATATATGATGGTAAAAATGCCCGTAAGTCCCCATATGGCTACTCCGATGATCTTAACGTTCATCATGAAACCGGATGTCATACAAAAGAAGATTATGTCTGCCCGGGCATTCTTTCTTATAGCAAGTTTTTTGGCAGACCGAATGGCAAACAGCATACATGTCATTACAAGCCCCATGAAAACAATATCTTTGTCGTTAAAGTGTCCTTCTCCGAAAAAGCGCGGAGTAAAGAAGTAAAAAAGCATTCCCGCCACGGATATCGGATAAGATCCGTAAATTTCGTAAAGCAGGAAAAATACTACGATAACACTTAAGAAAAAAAGACAGAAGGTATAGCTGTGCCAGGCATATACCAATGCTGCTTTGTCGTCATGAAACATTTTGTATAAAGGGATAAACGCATAATATGGTGCACACCCGTGATCTTTTTCAAAGTTTTCGCTGATCGGAATTATTCCGGACTCATCGGCCCAATTTCTCGGTGCACTGCCTTCGGGAAACAGTCTTTGGGCGTATTCGACCCAGTTAGACTCAAGGATGAATACCGCGTAAGGTTCATCCCATGACCGTCCGTATTCTTTGGTGTTTGAAATTCCGTATATGAACAGTATGATAAAAAGAAAAATAATTGCTATGCAAGCGACCTTGTTAACTTTAAATCCGGACGTCATTTTATTCTCCTGGAAACTGTATTTGTGAGGTTTTGACAACTTTGCCTTCAGTATTATAATATTTGTTTTAAATGAGTGTCAATTCGTATGTTTGTGTATAAAAACGGGGGAAATTGAATGGGAAGAATATTTTATTATGAGTGGGAAATTGCATTGATGGAGTGGCTCCAAAGCTTCGCTAATCCCGTTCTTGTTAAGATCGCATCGATAATAACGCTCTGCGGGGAGCAGATGGTACTTGTGGGAGTGTTCGGGTTCTTTTACTGGTGTTACGACAAAGAACTTGCGAAGAAGACGGCAGTCGGTCTTTTGGCGGCACTTGTATGGAATCCCGGGATAAAGAACATTTTTTTAAGGCGGAGGCCGTATTTTGACAACCCATCCATTGCCTGTTTAAAACCCGTTAATAGTGAAGGTGGTATAATGGATATCACTTCACAGGGGTATTCGTTCCCAAGCGGACATTCGACCAATTCTGTCACGGCTTTTACGGCACTTGGGATCAATATCGGGAAGAAGTGGTCGGTGATCGTCGGGATCATTATCCCGCTTTTTGTGGGTATCTCAAGATTTTTCCTGGGTGTTCATTATCCGACCGATGTTTTCTTCGGCTGGATGCTCGGAGCATTTATCATATTCCTTGCGAACTTCCTTCAGGAGAAGATCGAAAACAAGGCGATATTGTACGGATTGTTTGCATTAACGGCCATACCGGGATTTTTCTTTTGCAAGAGCAATGATTATTACACCGGCGTGGGTCTTATGATCGGAGTATTCGGAGCGTTCTTATTCGAAGAAAGATACGTGAATTTTGAAGGGACAAAAAACGTGATCCGCTGTATTTTGAGACTTGCCGGAGCTTTCATTATATATATGGGCTTAAATGAGCTTCTTAAGGTTCCTTTTCCGGACGAATTTTTAAAGTCGGCGACAACGGGGCAGTTTCTTGTAAGGACTCTAAGATACGCCGTGGTTTCTTTTACCGCTATAGGCGTATATCCGATGCTTTTTAAAGTTACGGCGAAGATAGGCAGAAAGGCATAGATATGGCAACAAAATTCGGAGATTGCGACAGCTGTTCAAACTACATATACGATGAGGAATATGACGCATACGAGTGTATGGTCAATATGGACGAGGATGATTACGGGCGCCTTATGGCGGACTCAAGATTTCAGTGTCCTTACTATTCCGAAGACAACGAGTATGCGATTGTGAGGAAGCAAAACTGATGGTAAGGCAAAATTTTGTGCTTAAAGGGGATATCTGTTACAGTCCTTCTTTAAAGGAAATTAAGTGCGTTAAAAACGGTTACCTGGTCTGTAAGGACGGTATATGCGAGGGAGTTTATGAAAAACTTCTTCCCGAATACATAGAATTTCCGCTTATAGACTGTTCAGGTATGCTTGTGGTGCCGGGTATGGTCGATCTTCACATCCATGCGCCTCAGTTTACTTTCCGCGGAATGGGAATGGATCTTGAACTTCTTGACTGGCTTAAGACCTACACTTTCCCCGAGGAGACCAAATACGCCGATGTGGATTATTCGCGTATGGCATACAGGGAGTTTGCGCATACGATGAAGAACAGCGCGACCACCAGAGCGGTCGTATTTGCGACTGTACACAGGGCAGCGACCGTGATGCTTATGGACCTTCTTGAAGAGACAGGGCTTATCACTTATGTCGGAAAGGTCAACATGGACAGCGACGCCCCGGACGATCTCAGAGAAGAAAGTGCCGAGATTTCCGCTTTTGATACCGTAGGCTGGCTTGAAGACATCGAAGGCCGCTATGAGCGCACAAAGCCCATAATCACGCCGAGATTTCTTCCGAGCTGTTCGGAAAAACTTTTAAATGAATTAAAAGAGATCCGCGAAAAATACGATCTTCCCGTACAGTCGCATCTTTCGGAGAATCCCGATGAAGTGGCTCTTGTAAAAAAACTCTTTCCGAAAGCCGCTTTTTACGGCGACGGATATGACAGATACGGACTCTTCGGTAAAGAAGCAAAGACAGTAATGGCACACTGTGTCTACTGTACTGACGATGAGGTTGAAAGGATATACAATAACGGTGTATTTGTGGCCCACTGTCCCACATCGAACATGAATCTTTCTTCGGGAATCGCCCCGATAAGAAGATTCCTTGAAAAAGGTATCAGGGTAGGTCTCGGTACCGATGTCGGTGCAGGCGAATGCGAGTCGGTGTTCAGGGCGATAGGGGATACTGTCCAGGTATCGAAACTTTATTGGAGATTGGCATCCAAAGACAGTGCACCGCTTTCTTTTGCCGAAGCCTTTTATCTTGCGACCGCAGGCGGCGGAGAATTTTTCGGAAAGGTCGGAAAGTTCGAAAAGGGTTTTGAATTCGATGCGGTCGTGGTCGACGATTACGAGCTTTCGGGCTTAAACGAGATACCGATAATAAGCAGGCTTGAACGAGCCATTTACCTTGAGGCCGACAATAAATACATTTACAAGAAATATGTCGGCGGAAACGAGATAGATCTTGACTAAAGAAAATGTGATCAAAAACAACGCTGAAAAAGCCTGCCCCGTATCCGATAAATGCGGGGCATGTCGTTATACCGAAATATCCTATGAAGAGCAGCTTAAGAGCAAACAGCGTATGTCGGAGCGGCTCTTTTCAAAGTTTTGCAAGGTCGAACCCATCATCGGCATGGATGATCCTTTTCATTACAGAAATAAGGTCCACCACGTTTTTTCACGCGACAAGGCGGGTAATGTCATTACAGGGTCTTACGAGGAAAAGTCGCATCGTCTTGTGGAGATCCCGACATGTCTTATCGAGGATGAATCAAGCCAGAAGATAATAAAAACCGTGGCAAAGCTTTGCAAGTCTTTTAAGATCCTTATTTACAATGAAAAAAGCGGTTACGGGCTTCTTCGTCATGTCCTTGTACGCCGCGGTTTTACAACCGGTGAAGTCATGGTCGTTTTGGTGCTCACAAGCCCGATACTTCCCGGAAAGAACAACTTCGTAAAAGCTTTGTTAAAAGAACACCCCGAGATCACGACGATCGTCATAAACGTAAACGATAAGGATACGACAATGGTACTCGGACCGGTCAACAAACCGATCTACGGGCCCGGATTTATAAAGGATAAGCTTTTAAACTGTACATTCAGGATATCGCCTTCTTCGTTTTATCAGATCAACCCCGTACAGACGGAAAAGTTATATAAGACCGCACTGGAATTTGCGGATCTTACCGGAACGGAGACGGTCATCGATGCATATTGCGGCATCGGTACTATAGGATTAAGCGCCGCTTATAAGTGCGAAAACGTGATCGGTGTTGAATTAAACGGCGATGCGGTCGGGGATGCGATAATAAATGCCAAAGAAAACAGGATAAGCAATGCCCGTTTCTTTAAGGGCGATGCCGGTGAATTTATGGATAAAATGGCATCGGACGGCGCAAGCGCGGACGTGGTCTTTATGGATCCGCCCAGGTCGGGAAGCACGGAAAAGTTTATGGACAGCGTTTTAAGGCTTAAGCCTTCGCGCGTTGTATATGTATCGTGCGATCCCGATACTCTTAAGCGTGATCTTGAATACTTTACGAAAAAAGGTATGCATGTAAAGCGCATCCGCCCGGTCGATATGTTCCCAATGACGGAAAAATGCGAGACAGTGGCCTTGGTGGTCCCTGTTTTGGAGAAAAGGAGAGTTTGCAATGGAGAAACCTTCATTTAAAGAACGTTTCAGATATTGGTTCGATAATCGTATGGCTAAGGGAAGCCTTGCGCTCATAAGACTTCTTGCGATCGCCACTATAGCGGTAATATTGCTGATAGCGATACTCATTATGGCCTTTGGATTTAATGAAGACGGTGATGCGGCATCTTCTTTGTGGGACAGTTTTGCCACGGTCATAAACGCGTGGATGCCGTACTATGAAGACGGAAACGCGGGATATCTTGTGTTGATGTCGATAGGTGCCGTTTTCGGCATACTCTTTACCAGTGTTTTGATCGGTATCTTCTCGACCGCGATCGAAGACAAGATCGACAGTCTTAAAAAAGGTAATTCCAGGGTCCTCGAAAGCGATCATTATGTAATACTCGGCCAGAAGAACGGCGATCATACTCTTTTGCGCCAGCTCGTCATGGCTGCGGGGGACAGACCGCGCTGCATAGTCATAGCCTCAGACATTGCCAAAGATGAGATGGAAGAGGATATAAAGGGTAATCTTGAGCTACCTAAGAAAGTTAAGATCATATGCAGATCTCTTGATATCAATAACCCGACGGAACTTGAGAAGTGTTCGATAGCCACATGTAAGTCCGTGATAATAAGTCCTATGGACGATCTCTCCACCACGAAAGCTTTACTTGCAGTGACAGGGATCATTCGAAATAATCCCGACTCCGGGGCACGAGTCGCTGCCATCGTATCGGATGAAAGATACAGACTGCCGCAAAATATTGCGGATCGCCTTAATGTCAGTCTTTTCAGGACCAGGGAGATACTTGCAAGGATAATAGCGCATTCCTGTACTCAGGTATGCCTTTCACAGGTCTTTGAACAGATATTTAATTTTGAAGGCTCCGAAATGTATATAGTGGATCTTCCGGGTATTGAAGGAAAGACGTTCCTTGAACTTTCCTCCTGCGTGGATAACGGGGCTTTGCTCGGAATATACAACAGATCGGAAGGCATTGTGCTGTCACCCGATCCAAAGTATATTGTCGCAAACGGAGATAAGGTCATAGTATTTGCCGAAAATGAAGAGAGCGTTAAGACAGTTGACCCTGTCGATATAAGTAAGGTAACATCAGATTCTTTCCGAAGCATTTCGCCCAAAAACGAGGGGAAAACCGTTATAATAGGAAGCAATGAAGTTATCGATCTCATCATTAACGAACTGCCCGATAACACCGAAGAGATCGTTCTTTCAAATATCTCCGAAGCGGAAGCGGAGAATGTAAAGCATCGCGTTATGAGCGAAAAACGTGCAAAGATCACGTATTCGGATCTTGATGCGTGGGATGAAGATGCACTTTTAAAACTTGTAAAGGAAGCATCTCATGCAGTCATTTTAAACGATCACTGTGCGGATATTGATGAATCCGATATGCGCTGTATCATGCTGGTGCTTAAACTCAGAGACCTCCGCGAACGTTATTCCTTAAAATATAATATTACCGCAGAGATCAATGATGAAAGAAACATGAACCTTATTTCGTTCGGAAGCGATTCAACCGATTATATAGTCACATCCAATATGATCTCACTGTTTCTGGCGCAGCTTGCCGAAAATCCGAAGCTATATCACATATTCAAAGAGATACTGTCAAACGAAGGAAATGAGATATACTTAAAGACTGCCGAAGAAATGCAATGCGCGGGAGAATATAACTGTGCCGAACTGAGGGCGATATGTCTTTACCACGGTTATGTATTCTTGGGTATCAACAAGATCCGCGGTACGGAATCTTTAAATTTCTTTAATCCGCGCCTTGAAGAAACGGTAAATCTTGACCCCGCGGACAGACTTATAGTGATGGGTGACAATTGATCTGTCGGGATGGAAATCGTTGTTCTGACTGTTTTTGTTAACCCCTTGTTATTATCATGTTGATATAATTTTAGTTGTTTTAGTAATATTTTCTGTTATTTTTCTAACATTTTTGTTAGATTATGGTTTTTTTTCGAAGTTTATATTATAATCAGTTTACAATAACAAATAGAAGTTGAAGTTTGTATGTAGGGGAATAACGAATTTATCAATAATTCGGCTTATCTTATAGGAGGTTTGGAATATGAAGACATTTGAAGCACCTCAGTTAATGGAACTTGGTGTTGAATTTACTGCAGAAGGAGCTTTTGGCGAAAGCGGAAGCAATACTTACAATCCGCCCAGTGCTTGGCTTAATGATGATAATAACAATGGTGGTTCGCATACCGATGTAAGAGTACACTTTCAGAATCCTTTAAATCAATCATGTGAGAAATACAGAATTTATATTGACTCCAGTATTGCGATCAAAGAGTTCCAGAGTTCTGAATTCTCGATCACAAAGGAATCTGATACATCATGGTATATTGATGTAAATCGTCATCTTAATGCAAATGAATGGACAGATTTTATGTTCCAGGTTGCTGTTGAGGGCGGTTCTATTCGCGAGTCGGGTACAAGCGGCACTATGACAGAACTTAGTATAAGATCTGTTCAGCCCATTTATTAATTATCGGTTTTTCTGGAAAATTTTATTTGGAACACCACCTGTGTGGTGTTCCTTTTTTTGAAAAATGGGAAAATTAAAATATTATTTCAACAAGATAAAAGAAGGAAAACTTAAGAATAAGATCTCAATACTTAAATGGATATACGGTTATGCTGTAAAGCATATACCTGCCATCATTATTTATACTTTGCTGGGAATGACCGGTATTGTACTGGGGCTATTTACGAGTCTTAATTCCCGTGACCTTGTCGATATCATTACAGGACACAGGACGGGAGAACTTCTTAGGACTTTTATAATAATGATAGTATTGACCGTTGTTAATACTGTTGTTTCGCAGACATCCAATTTTCTTTCTACCAAGATCAGCCTTAAAGTAAATAATGAGGTAAAGGCGCAGATTTTTGAAGGTATATTAAAGACCGACTGGCAGGCTTTATCAAAATATCATTCGGGTGATCTGGTCATGAGATGCGGAAGTGATGCCGCGAATATTTCTTCGGGTATACTTACTCTTATGCCCAATCTTGTGATCTATATTTTCAGGTTCGCCTCCGCACTTTATATGGTATGCAGATATGACTGGACATTTGCGATATTTGCCCTTGCCAGTATTCCGGTTACCCTGATCAGTTCGCGTTATTCCATGAGAATGATGCGCAAAAGCGGTATGGGTACGATGACGGCTGCCGCAAGCATGAACAGTTTTAATCAGGAAACTTTTTCAAATATACAGACCATCAAAGCTTTCGATATGCTTACATATCATATGGACAGGCTCAGGGAGATCCAAAAAGCTTATTCGGCTGCCACTCTTAAATATCAGAGGATTTCGATCGTAAATACATTTATCATGACATTTGTATCCATGCTGGTTTCCTATTCGGCTCAGGCATGGGGCATATATAAGGTGTGGAGCGGAGCCATAACTTACGGTACCATGACCATGTTTATAGGTCTGTCAAGTTCACTTACCGGAGCGGTTTCCAATCTTATAAGTTTTGTGCCGAGTTCGCTCAGTCTGTTTAACTCTGCGGAGCGTGTGAAGAATATTATGGATCTTCCGAGAGATGATTATTCAAATTCCGAAGAAGTCGAGAGATTCAGGATAGAGCAATCCGGAAAGGGCATCGGTGTTAACGTTAGCGGAGCATCATTTGCTTATGACGGCGGCGAAAATGTATTCTCGGGAGCGGATTTTGAAGCCAATCCTCACGAGACGGTGGCTTTTGTGGGGCCTTCGGGTGAAGGAAAGACTACCATGTTAAGGCTTTTGCTTGCGATCATAAGGCCCGTGGAAGGACAGATACGAATAAACGGTGAGACTGAAGGTTCAAAAGAAAAAGATGAATACTTAAATGTTTCTGCCGCTTCAAGATGCCTTTTCGCATATGTACCGCAGGGTAATACCATGTTTTCGGGATCTATAGCTCAGAACATGAGAAATGTCAAGAAAGATGCTACGGACGAGGAGATCATCAAAGCGCTTAAGATGGCATGTGCATGGGATTTTGTCAATAAACTCCCGGATGGAATAGACAGTGAGATAGGAGAGCACGGAGGCGGATTTTCCGAAGGACAGGCTCAGAGACTGTCGATCGCCAGGGCTATTTTAAGACGTTCGCCGATCCTTCTTTTGGATGAGGCAACATCTGCACTTGATATATGGACGGAAAAGGAAGTACTTAAAAATATCATGGCGGATGAATATCCCAGAACGACCATTATTACTACACACAGGCCGTCCGTATTAAGGCAGTGCGACAGAGTGTATGCGATACGCGGAGGCTCCTGCGTACGGCTTTCCGATGAAGAGATCAGCGAGATGGAGAATATGGGCTGATAATAATTGTTTTATCGGATCGTTTTATCGATCTCCGCTTTGATGCATGCAGCCGCATCATCAGTCATATTGCAGTTATAATTCCATATCGGAATGGCGGAAGAAAGGCCTTTTGTAAAATTAAGGACATCTTCTGCCATTTTTTGTGTCCACATCGGAGATATGATCCTGTTTAATGATGCAAGTGCTTTGGCTTCGGGCTTCATGTGGCTTATGCTGTTCTTCGGATCCTGTCTTAACAGCACTATACCGATAATATCGTAGGTTTTTTTATCATAGATCCCGGAAGTTCCGCACCAGGGCATTCCGTATACATGATATGAACCGTTTTCGTTCCTGCCCAAAAGGTTCAGGTCGCCGTTTATCTGTTTTGTGCCATAAAGTCTGGTCCATATTGCTGCGTGTGTGCTTTTGCCTATACCCGAGCCTGCGGAGAACATAAGAGCTTTATTATCATATTCGACCGACACGGAATGAAGAGCATATAATCCATGTAAGCCCGCAAAATATAAGAACGCATGACGGATCGCCCAGAATACTTCGTCCTTGGCATTCTCGGGATCATTCACATATATTGAGACATCGGTTCCGTCAAAAGATATCTGTACTTCTTCGACATATTTCCAAAGAGGGAAGGTTATTATATATTTATCATCAGTCTTTATGACTGTCACTTCTTTATCCCGCATTATCAACTCACCGTTTTCATGAAATACGGGTGCTATATGATACACATATATATTCTGGATCCTGTCTTCTGAGCATGAGAAGGAATCATCCTCAAAATCTTTGAAACTGTCATCAAATAATCCGGATTTTCCGTATAGATTTAGACATAGCCCGGCGATATTGAGCTTTAAATGCTTTTTTAAATCAAATTTCTGATAAAAATCTCTGTCGATTACCATTCCCGAATAACAGAGAGTATCCATATAGCTTTGAATGGAACGCCTGGCATTAGGGCGCTCGTCTTCGGGTATTTCAAAGTATTCATAGCATTTATTGAAGATGTCTTCTATTGCGATGTCATCGGAAAGAAGATTCCATATGAACACGCCGGTTTCATTTAAAAATGTACTTTTCTTTCTGTCGGCGGCGCATTGACCATGCGCAAGAAGACACGGAAGATTATTGATATATTCAAGAGAAAAATCATTATTTCTTATCATAGTTGTCTCCATTATGAGCATTTGCTTATAACATCTTTAGTAATACATTAACAACTTATTATAGCATAAATAATTATAAATAATGTGATCTAAACAGTATTTTTGATTCCATATAACAGAAATGCTGTCACGTTTATTGACGGGATAATATGGCCTGAAGTATATTCATATGAGAAAAGGGGTATATCATATGAGAGGAATTTGCAATGGGAATTATAAAGAGAACGATCCGATTCTTTGAAAGAATATGGTATTTAATATCACGATTATTTTCGAAGGGAAATAATAAGATCTTTGGAAGCTTTCCGTTGATGTATAAATCAAAAATAGTGTTTAAAGGGGAAAATAATATTTTATATTGTGAACCCAATGTATATCTGAAATCATGCTCGTTTCATTTTGAAGGCAGTAATTCGGTCATATATCTGGGAAGCAATGTTTTTCCATATTGTATGGAGGTTTATATTTATAACAATTCCGCATTTAATATGGGAGAAGATAATTATATTAATTTCATACAAAATAAGCGGCTGTCGGTAGGTGTTGCGGAAGGAAAGAATATTTATGTGGGCGATAACTGCATTATTTCGTACGGAACATATATTAAAACTTCGGATGCTCATCTTATCTATGACTGCAGTACTATGAACAGGGTTAATCACTCAAAAAGTGTTTATATAGGTGATCATGTCTGGCTGGGACAGGATTGTTCTTTGCTTAAAGGCACAAAAATAGATTCGGGGAGTATTTTAGGTTCCGGAAGCGTAATTTCGGGTAAACATGTAAAACATAATGAAATATGGGCAGGGGATCCGGCAAAAATGATAAAAAACAACGTTTTCTGGGATGGGAAATATGTTAACGAATGGATGCCCCAAATAACAGAGGCTAACAATAATTATGCCGATCATGTTAAAAGAAGATCAAACAGTGACATGGGAAATATAACTGCAGACAGGTGGATATATGAGTATGATCACGAAAGTTATAAGGATTTTGACATGATTGACAATATGCTGTGCGAGGCAGACGGAAGTACAGAAAGAATTGAAATTTTAAAGAAAATAAATTCCGATAAAGAAAAAAACAGATTTGTGAGTCAATAGGGAATAACCGATTATTTATGCATATTTTATATAATGTTAATTGATTTACGCTATCCTCGCTCATATCATATAGTGTAGATTTATATGCTTGCTATGAGGAGGACATTATGCAGTACAGAAAGGATAAACATGGCGAAGATCTGTCGGTATTGGGCTTTGGCTGTATGCGCTTTACCAAAAAGGGAAATGCCATTGATATCGACAAAGCGGAAAAGGAGATAATGGCCGCGTACAATTCGGGTGTCAATTATTTCGATACGGCCTATGTATATTCGGGCAGCGAAGTTGCTTTGGGTGAGATACTTTCAAGGAATGGGATCAGAGAAAAGGTCAAGATCGCAACAAAGCTTCCGCAGTATCTTATAAGCAACCGCGCAGCTGTCGACCGCTATTTTAACGAAGAACTTTCACGGCTTAAGACGGATTATATAGACTATTATCTTATGCATCATGTAACTGATGTCTATATGTGGGAAAAACTTAAAGCCGTCGGCATAATCGAATGGATCGAGTCAAAGAAAGCTTTAGGAGCGATAAAAAACATAGGTTTTTCCTATCACGGCAATACCGAAAATTTCCTTAAGATATTAAATGACTATGACTGGGATTTTTGCCAGATCCAATACAATTACATCGATGATGTCTCCCAGGCGGGAGTAGATGGACTTAAGGCGGCTTATTCAAAAGGGATCCCGGTCGTGATAATGGAGCCCTTAAGAGGCGGAAAGCTTGTGGATCTTCTTCCTCAGGATGCAAAAAAAACGATAGCCGAAAACGAAAGAGGCTGGACTCCGGCTCAGTGGGGTTTAAGATGGCTTTATAACCAGCCCGAAGTTACGGTTGTGCTTTCGGGAATGAATTCGATCCCGATGGTCGAAGAAAACTGTAAGACCGCATCGGAAGCGCTTCCCGGTCATCTTACAGAAGACGATTTTAGACTTATAGAAAAGGTCAAGGAACAGATCAAGGCAAAAGAAAAAGTCGGCTGTACGGGATGCCGTTATTGTATGCCGTGTCCTAAAGGGGTTGATATCCCGGGTACTTTCAGATGTTATAACACCATGTATTCGGAGTCAAAAAGCGAAGGAAGATTTCAGTTTGCCCAGACTGTAGGTCTTACAAGGGAACCGGCTTTTGCAACGCAGTGTATAGAATGCGGAAAATGTGAGAAGCATTGTCCGCAGAATATTGAGATAAGGGCAAAGCTTAAAGAGGCCGATAAGGCATTGAGACCTCTTCCCTATAAGATCGGCATTAATGTGGTAAGAAAGTTCATGTTCAGAAAAGTAAAAACAAAAAAATAAACCCGGTCGGATAATTCTTTATTAATTCCCACATGTTATATTAAAGGGTGGAATGGAAAATAGGGCTTATAAGGAGAACAGTACAGTGGAAGAGAATAAAGAAGAAACCTCAAAAAGAGGTATAAGGCTTAAATCGCTTGTATATGTATTACTTGCGGTCACGGTTATTTTTTCGTGCTTAAACATTTACGGCATGAGTAATGTAAATAAAAAGTATAATGCCGTTACAACTTCGGTCAAAGATTACAGCCGTGTTCGTGACAGTGTCGATAATCTTCAGGCCGGATCGGATTATCTTACCGAGCAGGTAAGACAATATGTTATTACCGGAAATACGATTTACAGGGATAACTACTTTTATGAAGTGGAAGTCACACAGAGAAGAGATATAGCTGTCGAATCGATAATCAGCGAAGTACAGATCGGGGACGCTACGGTAGAAAACGTCAGACAGGCGCTTATAAGTTCGATAGAACTTATGGACGCTGAGTACTATGCGATGAGGATCATTGCATATCTTAACAATGAAGACGAGAGTAATCTTCCCGATGAAGTCAGAGATGTCACACTCAAACCCGAAGATCTTTCGAAAAGCGAATCGGAACTTAAAGATTATGCTTATAATCTTGTGTTCGGAAATGAATACGCCGAATCGAAAGCCGATATAAACGAAAAACTCGGTAACGCCATTTCGGAAGTTAAAAAGCAGATTTCCTCGGATCTTGATAACAGTACGGACAATCTTAAGCAGACCCTTGCGGTTCAGGTCATACTGACGATCATCATCATGGTTTTGGTGGTCGTGTCGGTTGTTATCCTTATCATACTGGTCATTTGGCCGCTTTCGACATACGACGAGAATATAAGAAAGGGAGAGCCGCTTAAAGTATCGGGATCTCAAGAATTTAAGAGACTTGCTAGCACATATAATGATATGCTCGCTCAGAGTACAGTGCGTAAAAACCGCTTAAAGTATAAGGCCGAGCACGATGAACTTACCAGGCTTTTAAACAGAGCCGCATTCGATAAGCTTTGTGAAAGCCTTACCGATACAGGTGAAGATATAGCACTGCTTATGATCGATCTCGATCAGTTTAAGCATATCAACGACAGTTACGGCCACATAAAGGGCGACAATGCATTAAAGATAGTGGCGGATGCGTTGATCAATACTTTCAGAAACGATGATTATTGCATAAGGTACGGCGGAGATGAATTCGTGGTGATCATGTCCGATATCACCGAACAATCCGCATATACGATAAGTTCCAAGATAAGACAGATCAATCTTGCACTCAAGAAAGCAAGCGAGGAATATATCGCATTGACAGTGAGCGTGGGCGTTGCATTCTCGGATAACGGTTACACGCCGGAACTTCTGGAGAAGGCCGATAAAGCACTTTATCATTCGAAAGAAAACGGAAGAAACGGATATACATTCTACAGTGATACGGAAATGCGTTTTCACGCAGGCTGATAAGAATAACTTCTTAAGGCAGAGGTTTTACCTCTGCCTTTACTAATGAGAGGGAAATATGGATACGATCAAAGAAAAAGAAAGCAATGTGACTGAATCGGTCAGCGGATCCAAAATCCCGCGCGGAGAAACAGGGCGCGATACAATAATAGTAAGGACAAGCATAATAGGTATTCTTGCAAACGTATTTCTTGCAGCATTTAAAGCCGCGGTCGGAATGTTGACCCATTCGATCGCCATTGTGCTCGATGCCGTCAACAATTTAACGGATGCTATCTCATCGGTCATAACAATAATAGGTACCAAATTTGCATCCAAAAATCCTGACAAAAAGCATCCGTTCGGATACGGAAGAATAGAATATCTGAGTGCGATGATCATCGCGGTGCTCGTATTATATGCGGGAGTAACATCATTAACCGAATCGGTCAAGAAGGTATTTAACCCCGATATACCCGATTACAGTGTTGTGTCGTTGATCATTGTCGCAGTTGCGGTCATAGTTAAGATCGTACTTGGGAAGTATGTTAAAGTCACGGGTGAAAAGGTCAACTCCGATTCTTTGATAAATTCCGGAAAAGATGCAATGCTCGACTCGGTCATTTCGGCATCAACACTTGTGGCTGCGGGAATTTTCATATGGAAGGGCTTTAAGCTCGAAGCTTATCTCGGTGCAGTTATAGCATTGGTGATCATCAAATCGGGTTTCGACATGTTAAAAGAGACCCTTTCGAAGGTACTTGGTGAAAGTGCGGATCCGGATCTTGTAAGGTCTATCAAGAAAACGGTCCTTTCTTTTGACGATGTTTCCGGTGTTTACGATCTTGTACTTAACAATTACGGTCCGGACGCATTTAACGGATCCGTTCATATCGAGATCCCGGACACGTATTCGGTCAATAAACTTGATGAACTTGTAAGAGCGATAACCGAAAAAGTTTATGAAGTGCATGGGGTCTACCTCACGGCGATCGGATTTTATACGGTAAATACACAGAAAAACATATCGGCAGATATAAGAGACAGGATTTACGGATATGTCATGTCCTGTGAGTATGTGACCGGAATGCACGGCTTCTATGTAAACCCGAATGAAGATAAAAAGGTAATAAGATTTGATGTTGTGGTAAGCTTTGATGCAGGCGACAGGGAAGAAGTATACAACAAGATCAACAAAAAGGTTCATGAGATGTATCCCGATTACACGCTTATGATAGCTCTCGACACGGATTTTTCGGAAAAGTAAATTGTTAAAAAACAATCATATAAATTATTAAAAAATTCCCCGCTTTTGCGGGGTTTTATGTTATAATCTGACTATATATCGAATTGGAGAAAAATTATGGGAGAATTGGACAAAGTCAAATTAAAGGAATATCTCGACGGGATCGTGGCAAAAGGCGTACCGTCAGTGGACTTAATAGTATACAAAGACCACAAGGAGGTCTTTCGATACTTAACCGGCACGGTAGACAAAGAGCATAAGACAGCGGTATCAAAGGATCAGTTATATCTCATGTTTTCAATGACCAAGGTTCAGACGATGACTGCCGTGCTAAAGCTCATCGAAGAAGGAAAACTTTCACTTGAAGATGAGGTGGGAAAATATCTTCCGGCTTACAAAAATCTATCCGTTGAAACGGATGGGAAGATCGAGCCGCTTAAAGAACCTTTAAAACTTTGGCAGCTTGTATCGATGCAATCGGGGCTTGATTACGATCTGAGCCGCCCGGGCATAGTGAGAGTGCTTAAAGAAAAGGGGATGAAGGCAAGTACTAAAGAGATTGTGGATTCTTTTGCCGAAAGCCCTCTTAAATTTGAGCCGGGTACACATTTTCTGTACAGTTTAAGCCATGATGTTGCCGCAGCTATAGTGGAAGTAGTAAGCGGTATGAGATTTTCCGAATATCTTGATAGGACGATATGGAAACCGCTTGACTTTAAGCACA
The DNA here is from genome assembly GCA_016283275.1 of Lachnospiraceae bacterium. Taxonomy (GTDB): domain Bacteria; phylum Bacillota; class Clostridia; order Lachnospirales; family Lachnospiraceae; genus UBA1258. The sequence goes on from JAEEMP010000038.1 coordinate 25,765, forward strand.
CATTCTTTGCAAAACCCGACAATTCGGGATTGGAGGGGCTCGCTCAGCAATATATCTGTGATGATAACGGACGTATTGTTCTTATGGAGCAGACCTGTAATTACCAGCTTTCGGACAATTATGAAAGCGGAGGTGCGGGACTTATAAGCTGTACCGAGGATTATGCAAAACTTGCGGATACACTCGCCTGCGGCGGTATATCAAAAGAAGGGGTCAGGATACTTAAACCCGAAACGGTCGAACTTATCAAGAATAATCTTTTATGCGAAGCGTCTTTGAATGATATAGCAACATCTATGGGACGAGTCGGATACGGATACGGAATAGGGATGCAGGTTCTTTTACATCCGGAAAAGATCGGCTCAACTTCACCCAAAGGAGTTTTCGGATGGGACGGGGCTGCGGGAAGCTGTGTTACCATGGACAGCGCATCGAAGACAAGCCTTGTATATGTGCAGCATGTAAGAAATCACGGTGAATCATATGCCATGATCCACCCGACATTAAGGGATATGGTCTTTGGAAAATAATTTTCGGAAAAATCAAAATTTTGTGAAAAAAGTTTTTGGGTTTATTTTTCATTAATAATTGCGGGGTATAATATTTTCCGTACGTAAAACAAACGAGGAAACATATAATTTATCTATCGGTGGGGGAGCGTAGCAGTTACTGCGCCGTGCACAATATCAAAGGAGAAGATATTATGAGAGAAAAGCATTTATTGAGGACCAACAAACTGATTCTGATCATTCACATTATTATCACATTCTTTGCCGTAATGGGTATTATGAGCCAGTTTACGGCAGTTGATGACGATATGAATCTTACGCCCGCTAAAATAATGATGCCTGCGATCGTGGCCATCATCGTTTTGATCGGTGCGATCGTGATGTACGTTAAGCACAAAGGAGACATTATCTTTACAAGATATATAATGTGCGGTTATTCGGTTTTGTATTTCTTTATGCTGGTCATGGGAGCTTCAGGAAGACCGTTCCCTTATATGATCCCTTATCTTGTATTTATGATCTTTGCACTTGATGATCTGGGTGTAAGGATAGGTTGTATAGTATTTGTTGTTACAAATATCATCAGGATCATCCAGACTTTTGCAACTGCGGCTGTTCCCACCGATATTCTTGAAGAGGTAATGATCGAAGCCATTATCACGATAGTAATGACGATCGTTGCTTTGAAGGGCGTTAAGCTTCTTAAACAGTTCTTTGATGAATCACTTGCAGAAGTTTCCGCAGTTTCCGAACATAATGAAGCGGTTACAAAACAGATCATCGAAGTTGTACGTTCCGTAGAAGAAAACAGTGCCGAAGTCGAAGAGAACTTACAGGATATCAAGGAGATCACGGATCTTGTAAGCGAATCCATGAATAATATTTCCGTCGGTGTTAACAGCAATGCCGAAGCATTTGTAAGCCAGACCCAGCAGACGAAAGAGATCCAGGAGATCATGGATGAAACCCATGAGAGAACTGAAGCGATACTTACCATCACCGAGGACGCAAAGAACGCGCTCGATACCGGTACAAGTATCATGAATTCGCTTTTCGATCAGGTTAATCATACCATCAAAAATACAGGCGATATGGAAGAAGCTTCCAAGAGGCTTCTTGAGAACTCCAACGAGATGCGTGGTATTACCAGCATAATCCTTGGTATTTCGACTCAGACAAACCTTCTTGCACTTAATGCTTCTATCGAGGCAGCCCGCGCCGGTGAGGCAGGACGCGGATTCGCAGTTGTTGCCGAAGAGATCAGAAAGCTTGCCGAGCAGACAAAAGAAGAGACAGAGCATATCAGTACTCTTATCGATGAGCTTTCCGAGAATGCTCAGCTTATGACCGACAAGGTTTCAGTTACGGTTGAAAACTCCAATAAAGAGAATGAAGCAGCCAAAGAAGCATCCGCTAAGTTTGCTGATATTACCGAAAAGGTTAACGAACTTACCGGCCACGTACGTGATGTGGATAACAAGATGAAGAATCTTCTTTCCGCAAACAATGCGATCGTCGACAGTGTTTCAACTCTTTCCGCCACGAGCGAGGAGATCAGCGCAAGTGCTCAGGAAGCTTACAGTACGACAGAAAGAAATGTTAAGGCTGTTGATACTTTCTCATCTCTTATCAAGGGTATATTCGATCAGATGGAAAAACTTCAGGAGTATACAAACTAAAACGGTTCAGGATAATGATCAAGGCATGTTCCCGAAAGGGGACATGCCTTTTTTGATCTCGCATCCGCTTTTATTGAAATAATCTTCCGATTATTGTATAAAATAGTAAGTGTGCCTGCACATAAGGAGGAGAAAGTGGAAAGACCTATACTCAAAAATAAGATATATCTGTATCTGACGGAATTCTTTGCCGGAATGTCGGTAATGGCGGTAGAACTTGGGGCGAGCAGACTGCTTGCGCCGTATTTCAGTTCTTCGCAGATCGTGTGGACCATAATCATAGGCACGATAATGATAGCCATGGCACTGGGCAATTTATACGGAGGTAAAAAGGCGGATAAGGATCCAAATCCCGACAAGCTTTACGGTCGTATCATAATAGCGGCGATCTGGATAGCAATGATCCCTGTTGTGGGCAAGTACATCATCATACTTATCTCGGGACTTTTAGTGCTTGCCGTTAATAACAATTTCCTGATAATAGCAGGCTTTGTGTCCTGTATGGTCATATTTGTGTTTCCCCTGTTTTTGCTCGGTACGGTCACACCGTCTCTTGTAAAGATAACGGTGGACAGCCTTGATGATTCGGGAAGTGTTGTGGGTAAACTTAATGCATCCAACACGATAGGCAGTATCATAGGTACTTTTGTTCCTACATTCATAAGCATCCCGGCAGTCGGTACTTCTATCACGTTTTTGATCTTTGCGGGGATATTGCTTATTCTTGCGATCATATATTTTGTTACGTCCAAAATAAATTTTAAAGAGGCCAAAAAGGTTCCGGTATCTGTAATATTGTTCCTTGTATGTTGTCTTTTTGGCCACAATTCAAGCTTTGCGTTCTGGCAAAACGACTTAACATACGAGGGTGAGTCCGTATATAACTACTTACAGGTTTATGAGGATTCAAGAGAGGTGGTCCTTTCCACCAATGTTCTTTTCGGTGTTCAGTCCGTGTATATGAAAGAAAAAGGACTGACCGGCATGTATTACGACTACGCCATGGCTGCACCCTATATGGCGGGTATCAATGAAAAGGACACGATAGATATCTTGATACTGGGTAACGGCACGGGCACATACGCAACCCAGTGCAAGAGATATTTTGATCATGTAAACATCGAGGGTGTCGAGATCGACGGAAAGATCACCGACCTTGCCGTAAAATACTTTGATCTTCCCGCGGACGTTCCCGTTACGGAATATGACGGAAGAGCATATTTGAATGCGACAGACAAGACTTACGACGTTATCATGGTGGACGCATATCAGGATATAACGATACCTTTTCAGATGTCTTCGGTCGAGTTCTTTACCCTTGTAAAAGAACACTTAAACGAAAACGGCGTAATGGTCGTAAATATGAATATGCGTGGCAGTTCTGAAGGTAATATAAATCAATATCTTGCCGACACGATATCGCATGTTTTTGATGAAATATATACCGTAGACGTAACCTGGTCCACGAACAGGGAACTGTTTGCGTCGAATGATCCGGATATGCTTTTAAGGTTCGATGAAAATGTTATAATTGAAGACGATGAGGAACTTATCGCATCGATGAACCGTATCAGAGCCGGTCTTGAGAAGTATATCCCGGGCGATTACCTTATGACCGATGATAAGGCTCCCGTAGAACTTTTGGGGATGAGAGTGATCGACGAGATAATAAGCGATGAGGTGACTTATTACAGGAAGGTATTTAAAGAGCAGGGTCTTGAGGGACTGCTCGGAAACTAAAGGAGGATAGGATGTTTAAAAACAAGGCAAATGATTCTGTGGTATTTTTTGTGGGTCTTTTGATGGCGATAGTCGGAGGCTACTTCTTTATGCACAATGTGCAGGTGGACACCTCTGTGCTGTTCCGCTTTTCACTTTTCGGAAGACGTATGGACGGACTTATTTTTGTGCCGCTTATCGCAAGCGTTATTTTTCTTTTCTATAAATACAACACGGCATCAAAGGTATGCTGCCTTGTAAGTCTGTTGCTCATATTTGCCAATGTGATTGCCAACTTAAGGATGTACTGGCTTTCCACGACGCTTTTTTCAACGATAGTGATCTTCGTTCTTTTCTTCGGAGGTCTCGGGCTCGTAATGAGAAGTGTTTTTGTAAATCCGGAAGGAAAGCACGGGAAAAATTATAAAGAACAATAAAACGGAGGGTTATAAGATGGCAAATTTTAACATAAGAATGTATTCGGATACGCTTAAAAGAACGATCTCTTTTCTCATGTATATTCCAAACGACAAGCGTCCGCCCATGCCGGGCACACCGGTCAAAGAAGAAAAGCCGATAAAGACAATGTTTTTGTTGCACGGTTATACGGGAGATGCGTTTAACTGGATACCGGAGTGGGTACTTGAGGAGCATGATATCGCACTTGTGATCCCTAACGGCGAGAACGGCTTCTGGCTTGACGGTTTATCGACAGGGCATATGTATGATACCTTTGTGGCGATCGAACTTATGGATTACGTAAGAAAAACATTTAATTTGGCGCTCACGGCCGAAGATACTTCCGTTATGGGCTTTTCTATGGGTGGTTTCGGAGCGCTTCATTTCGGCCTTGCCCATCCGGACAGATTCAGTAAGGTATTTGCACTTTCAAGCGCCAATATAGTCAAAGGACTTCAGGGGATGACGGAAGAGACCGAAAATCCCGTTGCCAATTATGCATATTATCATGAGTGTTTCGGAGATCTGAACACTGTTCTCGAACGTGACACCAATCCCGAAGTGCTTGTAAAGAAGTTAAAAGAAGCAGGCACAAAACTTCCCGATATCTACATGGCATGCGGTACCGAGGATTCGCTTATCCATGCAAGCCGTGAGTTTCATGAGTTCCTCGATAAGGAAAATGTAAAGCATGTTTATCTTGAGGGCCCCGGCATTCATGATATGAACTTCTGGGAAGAGTATGCCAAGAAATTTATCGATATGGCTTTCTGATCATTAAAAAACAGAAAAATTTGCATTTCATCCTTTGGAATTTGCAACTCACCCGGGCAGGTATTGCCCGGGCTTTTTTTATGTTTTATGGTGAGATCACAGAAGAGGAACAAAACAAAAAAACGCTGGATCGATTTTAAGATAAAGGAGATAAAAAAGTGAAAGCCATTGAAGTAAACAACTTACACAAAAAGTACAAAGAGACGACCGCACTTAACGGAATATCGTTTGAGGTCGATGAAGGAGAATGCTTCGCGTACCTGGGCGAGAACGGAGCGGGAAAGTCCACAACGATCAACATCTTAAGCACGATACTTGAAAAGACCGCAGGAGATGTAGAAGTATTGGGAGCTAAGCTGGGTGTCGATGATGCAAAGATAAGAGAGAATATCGGGATCGTTTTTCAGAATTCGGTTCTTGATGCAAAGCTTACGGTAAAAGAAAACTTATACACAAGAGGTTCATATTACGGATACACAAAGTCGGAAATAACCAAAAGACTTTCGGAGTTGGGCGGAGCACTCGGGCTTGACGAGATCATGAACAGAAGATACGAAAAGCTGTCGGGCGGACAGAGGCGAAGAGTCGACATAGTAAGGGCGCTGATAAATAAGCCCAGGCTTCTTTTTCTGGATGAGCCCACAACGGGACTCGATCCGATGTCCAGAAAGCTTGTATGGGACTATATAGATTATCTCAGAAAAGAAGCGGGCCTTACGATCTTTTTAACGACTCATTATATGGAGGAGACAAGAGACGCAGACAATGTAATAATCATAGATCACGGCAAACTGATAGCAAAAGGAACTCCGAACGAGCTTAAGAGTAAGTATACAAGCAACAGGCTGGTCTGGTACACCGGGGATGTTCAGGAATCCAGGACTTTATTAAGACTTAACGGATTCTCCGAAAAGGTTGATTACGAAAAAGATCATTACAATGTATCTTTTGCGGGAGACATAACCGAGTTCTTATATAAGAACCGTGAAAGGATCACAAATTTCGAGATAATAAAAGGCACAATGGACGACGTATTTTTAAATCTTACGGGAAAGGAACTTAATTATGAATAAATTTATGGGATTTACAAGAAGAAACATTTTAATATATTTCAAAGACAAAAGTTCGATCATCTTTTCAATGATCACACCTATCATAGTTTTTCTGCTTTATGTTCTTTTCCTTAAAGGAACATTCGTAAACGGTTTAAACAACGCGGCAGCACCGATAAAGGATTTTATAAAGGCCGGCGATATCGACAGCCTCGCAAACGGTTTTCTGCTTGCGGGCATCCTCGGATCATCGCTTATAACGGTTCCTTATAACTGCCTTATAACGATAGTAAACGACAGGGAGCGTAAGGTCGATTACGATATACTGTCCACACCCTTAAGCCGTGTCGAGATCATTTTAAGCTACTTTGCGGGAGCCGCAGCGTGCGCATTTATCATGAGCACGGTCATCTTAACGGTGGGTCTTACTGCTTTATCACTTAGCGGGGAGATGTATTTAACGGGAAAGGTCATTGCAATGCTCTATCTTACAGCACTTTTGGGATCACTTTCCTCAACGGCGATCTTTATGATAGTGGTAATGTTCTTTAAGACAAACGCAAGTGTCGGTGCTTTCATGGGCATAATCTCGGCGGCAGCAGGCTTTATTATCGGAGCATTCATTCCGCTTTCGGATTTTTCGAAGGGTGTTCAAAACTTCTGTTTTCTTTTCCCTGCGACCGCAGTTACGATACTTTTGAGAAGAAATATTTTATCGGGCGTTCTTTCAAACATCGACAATTCGCTTAACGGACTTGACGGCGGATTGTTTAAACAGACAGTGGAAGATGCATTTGACTTCAAATTTAAATTTATGGGAAATCTTTTGTCTGAAGCAGGGACATGTTATTATATATTGGGTGTGACGCTTCTTGCGGTTATCGCGATAGGCGTGATTTATCCCAAAGTATACAAAAGAAAGTAAAGGACAAAGATGAAAGTTACCGTCAATAAGATTCCGGAAGGTTCACAGGAGAATGCCGTTATAAATGCGGTCAATATCGATGACAATATAAGTGCGGCGGTCTCACTTCTTGAAAACGGTGAAAGAACGCTTGTGGGATACAGAGACGGAGATAAGTTCCTTATAAAAGAACCTGCTGTCTATTATGCAGAAGCGGTTGATGAAAAATGCTTTGTATACACAAAAGACAGCTGCTACGAACTCAAACAGAAACTTTATGAACTTGAGGCTATACTTGATTTCAGGTTTGTAAGGGTTTCAAAGTCAATGGTACTCAACATCAAAAAGATCAAAAGTGTTAAGACCGCGGAGAATGCGCGCATGAATGCGGCTCTTCTTAACGGGGAACAGGTTGTGATATCAAGATCGTATGTAAAAGATCTTAAAAAGAGGCTCGGATTATGAAAAGTACAGTAAAGGTTTTGATCGAACAAAGCAGTCTTATCGCTTTTTTAATACTGGTAGGAATAAGTATCGAGGAATTCATCGAATTTTTAAACGGTGAGCCTTTTTATCTGGATTGGTTCATACCGATCTCGATCGTGATCGTAAGCGTTCTTTCAAGTCTTCCGTCACTTTTGATCCTGAAAGAGAGGGAAACGGACGGATCCAATTCCAAATGGTTCCTGATACTTCATTTTCTTTTGGTATATGCCATTGTAATGGGGGCCGGGTACTTCTTTAAATGGTATACGACTTTTCAATACTTTGTATATACGAGTTTGATCTATGTATGTATATATTTTGCTGTCTGGTTCGTAACGCTTCTTTTTTACAGGCACGATGAAAAGATGATAAATACGGCATTGGAAAGTTTTCGTGACGATGAATGAAAATAACTGATTGCACTTGAAGCCTATGGCATGATATAGTTTTTCATGTGGGGTCATAAGGAGCTTTTAAATGACGTACGATGAAATTATCTTTAACAGGTTCGCAGGACCTGCGATCATTCTTCAATATGACGGTGAAACCGTTAAAAATCTTAAAGTCAATGATAAATATCTTCCCGAACTGGGTATGAATATTGCCGAAGAGGACTACTTAAATGCGGATCCGCTTGACGCTTTTGGCGATGCCGATAAGGCGGTGTATTTAAGTGCGCTTCACAGATGTGTGCTGACCGGAAAAGATACGACCTGTGAAACATGGCGAAAGCTTATGTCCAATTGCTGCGGAGCGGATATGATATATATCAAAAGCCGTTTTGTTTTTGTGGAAAGCAGTAACGGATTGGCTGTCGTATATGAGACGATAAGAAACATCACTCCCGAGCAGCGCACTCTTGAGGCTCTGACCGACAGTGAGAGAAGATATAAGCTTGCGAGCGAACAGATCAATATATACAACTGGGAATATACTATCGCCACCAAGGAGATGCGCCCCTGCTACAGGTGCATGCGCGATCTGGGTCTTCCCGCACTCGTAAGAAATTATCCCGAGCCTGCGATCGAGATGGGGATCTTTCCTCCCGACTATGCGGATATGTATCGTGAGATGATGCGTAAGGTCGATGCAGGTATCCCGGAGATCGAGGCTGACATTCCGCTTACCGTGGGCCGTGTTCCGTTCAGAGTAAAGTACACGACAGAGTTTGATGAAAACGGAAAGCCGGTAAAGGCGTTCGGTTCCGCTACTCTTATTTCCGAGACCGAGCTTAAGCAGATAAAGCTTGACAATAATATCATAGAAACGCTCGCGGAAGAATATACCTGTATTTATCTTGCGGATCTGTACAAGAAAGATCTTAAGGTCATTAAGCAGGATGATCTTTTTGATATTGAAAGATCGGGAAAGACTTATATCGATATAGCCGATCTTATAGTACCCAAACTTGTGGTATACAGCGGTTCGTATGCAGAGAAGCTTCTGGATATCGATCATGTTCAGAAAGTTCTCTTTACCGATTGCGACAGAAGAGAGTTTAATTATAAGGATGACAGTATCGACCGCTGGATAAGAGTCAATTTCCAGGTGGTAGAGCGTGTGGACAACGATGTATCGATGCTTCTTATCACATGTTCGATAATTGACGACTTAAGAGCCAAAAAGATGGATGCCGACCGCCTTATAGCGGTACAGAAGCAGGAACTTGAAGCCCGTCAGGAGATGCTTATAAAAGCCGTTGACGAAGCCAACCGCGCCAATTCCGCAAAGACGGCGTTCTTTTCCAATATGTCCCATGACATACGTACTCCGATGAGTGCCATCACCGGATTTTCAAAGCTTGCACTTGAGGAGATCGATGATAAAGAGCATGTAAAGGATTATGTCGAGAAGATAATATCCGCCAGCGACCATCTTTTGAGCCTTATCAACGATATCCTCGATATGAGCCGTATCGAAAGCGGAAAGATGGATATCACTCCGGTTCCTTCAAATCTTAAAAAACTTTGCCGTGACTGTGCGGAAATGATAAAGGATAGCGTTATCGACAAGGGTCTTGAATTTGAAGTCGATATAGACGGAGTCGGTGACGATAACGTATACTGCGACAAGTTAAGGTTCAGGCAGATAGTTTTAAATCTTCTTTCGAATGCATACAAGTTTACTCCTAAGGGCGGAAAGGTTTCTTTTACCGCAAAGAAGATATCGGACAAAGACAAGCCTTTGTATGAGATAAAGGTTAAAGACACCGGTATAGGCATGTCTAACGAGTTTAAGGAAAAGATCTGGGAAGCATTTTCGAGAGAAGAAAACGATGCTGTTCGCGAGACCCAGGGAACGGGGCTTGGAATGCTGATCGTAAAGAATATCGTAAACTTAATGCAGGGAACGATAAGTCTTGAGACCGAGCTTGGTAAAGGAAGTGAGTTTACCGTTGTGCTTCCTTTGGAATTATGTAAAGAGGACGGCGTATCGGTCGAGAAAACAATAGGGAAGTCGGCTGCTCTTGATAAGAGATATGACGGAAAGACGATCCTTTTGGTCGACGATACAAATGTAAACCGTACTCTTGCGACTCTTGTGCTTAAAAAGTTCGGTTTTACCGTAAAAGAAACCTCGAGCGGTATTGATGCCGTTGAGATCATAAAGAATTCAAAGCCCGGAGATATCGACCTCGTTCTTATGGATATTGAGATGCCTGTAATGAACGGTCTTGAAGCCACGCGCAAGATAAGAGCGCTTGAAGATCCGGTTATTTCAAAGATACCGATAGTGGCTATGACGGCCAATGCTTTCGAATCCGATATTCAGGCCACAAAAGAAGCCGGCATGAATGCTCACGTCACGAAGCCGTTTGTAAAAGATGATCTGATTAGTAAGATAGATGCAAACCTGTAAAGGTTTGCATCTTTTTTTGTGAAAGCAGGGTATAGGATCGGCCGTTAACGGAATATAACGGGGCAATCGATGTCATGCAGAAAATCGGTGTCGGAATCTTCGGCGGAGTTAACGCTTAAGGTACCGTTGTCGTCAGTTTCGATATAAAGCATGATCTCAAACGGCATTCCCGCATGGCCCACACGTTCGGATAATACACGGATGGAATTTTCGGATTCGACATTTACTCCGTAAGCCCCGACATATATTTCGACGGGTTCGCCTTCGGTTTTCCTGTAAAGTTGTGCATATCCGTTGTCACAGAAAGTAAATTCAAGATGCACAGGCTTGCCGTTTTTGTCGGTCACGTCGGAAAAATACATTCCGTTTCCCGCATATTCGGGGATAATGTCACTGTTATATATACCGTCAGAATAAATGTATTCTTTTAAAGTGTCATGATCGCTGTGAATACCGAAACGGGTAAGATCGGTTTCGCCTTCAAAAACTTTTTCGCCATCGATCGCGATCGTAAGGACCGTGTCGGGAAAGTTAAAGAAATCCGACAGTGTTATTTCGGTGATGCCGGGTTCGTCCCAGTATTCTCCGAAATTTGAAAAACTTGAAAATCTTAAGGTCTTTCCTTTGATCGTAAAACCGTGTTCGGGCTGATCATTAAGCTCTGAAGGATTGTCCGGTATAAATTCACCTGCCCAGTACGCATTGGCGTCCGACATATATTCCATGTAAAGAGTATCGTTCATATGATAGAAGGTAAACCATTCGCATAAACCGTCTGCGTCTTCGCATTTAAAATCAATGCAAAGCTGATCGTATACAGGGTTTATGTAATAAGAACCGGGACCGTCCAGAATGATTATATCGTCTTCCCCCGGATCGGGTTCGGGAACTTGGGCCGGATCCGTAACGGGAATATCGGGTTTTACGGTTTCGATACTCTCGGGTACCTTTACGCATCCCGTCAAAGAACACATAAGGCTTAAAAGCCCGATGAACATCAGCGTTTTTTTCATGATAAAATTCTCCTTTGACCTTAAAACTATATGATATTCTATCACAAACCCATGAGTATTTGACTGCTTTTTATTAATATTTGCGAAATTGTGCGAATATTCTTTTCTTTCGATGCAATTTGTGGTAAAATTGTAACATCAAAACAGGAGGGATAAGGAATGCAGGATTACAAGAAAATTGACTACTATAAAAATAAGGATGTTGTGCTCCGTTATATACCGGGGCATTTTGTAACCCCGAATTCACATGTTAATTACTATATGGACTTAACGGATATGAAGTCCAGACAGCGTGAGGCGAGAGCTACCGGCGAAGAACTTGCCGAAATGTATATCTCGACAGAGATCGTGGATACGGTTCTTTGTCTTGATAATATGGAAGTTGTGGGTGCATATCTTGCCAACAAGCTTACAAAAGCCGGCATAGTATCCATGAATTCGCATAAAACGATATATATAGCATCCGCCGAGCAGGATGCATACGGACAGATAGTGTTCCGTGAAAACACCAAGCATATGGTCAAAGGGAAGAGGGTTCTGATCCTTCTTGCCACAGCGACTACAGGTACATCTTTGATGGGTGCGATCAAGTCGGTTGATTATTACGGCGGTACCGTTATGGGTATTTCCTCGATATTCTCTGCAGCCACAAAGGTAATGGGAATCCCGATCAACTCACTTTATTCCACCAACGATCTTCCCGATTACAGAAGCTACAATCCTGCGGATTGCCCTATGTGTAAGGAGCGTATGCCGATCGATGCGCTCTGTAACGGCTTCGGTTATTCCATAGTATAAATTTTATCAAAAACACCGATTTTTCCAAAGAATTTTATGTAAATCTATTGATTTGCATAAGATTCTTTGTTATGATTTTTAAATCCGAGTGATAAAAAATGCAATAAATTTCTTTAGGGGAAAAAATGGGAAAATCGAATAGGCACGCCAATACGAACCTGTTGTACATGGTTTTTGATGTGCTTTACGGTCTTTTGGCTTATGTCATATCTGCTTTGATATACAACGGCGGACGTGGGCTGTTTAATCCGTATCAGCTCACGCTTTGTGCGTGTTTTATCATTGTCTATATAGCTGCAAATCAGAATAAGAACATCTACTCTACAACTCTGTTCTTTTATACCGACAGGATCATAAGGTTTATTACGCGTTCTTTTATCTTTACGGCTGTACTTATGTGCGTCGTTGCTTTTTATGTGGGAAGCGCTTCCAATGTGGTACCCGTCAGATTCATTATCATTTTCCTGATTTCGGATTATATATTGATGCTGCTCAGCGCCTTCATAACAAGGAGAATTTCCAGAGAAGTCGGCCTTTTTGCAAGAAATTCCGTATTTGTGGGCAGTGAACAGCGCTATGAACGGGTCAAGCATTTTCTTTCGCGTAACAACATGAGCATAGTTTTAAAAGGCTATGTAATGGAAGGCGAAGAACCTGAAAATGCCGACGATAAGACGGAATATCTCGGAAAAATGTCGGATCTTGAGCAGATTGTTCATGATCACGCCATAGACCAGGTATTCTTTATGCAGCACAGGGAGCATCCGATAGATTTTACCGATGCCATAGGTCTCTGTATGACACTTGGAGTAACGGTAAGAATGCTCCATCATCCATACAAAATGGGTAATGTTCAGAATTTCGTATGCAGTATCGGTACTTATCCGATGATCACATATCACAGAGTGGTCCTTGATGTTTATTCACGTGCGTTAAAACGATTCTTTGACATAGTAATGAGCATTATCGGGATCATCCTTTCATCCCCTATCATGCTTATCACTGCGATCGCGATAAAACTTGAATCAAAGGGTCCGGTCATATTTAAACAGAAGCGTGTGGGAAGATACGGAAGAATGTTCTATATGTTTAAGTTTAGGAGCATGGTCAGCAACGCAGAACAGTTAAAGGCCGATCTTCAGTCCAAGAATCAGGTACAGGACGGCCTTATGTTCAAGATAAAGGACGATCCCCGTATTACAAAAGTAGGCAAGTTTATCAGAAAGACTTCGATAGATGAACTTCCGCAGTTCTTCAATGTTCTTATCGGACAGATGAGCCTTGTGGGCACAAGACCGCCGACACTTGACGAAGTTACAAGATATCAGACCAAACACTGGAGACGTCTTTCGATCCGTCCCGGCATTACGGGAATGTGGCAGGTGAGCGGGCGAAGTACCATCACGGATTTTGACCGGGTAGTTGCGCTTGATACCGAATATATTGATAATTGGTCATTGTGGCTTGATATAAAGATATTGTTCAAGACGGTATTTCAGGTTTTTGCAAAGGAGAAGGGGGCTTTTTGATTTTTTTAATTTGTTGTTAATAATTCCTAATTTCTAACAATATTGTTACAATTTCTTGTTAAGTTTTCGACCTATGTGTACGATATATAGTGTGTAGAGGGAATACAGGGGAATGCGATAAATCTCTAAGACGTATCGAGAAGAACGGGAGTACACTTAGATGAAGAAGACGAAAAGCAAATTATTTGTATGGCTCTACATGTGTGTGCTATGTTGCTTTATAGCAGTTGGTGTGGCATTATGTATTGCAATGTCCGGTGCTGGTCCGGCGGATTTATCTACACAGAAGGCGGATGTACAGCAGGTTTTCGAAATTACGACAGTGGAGGATGCGCCCGTTCCCATGACGGACAGCGTATCGAAGTAATTATCGATTGCACACAGATGAAATTAAAAAGGGTGCTTAAAGCGCCCTTTTTTTCATGCGATCATATTTTTGCAATTATCTGAATATTTTTATATAATATTGATATCTAAATTTTTCGGATTCAGGTATTTGTATGCAAAAAACTATGAAAGAAAAACAAGGTAAACGCATAAAAGAAATATTCATTTATTGCGATTACGTATACGGCGGAGGCTGCGAACGCGTTTTAAACGAGGTTGTCAGTTATCTTGCAGATTTTGAAAAAGTTATCGTATGGGGAGAAAAATGTACACTTAAAGTCTTTTACGAACATTATCCTCACTCTGTAAAATATCTTAACGTTGATCCGTTATTTCATTTATCCGAAAAGCATCCGTTTTTACGAAAGATAAGTTCCGTTGTTAAAAAAGGGATAAAAAGCGCTCTTTTGGTATGGTCATGGATAGCTTGTCCCGATGTTTTTGTTGCCTTCAGAGAGGGATCCGTGACACGATATGTATCGCATATTCGTTCAAAGGCGAAATACGCCTGGATCCATTACGATCTAGGTTATTATCATTGGACTGAAATGATATTTAAATCGACGGAGAAAGAACTCGCCTGCTTAAAAAAATACGATAAAGTGATCTGCGTTTCCGAAACCGTAAAGGATTCGGTGATCAGGACCATAGGGGATTCAAAGAATCTTTGTGTCAGATATAATCCGATAAATGTAAAGAGCATTATTGAGCAGTCCCATAAAGAGTGCGACTATGCTTTTGCCAAGGACAGGCCCTCCATTGTTACCGTCGGAAGGCTGGCTCCCGACAAAAATCTGGGCATATTGATCGATGTATGTCATGAACTTGAAAAAGACTACCGTTTTGAAATGATCATAGTAGGAGACGGAGGACACAAAGAAAAGCTGCTTAAGCAAATAAAAGATCTTGATGTAAAGTGTGTAAAATTGCCGGGTTATAAAGATAATCCATATCCGTATATACTTAACTCGGTTTTTTATTTAAGCACGTCGAACAGTGAGAGCTACGGCCTTGCCATTCAGGAGGCGCTTATTCTCGGAAAGCCCGTCGTTGCCGTAAATTGTGCGGTATTAAAAGAAGTATTTGATAATAGATTCGGAATTGTTGCGGATAATTCCAAAGAATCGATCAAAGCCGCAATAATTACCATGCTGACGGATAAGGATAAACGATCGGAATATTGCCGGAATATTGAAAATTACTACAAAAAAGATGATATGTATGAGAGCAGATTGGAAGATATTAAAAGTCTGTTGATCGATGATCCGAAAAGTGTTTAAAATGCTGTGTTTTTTTGACACATATTTATCAATATGATAGAATTAAATATTGATTTATACACAAAAATCAAGGACAGGAAAAAGGGAAATGGAGCGCATACAACATGTTTTTATAGTGGGGTCCAAAGGTATACCCGCAGCTTACGGAGGATATGAATCATTTGTGGACAGGCTTACGCTTTTTCAAAAGTCGGATGCCATAAAATATCACGTGGCCTGTGCGGTTGATTCAGTGCCTGAGGAAAAGACTTTTGAGTACAACGGTGCAAGATGCTTTAATGTTCTTCGCAAAAATATCGGCCCCGCGAAAGCAATTTTTTACGATGTTGATGCGATCAGGGAATGTATCGCATACATAAAAGCCAATAAAATAAAGGCGCCTATTGTATATATACTTGCCTGTCGTATAGGACCGTTTATGCGCGGCATGGTTAAAAAGATCCATAAACTCGGTGGCAGGGTATATATAAATCCGGACGGCCATGAATGGAAAAGAGCAAAGTGGGCAAAACCGGTCAGAAGATACTGGAAGGCTTCCGAAAAGATGATGGTAAAGCATGCTGATCTTATTATCTGCGACAGCATCAATATCGAGAGATACATCAGGGAAGAATATCCTTCATACGATCCCAATACCACATTTATAGCATACGGTGCCGAGACATCTAAGTCGACGCTTTCCGATGATGATGAGAAACTATTGAAATGGTATGAGGAAAAAGGGGTCAGGCCGCATGAATATTATCTTGTGGTAGGCAGATTCGTACCCGAGAATAATTACGAGACAATGGTAAAAGAGTATATGAGATCGGATTCAAAGAAGGATTTTGTACTCGTGACCAATGTTGAAAAGAACAAATTTTATGAGGCGCTTCTTGAGAGCACTCATTTTGACCAAGATAAACGTATCAAGTTTGTCGGAACGGTGTATGATACGGAACTTCTTAAAAAGATAAGGGAAAATGCTTACGGGTATTTTCACGGACACGAAGTCGGAGGTACAAACCCGTCGCTTTTGGAAGCGCTCGGAAGCACGAAATTGAACCTTCTTTTAAATGTGGGGTTCAACAGGGAAGTTGGCGAAGAAGCTGCCCTTTATTGGGACAAGGAACAGGGTTCTCTTTCATCTCTTATCCATAAAGCCGATTCGCTTGAGGCCGGCGAGATAGAGGCGCTCGGCTTAAAGGCAAAGTCAAGGATAGAAACCGCCTACAGCTGGGATCACATTGTTGACAGATACGAAGAGGTATTTTTAAAACAATGAAAATTTTAATGGCAAATAAGTTTTTTTATATAAAGGGCGGAAGTGAGACTTATTATTTTGCATTAAAACGTCTGCTTGAGTCGAAAGGACACGAGGTTATCGATTTTTCCATGAAAGATGATAAAAATCTTGAGTCCGATTATTCCGATTATTTTGTGGAAGGCGTTGACTATAACGGGAAAATGAGTAAGTCGGCCCAACTTAAGGCTGCCCGCAATATCATTTATTCAAAAGAGGCCAAAAAGAAATTCGAAAGGCTTGTAAAGGATACAAGTCCGGATCTGGTGCATCTTAATATATTTCAGCATCAGTTGTCGCCTTCCATACTTGATATATGTAAGAAATACGATCTTCCGACAGTTTATACCGCTCATGACCTTAAGATGCTGTGTCTTAATTATGTGATGATGACACACGGCGAGATATGCGAGAAGTGTAAAGGCGGAAAGTATATAAACTGCTTAAAGAATAAATGTGTAAAAGATTCTTCGGCGAAGAGTCTTATTAATGTTATCGAAGGCTATTTTCATAAATGGCGGAAAAGCTATGATGCCATAGACGAGATAATAACTCCGAGTAATTTTTACAGAGATAAATTTATCAATTTTGGCGTAAACCCCGAAAGAGTTACGCATATTCCCAATTTTCTCGATAAAGAAAAGCCTTCGGTCAACAAGACAGATGACAGTGAGAAGTATTTCCTTTACTTTGGAAGATTGTCACGTGAAAAAGGAATAATGACGCTTGTAAAGGCTGTAAAGGATACGGACAGATCGTTATATATAGTCGGTTCGGGACCCTGCAGGGAAGAGATAGAGGATTTTATAAAGGCTGATAAGGTCGATAACGTTAAACTCCTGGGCTTTAAGAGCGGGCAGGAGCTTACGGATATAGTGGGCAATGCCAAAGCGGTGATCCTTCCGTCGGAATGGTATGAAAACGGTCCGTATTCAGCCATAGAATCTCTTCAGCTTTCCAGGCCCATAATAGGTTCGGATATAGGAGGGATACCGGAACTTATAGACGGAAACGGTTATTCTTTTGCCAAAGGGAATATAGATGAACTTAAGGATATATTGTTAAATTTCCCGGAGCCGGGAAGTGAAGAATATGCAATGCTTTGCAAAAGATCCGAAGAAATGTTTAACGAGCGTTACACTTCCGGATATCATTACGAAAAATTAATGAACATATATGACAAGGCTCTAAAAGCACATTGTTCAAAATAATAGAGAATGATCGCATATAACGATCGGAGACCTAAATGAAAAAAAAGATTTTTACTATCACATCTTTCATATTGATATCGACATTACTGTGCGCATGCGGTGATACAAAGGATTATTCCGCATGGATGCCGAAAGACGGCTATAAGCCGGTCTCGCATAATGATCAGGATACAGAAGGCAATTCTTTCATTACGACCGCCGCCGGGTCGTTTTCCGCGAATGATCTTACGAAGGCTTTTTTGGACGAAGATGACTCTCTGGCGGATAAACTGTGGCAGACCCAGATCACCAACGAGATATATTCGGTTACTCAAAAAGAACTGAAAAGGAATTCAATGGTATATTACGTTTCATCAAGTGAGGGCGATGATGAAAATCTTGGCTTGTCACCGGAAGCGCCGAAAAGAACATTGACCGGATTTTCGGGCGTTTCAAATGTTACGATACTCTTAAAATGCGGTGATTCTTTTGAAATGGACCAGTCTTTTTCGGCGGGGAACAAGTGTGTTTACGCAACTTACGGAAGCGGTCCGAGGCCTGTGCTTGATTATTATAAGCCATTAGACGTGAAATTTACCGAAGAAGCCGAATATGCCCATGTTTGGAAGGCAGATCTCTCGAAGATATTCAAGGTCCGACATTCATCTGACGATGAGGAACAGAGTGTTCGGTTTTCGGATTGCAACATAGGGCAGCTTCTTATAGACGGTAAGGTTAACTGGAACAGACTGCTTCTAAATATAATCGGGAACGAAGCGCCGGATTACGCAAAGTATCTTGAAGAGGATGCATGTGAAAGTTGGGCTGTGGACTGGATGTCTTCAACGCTGTACCTTTATTCCAAAACGGATCCGAATAAGAAGAATATCAAATACGCAGATTTTACAAATGCTGTATTTATGAGCGGGATCAAGAATACTGTTTTAAAAGGATGGGAAATAAAAGGTGCCGGTACGAGCGGCTGTACGATAGAAAACTGTACGGAGGTCACTATTGCTTCCTGCTATTTTCATGATATCGGAGGTACTCTGGCGGGCAGTCCGACCTCCAGGACCGGAAATGCCATTCAGGTTGTAGGCCAGGCAAAAGATGTTATGGTCGAATACAATTTTGTGTCATGGATATTTAACGGTTGTTTTGTGGATCAGGTAGTTTCAACTTCGGAAGAAGACAGCAATCTTACAGTCAGGAACAATATCGGAACGCGCTCCTATGTAGGCATTGATACGATAGGAGATGCTCTTGCCGAAAAAGGACATGTAAATATTGTCTATTCGGGTAATATTTTGAGTAATATGTGTGATATTACCGATCCCGATGAAAAACTTTATGCCGATGAGTTGGGCGGATTGTTACGTAACACTGTTCCCGAACCGGTTGAAGAGCCTGTGAAGGATACAAAAAAGCCTAAGGACTCCAAAGATCCAAAGAATCCGGAAGACCTGTCGGTTTCCGGGACAGAAGAAAACGGGACAAGTGATAAACCGGATGTATACTTATCATACAGAGGATCCGGCAATTACACAGGCATATCATGTATATGTAATTATTCGTCCAAGAATCCGGAAGGACTCGTAATGAATAATAATGTATGCTGGAATACGAGCCGATTATTAATCCTGTACACGAAGTCCGGTCCCAAGGCATATTTTAATGATAATCTTCTTTATTCGGAAGATGCACCGGGAGATGCGTGCATGTATCTGGTCGTTGATAAGGATATGAATATTGATTATTCAAATAAAAATCCTTTCCCCGGGAACAAAAATTATCTGGGTTATGATACAAGCGGAAACGATATCGAGCCAAATGATGCGGTTGATATCCTGAAAAGTACGATCGGAGGCATTTCCGGATATGACAAATGACGGTGTTAACAAAAAACCGAATATCGTATTGTTTGCCTCTGTTACATCGCTTTTGCTTCTTTTGCTGCTTGTTGGGATATTCTTTTTTCACAGAGCCGATAAAACGGGAACATATGCAGCAAAGGCGCATGAGACTTATGATGTATCGGGTATATCCGCCTCAAACATTCCGGATGATCTTTCCGCTATGGTCTTAAACAGCATGGATCCGTGGGAATCAGGGGATTTTGATGAATATACGGGAGAAAAGATAGATCACAGAAGGCGGCTGAGACTTAAAGAATACATAGTGGCAAGGAATGAAAAGTATATAGTAAAGCTTTCTGAAGGTTTTACATTTTCTGTATTTGAATATGATCCATCGGGTGCTTTTTTGAAATCGGATGATTATATCAATGGTGAGATCATTGCCTTAAGTCCTCAAACAGCTACATTCTGCGTGAGCATTAGAAGAGATGAGGACGAAAAAAAACTTTCGCCAGGACAATGGGGCAGATTTATACGTGAGTTGGATATAATGTTGTTGTATTGATCGGAGAAAGATTTGAAGGTAGCAGTAAATAAAAAGCATTTAATATTTTCAATTGCATACTTTTTTACGATGTTAACGCTTCTTCTTAACCAGATAGAGGCGCTGCCGTTTGCTATCGTATTTCGAAAGACGAAATATGCCTACGTTGCGCTTGTACTTGTGCTTTGGATGACCGGCAACAGGATAAGACGCGGATCTTGGCTTGCGATATGTAGCTGGAGTTTGTTTTTTATACATGCCGTGTTCTTTGGATATGTATTTAATACTACAGAGGGTGCGCATATAGCGGCAGAGAATATTTCGGTTAATGTTACGCAGATGATATGGTATCTTTTGATGGTTCTTGCCACATACCTTTATGTGTCGCAAAACGGAATTTTTAAACTGTTTATTACACTCAGTTTTTATGTGACCGGGCTCCAACTGTTAATAGCTGCTGCATTACATCGACAGGATTTTGTGAATCCTGTCTGGGGACTTATCCAATCCTTTACGGCTGATATAAGATATAAAACGCAATTTGGATTTATCCATGCAGGATATCTTTCAAATGCAACATATCTTGTTGTCGTTCTTTCGTTGTTCTTTTTCGAATTGTACAGACATGATCCGGATAAGCGTATCAGAAGTATCATGTGGATAAGTCTTATATTTTTAGATGTTCTGGCACTTGAGATGCTGATGTGTGCTGCCGAAAGGGCGGGTATCATATCAACAGTCATTCTTTTGTTCATATATTTTATATTTGTGTTTTTAAGAATAAGACTGGAAGCAAGAACAACCATTTTATTGATAATGGCCGGCGTATTTTTCGTTTTTGTCATGGCTTCGGCGGGAGTGTTTACCCATATATGGGATAAGTCTAACAGAGCGCTGAATATTACGGTCAATTATCCTATTTTTTTGAAACTTGGTAATATCTGGACGGGGATGGGCTTTGTGGACAGTTCAGGTTTTCACGAAGATATTCTTGCTTTTGGTGACAGAACAAGCTCATTGGATATGTATTATGTATATATCTTCTTTACCACAGGTATAATAGGTTGTATTTTAATAGGTTTAGGGCTTATGACCATACTCGTAAAACTGTTTTCGTTAAAGAAAACGGACCTTAATATAACTGCTATTGCATTATATGTCTCATGGCTTTTCTTTGCTTTTTGGCAATGTAATATGGTGACTTACAGATATCCGTCGCCGACTATTTTATATACAATTCTTTTGTGTGCCGTAAGCAGAGGATTCTGCAAGGATGAGAATACTTTGGGAATGGTAAAAGAGAAGGTTAAAACAGATTATCCTGTTGAAGATATTTTGGTAGTATAATTATTTTTTAAGGGTGAGATGAAAAACGCAGTTTTACAGATAATGAATTATGCCGCGGTTTATCGTGGTAATTTTATGGAATCATTGACGGCTTTGGACGAAAGGCTTAAAGAGAAAGATACTGTTACAATATATCTTTTTTGTAAAGACGCCGAGAAGGCCGCAAAGATATGGATCGATGATATGGTCAGTGCAGGGGATATTGTACGGTTTTTGAGCGACGATCATAAAGCTGATGTGAGACTCATTAAAGACCTGATAAGGGAGTACAATGTAAAACTGATACATACGCATTTTTTGACAATGCCGCAGTTTTTGTCGATATACTGCGCCAACAGACGATCAAATCTGCCGATAGTTATGCATATGCATAATCATTCTAAAAAAGCCGGTAACATAATTAAGAGAAAAATTTCTCATTTCATTTACCGGAAATGTTATATGGTTGCCTGCAGCAAGTCTGTGTATGACAGTCTTATAAGGGATTACCCGAAGAATAAGAAATGCTATATTGACAACGGGGTCTATTTTGAAAGACTTGAAAAATTTGAAACATTGGATAAAAGGGATTTCGGGGTGTCAGAGGATGAAAAACTTCTGCTTATCTTTGGCTTTGATTTTTACAGAAAAGGAGTAGATCTTGCCATAAAGGCTGTTTCCGATCTTCGAAAAGCAGGTTTAAAGTATTCTTTACTTGTATCACTTTCTACCAATTTCGAAGAAGCGGAGTCCAATGTAAAGAAAATATTGGGAGAAGTACCTGATTGGATAAAGCTTATAAAAGCACGGAGTGATGTTGCATCGTTTTACAATGCGGTCGATATGTTTTTATCACCTTCGAGGGAGGAAGGTCTTCCGTATTCGGTCATTGAAGCAGAGTATTCAAGGTGTAATGTTGTTCTGAGCAATATTTCCGCGCAGATACATCTTAAACTTAAGTATGGGGTCTGGTTTAAAAAGGATGATCCGGAAGATTTAAAAAACGCTATACTTAAGGCTGAGAAGTTAAGAGAAGAAAAACTTAATAATATGGATAGTGTAAAAGAATTTATGAGGGAGAATTATTCTCTTTCAAAATGGGTGGATGAAGTTGTTGAGTTATACGGAAGTATTTTATCATAAATGTAAAGGAATAATTGAATTATCCTAGGAGGAGCCATGGTTAAAGAAAAGAATGATTATATTTTGATAGACTTTACGGGGTTGATCAAAGCTATGTTTAATAGCTTGTGGTTTTTGATCGCAGTTGGAGTTTTGGGTGCTGTGCTGACTTATGCCGTAGGCTATATATACACGAGTAATATCCAGTATACGCCCATGTACTCGTCTACCGTAAAATTATATTCAACTTCTGCGTATTCAAGTGCATCAAGAACGGCATCAACTCAGATGAATGATTATTATGAAATAATGAGGACAAGAAGAGTGGCTAATCAGGTCATTTCCGATTTTAACCTCAATATGACATACAGGGAATTTACCGGCCAGATAAGCAGATCGATGGTAACGGATACCAATATGATGTATATTACCGTAATGTTTCCAAATGCGGAGGTAGGCAAAGAAATTCTGGATGACCTGATAACAGTAACATCTGCTTATGCCCTTGAGATAATGGGAACGATTCCGGTAGAAGTATACGATGAAGCACAGGTTGCCGAAAGACCGTCAAATGTACCCGTATTGCCCACCAAAAAACTTCTTGTATTTGGTTTCGCAGGCAGTTTTCTTCTGGCATTCCTCATAGTTTTATTTTTGTTTTTATCCGACAATAAGGTCAGAACCTCCGAAGATGTTAAAGCAGAATCCAAACTCGATGTTCTGTCTGCGGTTCTGGATAAGAAAAACAAGAAAAGTCCCGGGATAAATAAAGCATCCATGCAGAGTCTGTACGGAGAACTTCGAATGATCAAGCCGGATGCGAAAACCATATGCTTCTACACATTCTCTGATGAAAATAAGGGAAGCGTTATCAAAGATTATCTGTCATTCCTTACGGAAGCAGGCAAGAAAGCCGTATACCTTGATACGGAGATCACCAATCCAAAGTGGGGCATAGAAGTATCGGAGGAAAGTAAAAACTCACTTAACGACTATCTTGAAGGCAAGGTTAATGATATTGCCAAGATAACTTCCAAAGATGATGGCGGAAATTATATTAAGCCGGTTCAGGCAAACAATACTATTGAACTGCTTACCGGCAATTCATTTGATACCCTTATCGATAAACTGAGGTCCGAGTATGATGTAATTCTCGTAGATACTGCCCCTTTTGCATATTCCGCTGAAGCCAAAGTAATAAGAGGAAAGTTTGATGTAACCATAGTCGTTGCTCAACTGGGCAAGACAAAACGTGAAGATTGTGCTTCTCTTTCAAACAGTTTTAAAGAGAACGAGCTTGACGGCGTTATCGTTACAAATGTAAAAGGAAATATAAAGAAGAAGGCATTTAAGCGTGAATACGGTCGTTTCATGGGGTTATATTAATGGAAGAATCAAGAAAGATTCCCAAAATAATACATTATTGCTGGTTTGGCAGGGGAGAGAAGCCTGGTAATATTAAGGCTTTTATCGCAGGCTGGAAGAATTTACTTGATGATTATGAATTTATCGAGTGGAATGAAGACAATTTTAAGATAGAAGAGGCTCCGATCTATGTACAGGAGGCATACAGTGTCAGAAAATTCGCATTTGTAAGCGACTATGCAAGAATAAAAGGACTGTATGAAAAAGGCGGAGTATATCTTGATACGGACATTGAGATAGTAAGGCGGTTTGATGAACTTTTGCCCGGCAGGGATCTGGTTCTCGGATTTGAAAGCGACAGATCGCTTGAAACTGCATTTATGGCAGCTACACCGGAAAATGAACTGATCGGTGGATTTCTTAAGACATATGAGAACAGAAAGTTTATAAACGAAGACGGCTCATACGATATGTCGGTGATCAATGAACATTTCAGTTCTTTTATGAGTCAGAATACCGATATAGATCTTGATGATGAGAGGTTAAGAGAATTTGAAGAGGGAAAAATAGTTGTATATCCAAGAGACTATTTTGCTGCGTTTGATATAAGTAACTGGCATATAAAACCCACTGAAAATACTTATACCATTCATCATATGAATGCCAGCTGGAGCTCAAAGAAAAAGAAACTTTATTTTTCGACCATAAAGGCTCTGCAGCGGATTCTTGGAATAAAGGGTTACGATAAGCTTAAAGGGGCTTATGACAAATTAAAGAAAAAAGGCTAAACTGATTATTTGATTATGGGGAAAGATCAGATGGATGAAATCACAAGTCAGGTATTGACAGCGGTAAAGGCTGCAATTGCAAAAGAGAAGGCGGTATTTGAGGGCGATGTTGACTGGTATAAGTTAAGAGATTATCTGAAATTCGGCATACTCGACGGTATGTCATTTTCAGCTGTTTTGCCGAAGACTTTTAAAGATGATACAGAAGCCTCATTTTTGAACAACTGGAAACAATATTCTTTCCAGAGAGCAGTCAAGCAGATGGCGTCTGTGGGTTCTCTTTATAATGTACTAAAAAAGGGTGAAGAAGCAGGTGCAAAACCTGTAATATTTAAAGGAATAGTGCTGGCCTCTTTGTATCCGGAACCTTTTATGAGGTTTTCATCGGATGCCGATATATATGTGACACCTTCTGACAGAAAAATAATGGAAGGTGTTTTTGATGAACTTGGATATAAGCTTATACCTGAAGTTTCCAAGGAACACGTTCCGCATTATGTGGGAACGGGTAATAATGCCGCATTCCATATAGATCTTCATGACTGCCTCTGGGAGGACTATGAGGGAAAGCAGGCAAAACTTTTGGATTCCCTTAAATTGACCGATCCCGATACTTTTATTGAAGTTGAAGCCTGTGGGATAAAAGTCAGAACGCTTGGCATTACCGAACATCTGATTTTTCAGGTATTTCATGTAGTTAAGCATTTTGCGACCGAAGGGCTTCCTTTACGTTTTGTTACCGATCTTGCGCTTTATTCAAGGAAGTATGCTGACGAGATTGACTGGAAACGCTTTTGGAGCACTATGATGCTTTTGAAGTACGACGTGTTCTATAAATCGATCATGGAAGGGGCCAAAATATATCTTGGGATCGATGCTGATATTAAAGCACCCGAGAATATGAAACCCGGAAATGTTGAGCTGCTTTTTGAAGAAATAGTGGCTTACGGACACAGAAAAAGCGATAACATTGAACATTATTTCGCGATCGGCTTTATATCCGGTTATTTTATGCGAAACAATACAAAGCAAAAAGGTCGTCTTTCTCAATTTCGTGCCAGATATTTTCCTTCAAGATCTGAACTTAAGGAAAAGTACGGATATGCCAAAAAGCATGGCATATTACTCCCGATCGCATGGATACACAGATTGTTTGGCGCTTTAAGATTTTCTTTGATAAGTCGCAATAAAGGTATAGCGACAAAAGAAGTGCTTGAAAAGGCCAATGAAAGAGTAGGATTAATGAGCAAATACGGTCTGCTGGAAGAAAAGGGAGAAGAGAAGGCTTTTAACCCCGAAGACGTTTTGGTAAGTGTTGTAATCCCCACTTATGCAACTTCCGATTCGCTTAAAAGAGCGCTCGATTCCATACTCAGCCAGACACATACAAAACTCGATATTATCGTTGTGGACGATAATCCTGCGGATTCCGATTACAGAAAAAAAGCCGAATCGGTGATGGATGCATATAAATATAATGATAATATCCGTTATATTAAAAATCCTCAAAATCTGGGCGGTTCCGGAGCACGAAATGTCGGTATTGAGGCGGCTAAAGGTGATTATATAGCTTTCCTCGACGATGATGATTATTATTATCCCACAAAAATAGAAAAGCAGCTCAATGTTTTTCTTAATACCGGGTTTTCGGAACTTGCACTTGTTTATTGTGATGTAGCTTATGAAGATAATTATGGCCGCATTACTTATATCGAGAGAAAGAGAATAAGAGGCAATTCGCTGTATAAGGCTTTAAAAGACGGCTGTATTGCCGCAACATCTCAGTGGCTTGTAAAAAAGAAAGCATTGCTCAGCGTGGGCTGTTTTACGATATTGCCGTGCAAACAGGATTCAACTGTTTTATTAAAACTATTGCGCGCAGGTTACGAAGTTGATTATGTGCCTGAGATATTAAGTATCTATCATGATGGTGTGGGAGAAGTCAGGATAAGTTTGGGATCCCGAAAAGTCGAAGGAGAGCTTACTTATGCCAACGCGTGTCGTGAATGTTACGGTGAGTTTACCAAACACCAAAGAAAACAGGTAGAATTCGGTATCGCCAAAAGGCTTTATGAAATATGGGCATATAAAGCGAACGGTGAAGGTGAATGTAAGAAATATTTATCGGTGATGAGAAAATCCGCACCGTTTAGAACATTTAAATTTCTTATAAGAACAAGACTGAGGTTGATTAAGAGGAAAGTGATCAAATGGTCAAAACAGCACTTATAACTATCTGGATGGGCGGAAACTTTCCCGAATGGTTTCCTTTGTGGGTAAGATCTGCTTCTTTAAATCCTGAATTTGATTATTATGTCGTAACAGACAGAGAATGGACATGGGATATTTCCAATATTCATTATATTTCGATGAATTTAAAAGAGGCAGAGTCTGTTTTTGAAAAAGTTATCGGTATGAAGATCTGTTTGAAGACACCGTATAAACTTTGTGATTATAAACCCGTCTGGTGGGCAGTAATAGGCGAAGCCATTAATGATTATGATTACTGGGGACATATAGATACCGATGTAATATACGGCAATTTAAGCAAGTTTTTAACCGAGGATTTGCTGAGCGATCATACAAAGATATTCGAACAGGGAAATCTTACAATTTACAAAAATACCGAAGAAATAAGGAATATCTATAAAAAGAGTGCCCTTAAGGATAATATGGCTTATTCTTACAAAAAGGCATTTCGTACAAATTGGGCCTGTTATTTTGATGAATATATGGGTATGAATCTCTTGGGAGATAAGTATTTTAAGGTGTTAAGAGACCAGCTTACCGAGAATTATATTCAGGATTTCTCGTGGCAGCATTTAAATTTTACATCTTATATTACCAAAGAGGATTTCATTTTCAAATGGGATAACGGCCATCTGTTCAGGTATATCGTGGATGGGGAAGGCAGGCTGAAAACGGATGAGACCGGTAAGCTTATCGTGAAAGAGTTTTTACTCTGCCATATACAGAAGCGCCGGATGGAAATAGTTTCGGAGCTTAAAGATGATTTTGCGGATATTACAAATATAAGCGGATTCTGGATAATTCCGAATAAGTTTACCGTAAAAGAACCCGAGGGCGCTTTATATACCGAAAAAGACAAGGTCGAATATGAGGAGCTTATCAGGGTAAAAGATAAGCAGCGTCAGATCGACAATATGAAGCGAAACGGGATATTCTCATATATTCCCCACAGGTTAAGGACTAAAAAGATAGTTGGTTATATAAGAAAAGAAAAAGGCTTTTTCTAGAAGTTGGGGAGGGTAGATATGGATGATATTAAGAATGCGATCATAAGTGTTATAGTACCGGTATACAATACCGAAAAGCATTTAAATAATTGCCTGGAAAGCATTATCGGTCAGACTTATAAAAACCTTGAGATAATCATTGTGGATGACGGTTCGACCGACGGATCGCTCGATCTCTTAAAAGAGTGGGAAAAAAAGGATGAACGTATAAAGCTATTTCATAAGGAGAATGGGGGAGCTGCTTCCGCCAGAAATATCGCGCTTGAACATGCAACAGGTGAATATATTTCGTTTGTGGATTCGGATGATATCATTACGGAAAATATGTTTGAGTACATGCTGGAAACACTTGAAAAGTATGATGCTGACATCTGTCAGTGCGGTATGGAAGAAATCCGTGAAAGCGGGTCCAAAATGGTATTATCGGGCAATGAAGAGTTTGTGGCCACGGATAAAAGGTTCTGGGAACTGGTAAGTAACGGAGATATGCCTTCTGTTTGTATATGGACTAAGTTATATAAAAGCGCATTATGGGAAAAGATCCGCTTTCCCGAAGGGCATGTTTTTGAGGATGAAGCCATTATCCTTCAAATGTTAAAGAATAAACCGAGGATCGTTATCGTTCCGATGCCGTTTTATAATTATCTGCGTATGAATTCCACAGTCATGCGTAATCTTAAAAGTGAAGACGAATTGTATAAGAGCAGTGTACTTTTCGAAAGAATGGATTATCTCTTCGAGCAAAAATACGCAAAATGTGTCCGTAGATCTTTTGCATACGGAATAAGGTTATTGTGCAAGTGTTATAAAGATAAAGCATTCATGAGAAGTGCATCCGGTTCGGATGATTTTTATAAACTTAAAGCTGCCTGGGTCAGCAAAGCCAAAGAAGCATCCAAACTTGTGGACGATCCCCAATTTAAATTTATGATGTTTTTGTTAAGGGTTAATTGGCCTTTGTATGTATTTATTCAGCAAATATTCAGTCCTATACACGACAGAAAGGCCGGAAAATAACAAATAACAGGGATGAAGAGGTAATCAGGTGTCTGAGAAGAATAGTATGTGGGCTCATTATATTGTCGATCTTAAAAAATTTAAGGCAAACTGTGATGAAGTAACAGTTCATTTTAACAATGAATGGAATAATAACGTAATATACGGATACTCCGTAAAGACGAACAGAGACAGTAAATTGTTAAAGTATGCTGTCGAAAAACTGGGCTGGTATGCCGAGATGGTAAGTCCCGATGAATATGATTATTGTAAATCGGAAAATATCTCTGCGGGCAGAATGATCTTGAACGGTCCGTGTAAAGAATCAATGATATCGGAAGGCAATTATCGGGTAAAATATATTAATCTTGATAATTTAGATGAAGTTTCAGTTTTCTGCAGCAAAGAAAAGGCAGATTTAAATGTCGGTTTAAGAATTAATTTTGATCTGGAAAAATTATGTCCGGGCGAGACTACTGCGGGCGATGAAGTGAGCAGGTTCGGTATAGATGCAGAGAGTGAGGATATAAAAAAAGCTGCCAAAATGCTTAAAGATGCAGGGTATGATAAGTTTGGCTTACATCTTCACACAAGCACCAAGACCAGAAGCTTAAAAGTTTTTGAATCGCTGGCAAAAGAGGCGTTAAAGCTTAAAGAAGAACTGAATATCGATTTTTCTTTTATAGATATGGGAGGAGGTTTCTTTGGTGGACAGGTGGTAAGCGGAAAGCCTTCAATGCGAGATTATGCTGATACGATCTGCACTGTGTTAAGAAACGGATTTGATCCTGCCAAAACTACGCTAATTTTGGAGCCCGGTGCTTCGGTATTGGCTACCTGTGTATCGTATAAAGCCCAAGTAATAAATGTAAGGAAGATAAGAGGGATAAATGTTGCCACTATCAACGGCACTTTGCTTCATTTAAACCCTTTTATGTCAAAAAGAAATCAGCCTTATGTGATCTGTTCGGATGTCGGTTCACGAAAAAATGCAGAAAAGCAGATCATCTGCGGAGCAACGTGTATGGAAAATGACAGACTGGCTGTTGCCATAGATTCTCCGGAACTTGAAAAAGGCGATGAGCTCCTTTTTGGTAATGTCGGAGCTTATACAATGACATTTAATGCATATTTTATTCTTGATCCTCCAAAGACCGTTTATATAGGAGACGAATAAGGCAAAATCATGGTATCTATTATCAGTTTTATCAAGCATAATGACAATAAAATGATGACTGTCCAAGCATGGGCATATGCTGCCTGGTACAGGTTTTTGATAAGATTCAGGTCCCGTAAACATCTTGAGAAACATTGGGGTGTTTTAGGCGAGGAAACCGGTCAGACTCTTACGCTTGAACAGTACAAATATGCACGGCTTGTGTCACGACAGGTTAACCGTATCGCCAATCATACACCGTGGGAAAGTAAGTGTCTGGTTCGTGCACTTGCTGCCCGACGCTTTTTGTGTAAGAAAAAAATATCCAATACTCTTTATCTGGGTGTGGGGAAAGATGAGACAGGAAAGATGGTGGCCCATGCATGGATCCGTGCGGGCTCTGCGTACGTAACAGGCGGAGACGGCTCTGAGTATGCGACCGTAGCAATGTTTAAGAACGAATTTAAGGATGAAAGTCAAAGCGATTAAATGAATATCTTACAGTTTTGATAGAATCTGTTGCTATTTTATAGGACTCAAGTAATATGTTTATTGTAAACAATAATTAAGTCTTAAATGAAAGAGACAAATATGACAACAGAAAAAGGAGAATTAAAAATGAAGAAGTTTAACAATGCTGAAGTCGTAGAACTTAGTCTTGACAAGACAGAAAATGGTCTTTGGGATAGCGATATCGAGACAAATGTATGCGGTGGAGGTTGGAATCCCTTTTATTTATTCACAGAGAATGATAGTAAAAAGCCTGAACAGCCTACAGATCAGAAGCCTGTAACACCTGCTGATGAGACTTCACTTTCATAATAATGAATAGTAACGTCGGCCAGATCATATTTGATTTGGCCGATTTTTTTTTTTGTAGTAATATGTATATGAGAGGTGACAAAATGAGCGGGATATACGGTTATTTTTCGACATTATCTGAAAATAATACAGATATCAATAAAATCTATGCGTGGAATAAGGCATATGGGATAAAAAACGAAACGGTAAAAGAAAAAAACTATGGAATGGGTTGCTGTCTCGATTTATTGAGTAATAAATCCACACCCGACAGATGTGTAATATGTAACGATACATATTCTTCTGTTTTTGATGCCTTGATATATAACCGTAATGAACTTATAAAAAAATATGATCTGCAGGAATCCTTATCTGACGAGGATATTATTTTTTTTATAGTGACCCGAAGCGGATTGGAAGATTTGAAATATATAAACGGAGATTTTTGCGGAGCCGTATATAATGTTAAAAAAAATGAATTGATCCTTTTCAGGGATCATATGGGTGTGAGACCGCTCTTTTATTACTATGACGGATTACGCGTTCTTTTTTCAACGGACATACGCGGCATAATATCACAAAGTTCTTTGAATCTGGAACTTGATGAAAAGTCTTTGTTTATTGATTGTAAAGGGTATTCAAAGATAACCAGAGAGCGGACGGAATTTAAAAACATTCATATGGTTAGGTCATCCAATTATATTGTTTTCAAATTGACTTTGGATAAGATAACCATGTCATCATATCCTTATTGGAAATTTGCAACCCGTAAAGTAAGGTTTTCATCGGAAGAGAAATACTATAATGAACTTCGAAGGCTTATAGAGGATTCTGTAAAAAGGCGACTGGATGTTCTTGACGACCCGGTTGGAAGTGAATTGTCCGGAGGACTTGATTCAAGCGTAATCAGCATTCTTATAAACAGATTCGGACGTAAATGTTTTTATTTTTCGTGGTCGAAATCTCCGGAAGAAAAGCCGTTTGTAGATAATGATGAGAGATATAAGATTAAAGATATCTGTGACCGTGAAGGAATATCTTGTATGTATACAAGGCTTGGAGAAGGACTGGACGATGAGAGTATCATTGCCGAAAAAACCAGAGCCATAGGAATCGGGACAGAAGAAAGTGCTGAAGGATTATTCATGAAATATGCTTTACCTTCGTATATAAATACAACACTTATCAGTATCACGGCTCAGGCATTAAGAAGAAAGGGCTCGAGAGTTGTTTTTTCGGGGCATGGAGGCGATGAAGGCGTAAGCCATCGTTCAAGACCGTATGAAATGCTCAATTATCATGAATATTATCGGTATTTCAGATATATGTTCTCGTTGACACACGGAAAGAAACACAGAATTATAAGAACGATAAAAAATTGCAGAAGCGAAATAAAAGAAGCAAGAGTAAAATTAAGGGAAGCCGCCGTCTTTAAAGAGTCGGAATATGAAATATTAAACAGAGATTTTACGGAGCGGATGAAAAACGAGCACTTCTTATCACACATGTTTACATACTCTCCGAAAGAGTATATTGAAAACGGTGGGAGCGAGAACAGACTGTATAACACGGCAATTCAGGGTGCTTATTCGGATGTAAGGTATATTTTTCCTTATCTCGACTACAGAGTTGTGGATTACGCTTTATCGATCCCACGTTATCTGTATTTAAAAGGCTGGATGAACAGATATACTTTCAGATCCGCATTTAAGGATATCCTTCCTGAATCCGTGTATCGTGAAAAATCAAAGAAAGATTTAAGTTGGATCAATTCACAAGGCGGTGAGGAACCTGACTTTTCGGCATTAAGTGAATATTATCGTCAGAGAAAGGCTGATATCGTTAAAGGTCTGTCACGTGATTATTGGGATAAATATCTTGATTTTGAAAGGATAGATAAATGGGTAAAAAGAACATATACATCCCAACAGGAAATTGATATTGACAGTGAGATTGCGGATTTTTTAGGTCATTGTGTGCTTATAGAAAATATGGTAAGAAAATCACAAGCTGTATCTTCAAATGTGTAGCAAGATTTGATATACGAAAACAGCAAATTGAAAATGGAGCATAATAATGTATCAGTATCGTGCGTATGGTATAGGAATACATTCCGATTTTAAACTTTATAATTTTGATGAGACAAAGACAGATGCGGATGTATATATCCGCAAGATCCACTCGGGACTTGACAGAGCGGAATGTGCGCAAAAGAAAAAGTGGATAGAATATAATGACGATAATGCGTGGGTTATGAGTACTTTCGCCCAGTTTTTTATCAGGGAAGGAAAATATATTGATGTCTTTGTGGAAAAAGAGGCCACTTACATTGAAATTGCTGCTTTTATATGTGGCTGGTGCATGGCTTTTTTATTTACACAAAGGGGTTATTCCGCTATTCACTGTGCCGCTCTTGAGTTTGGCGATGGCTGTGTTCTTGTTTCGGGCACAAGCGGTGCGGGCAAAACGACGACATCTCTGGAGCTCATTAAGCGTGGGCACAGGTTTTTGGCAGATGATATAGCCATGATCCGCCCTGAAGATGATTTTCTGGTCCGGCCGGCTTTCCCTATGCAGAAAATATGCCGGGATGTTGCAGAAGCGACACAGAATAAAGACTTACTTTATATAGATGCCGATAAGGATAAATTTGCAAAAATGAATTATGAAGACTTTTGTGACATACCTAAACCGCTAAAGGGAATGGTAATGTTAAATAAGAGTTATGACGGCGATCTGGAGGTCACGGAGTACAAAGGGTTTGATAAATATTTAAAAGTATTCAGTTCGCTGTTTATTGGGAAATTGTTTATAGATAACGGTGTAGATAAAAATGAACAGTACCGGATGTTAAAGCTGGCTGAGAAGATTCCTTATCTTTCGATAACCAGGCCGCTTAACAGTGATACGCTTAATGAAGTTTGTGATGCCATAGAAGATTTTTACGGTCGGGAGTAGGAAAAATGTCTGCAATATGGGGAATAATCGGACGAAACGGTAATAATGTCGAATCTCTTTTTAAGGATATGACCGATATTACTAAAAAATACAGGATCGACAGAACGGATTGCTTAAGCATCGGTAATGCATATTTTGCGTGTGGTCATGCTCACATTACAAAAGAGGCCTTTCGTGATGTTTCTCCGGTTTATGATAAAAAGCGCGAAATATTGTTTACTGCGGATGCATTTCTCACAAACAGAGATGAATTGACGGCAGAATTGTCACAAGCCGGTTCGACCTCTGATCCTGAAGAAGCGGGAGATGCATTTCTCTGTTATACAGCGTTTTTAACTTTTGGCCGTGATTTTGTAAAACATATCAAGGGCTCGTTTTCAGTTGCAGTGTATGATATCAATGCAAATAAACTGTCACTGTATGCGGATCCTATGGCAAGACGCTATCTTGCTTATCATATAGGGGATGGATCGGTATGCTTTTCCACAACATATGATCCCATTAAGAAATGCATGGGCAAGGTAGAATTAAATGAACAAGGTATAGTTGAATATTATACAAGTATTACGCCCAGGACATTCAGATCCCCCGATCTGACCGTATATAAAGACATATATCATGTTAATTGCGCACAGGTAGTGGACATTGATATAGCCTCGGGAAAGAAAATTCAAAAAACATATTACGAGGTGGGAAAAGGCTGTAAAACATTTAAGAACATCAGTGATGAAGAATGCAAAAAAATGTTTGTGGATACATATCGCAAATGTGTAAAGAGTATGTTAAGGTCTTCGGGTGAAACTGCTGTTTTATTGAGCGGGGGTCTGGATTCATCTTCGGTTGCGGCACTTGCGGCTGAAGAACTTGCAAAAGAAGGCAAAGATCTTTACAGTTATACAATGCTTCCGGCATCCGGATACAAATATACCAACAGCCGGACGATTTCCGAAAACGAAAAGCCTCACGTTGAAGCTCAAAAAGAAATCCATCCGAATATAATTACCAATTATGTTACCGGTGACGACGGTTGTATCTTTACAAGACTTGATGAATATACGGATCTTTTTGAATGCCCTGTAAAGGTTAGTAATATCGATAATATAATAAGAATGGTCAAGGAAGCCGATAAAGCAAATTGCAAACTGATCATGGGCGGGGCAAACGGTAATGCCTCTGTTTCTTACGGCAGCATAATGTTATTGCTGTCGCATCATATTTTAAGATTCAGGTTTGTTAAAGCATATAAGGCACTTACCGAGTTTTGCCGGGCCAGACATATTCCCCGCAGATATATGGTAAAGTATTATCTTGAAAATGCAGTGAGATATTTTACTTCATATTTCAATTTCGGCTTATACGGATTGGTAAAAAAGGAGTATAGAAAAAAATATAATTTATTAAAACGCGAGAGAAAAGAGCTTCATGCGTACGGATCGGACATTTTCTCGACCAAACGCCAGCGGAGGGCATTCATTTATAATCGATATTTCTTTCAGCATATCGGATTTTATGATACTTATGTAAGCCTGCTGTATGGAGTATATACGGTCGATCCGACAGAAATGTTAGATATGATAGAGTTTTGTCTGAGGATTCCGATCGAATATCAGGTAAAGGGTGATATTGAAAGACGAACCATAAGAGAATATATGAAAGAATACTTACCGGAATGCGTATATTCAAATCGCGTAGGGCGCGGTATTCAGTGTGCGGATATAGATTACAGAGTTAATCGTGACTGGGAAGATGTAAAAGAAGGGATCAGGAATGATCTGAGCAATCCTTTGCTTAAACATTATCTGGATAATGAAGAAATACGATCGTTGCTGAAACTTACAGAGGAAAGTAAAGATCCCATTTCCAGGATGGATGTTTTAAGATTATATGCGGTCTCTTCTTTGGGTTCATTTTTGAATAAACAATAAAAACGATCATTTTTGAGATAATAAAAAAACCTTATGGAATAGTTTCCATAAGGTTTTTGCTTTTGTTTCGGTTTTAAACTCAACCAGGCATGTTAATGTGCATTCCTTCTTCGTCTCCGCTGGGATAAGGAATACCATCTTGGATGGTGCTCTTATCGATTATTCTTGCATCCTTGTCTGCCCACTGAGCA
Organism: Lachnospiraceae bacterium; assembly: GCA_016283275.1. Classification (GTDB taxonomy): domain Bacteria; phylum Bacillota; class Clostridia; order Lachnospirales; family Lachnospiraceae; genus UBA1258. The sequence continues at coordinate 61,970 of JAEEMP010000038.1, forward strand.
TCAAGACCTGTAGGATTGGGATCAGCCTGTGCGGTAGCCTTAAGACTAAGCTCGATAACTTCTGCATTGACAAACTTCTTCATTTTAAATTCCTCCTTATAATGTACCTTTATAGTAATTGTTATTATTTTTGTCACATCTGACAGTTGTAATATTATCGTATGTCAACCAAAGAGTAAAGGATTGTAACAAAATTGATAGAAATTGCTTGATATCCATAAGATCAACATTTCATGCGTACAATAAAGTATTTTAAGTTTACAGAAAATAGTATATAATATCTGTGTATGTGTCAAACAGTTTGGGGTACTTTACAAGACACAAAAACAGGAGGGTAATTTTTTATGGATCGTTCAACAGTGGTAAGGCTTACAAAACAGTTAAATGTTACTGACCTTTCGGGTGAAAAGGTTATGGTTGACTTTGAATCCGGTAAATACTTTTTAATCAAAGGTGTCGGTAATGACATATGGGAGCTTATACAGAATGAGATCACGGTAGGCGAGATCATAGATAAGCTTATGTCGGAATATGAGGTTGAAGAGGCTGTCTGTGAAAAGTCCGTTTATGACTTTTTGGATCGCCTTAAAGAGTTGGGGTTCATCGGATAAATGGGAAAACTAAAATCATTATGGGATGACAGGAACAATCAGTATAAATATTTTAAATGGCTGATGTACTATTCAAAGCCTTATTTTTGGCGCATCGTACTTATGATGAGTTTCTCAATGATAGGTACGGTGTTTTCACTTTGGATGGTAACCATATCCAAAAACATCATCGATCGAGCAACGGAATCGAACGGTACGGTGGGTGTCTTTGATAAGGGCGGATTTGGATATCTTATAATCCTGTATGTCAGCCTTATGCTTATCATGCAGGTTGTTAATATAGTTGCTTCCCTGTTAAGCCAGATAATTGTTGAGAAATTTTCATTCGGTATACGTAAACAGGTATATGAGAAGATCATCAATTCCACTTGGCTTGATATCACAAAGTATCACACCGGGGATCTGATGACCAGACTTACCAGTGATGCGGGAGCCATTGCCGACGGTATTGTAGGAACCATTCCGGGGATCATTCAGTTGATGATAGAACTTGTTATGGTCTTTTTTACTTTGTTTTATTATTCTCCGATGCTTGCAATACTTGCATTGTGTATCGCTCCTGTAGCCGGGATCACATCCTGGTTTCTGGGACGTAAGATGAAGCGCCTTCAGGTTAAGGTTCAGGAATCCGAAGCCGCATATCGTTCTTTTATACAGGAAAGTCTTGCAAATGTTTTAATTGTTAAGTCTTTTGCCAATGAAGGTTATTCGGCTGACAGACTTACAAAGCTCAGAGAGAACAGATTTTATTGGATATTTAAAAGAGCAAAACTGTCGCTTGCCAGCGGAACGGTTCTGGGTCTTGGTTTTCAGATCGGTTATATTTCCGCATTTGCTTACGGAGCATATCAGATTTCCAGAAAACTTATTACTTACGGTACAATGTCGGTATTCTTAACATTGGTAAACCGTGTGCAGTCGCCTATAATAGGTCTTGCAAAGCAGATCCCGCACATAGCTTCCATACTTGCGTCCGCAGGACGTGTCATGGAACTTCAGTCTATTCCTTTGGAAGAAAAACTGCCTGAAAATATCAATTCCGATGAAATAGGTATCAAGATCGACAATCTTACTTTCGGTTATACCGACGAGACGGTCTTCGAAGATGTATCGCTTGATATCAAACCCGGCGAATTTGTGGCAATAATAGGTGAGTCCGGTATAGGAAAGACCACTTTGGTGCGTATCATAATGTCATTTATGAACGGACTTAAGGGAAATGTAGCGTTTTATAACGGAAACGGAGATGTAGAGCGTGCAAATGCTTCCACAAGAGAATTTATAGCATATGTGCCGCAGGGTAATACGCTGTTTTCCGGTACCCTTCGAGAGAATATTAGAATGGGTAATCTTAATGCGACCGAAGAAGAGATGTGGGATGCATTAAAACTTGCCGCAGGCTATGATTTTGTAAAAGATCTTCCCGACGGCCTTGATACGGTGATCGGCGAGCGCGGACACAGATTATCCGAGGGACAGGCTCAGCGTATAGCCATAGCAAGGGCTTTTGTAAGAAAGTCTCCGTTCCTTATTCTTGATGAGGCGACTTCCGCTCTTGATATGAAGACAGAACAGGAAGTAATAGAGGGGTTGCGTAATTTAAATCCGAGACCGACATGTCTTATCATTACGCACCGTAAGAGCATCCTCAAGTACTGTAACCGTGAGATAGTAATTGAAGGAAAGCGCGCCGCAGAACAATTGGGTGAATTTATTTAAAAGCTTTAAAGGATATATTCAGGGATGAGTGATATAACATTTTCTTTGGATAAGTTATGGGATCATTTCATAAGGGTGCTTCCGACTTACACCGATTCGCATTATAACGACATTATGGTCTATGCGGGCGGCATCGCAAGTCTTTTAATAATGCTTTTATTTAAAGATCGGATCAAGAAGTTTAACAGAAATATGGTTCAGTATAAGTTTTCATATAACCTTTCGGAGCGTAAGCCGGTTATATTAAAACCCATAATGATATACAGATGGTGTAATTTACTTATTGCTTTGTTTGCATCGCTTTTAAGTTTATTCTGGTTTACATTCGTCGCCTGCCTTTCCGAAAGGATAAGCTCACATTCGGAATGGTTCATAATTGCGCCGCTTGTGCCGATAGCTATATATACGGTTTTTGAAATGTGGAAAAGCGGGATTCTTGGTTTTGTGATCTCGATGATAGTTATGTTTCTTATTGAGCGATACAATTATTCGTACTGTATCAGATTTGCAAGCCATCATAAGGCTTGTTACGCGGTAAGATTGGTAATGAAGGTATTCGGTGTTATGGGGATAGTTTTTCAGATCCTGCCTTCTTATAAGGATGTTTTAAACCTTATAAAAGAGAAAAGATCCGGAAAAGAACACTGAGGAGAATTTTATTTGAAAAAGATCAACGGTTTTCATAATCTGAAGTTACTTTTTGTCGCAGCTATGATCATATCTGCGATTCTTTGCGGTTCGGCTTGTTCGTTGTATCCGAATAAGGCTGATCCCAAAGATCGATATGAGCAGGAGCAGTATCCAAAAAGCGATAACACATCAGATACGCCTTCGGCATCGAGTGCTTCATCATCGCACTCCGGAGCATCAGCCGATACACCTGCGCCTTCGAGCACGACTTCGCCGGATAAAACTGCATCTTCGGGCACGACATCGCCGGATAAACCTGCGTCTTCGATCACAACTTCGGCAGATACACCGGCATCGTCAGGTGCAACATCGACCGGGACGTCGTCATCACCTGAAACGCCTGCTCCGACCTCAACTTCTTCGCCGGATGGAAATGAACCGGCAATAGCTGCGGCGGGCATAGATCCCGCACAGCCGGATCCGGATAAATCGTATGAGGACGTCTATTATCTGACATTTGCCGATTTTTCCGCATGGGAATCGGGAGATTTTGAAGAAACCACAGGTAATAAAATTGATAATACCAGGAGGTTGCGTTTGTCGGAAACTCTGGAGATACCATATGATGAATGTGATGTATCCATGGGCTCGTCCGATTATGTTGTAAGCGTGTTCCAATATGACAGGAACAATGCTTTCATAGGTTTTGATGACCTTAAAAGCGGTGATAAGCTTATCAGAAAACCCGGAAGTGTATATTTCAGATTATGCCTTTACCGGACCTATTCGGAAAAACAGCTTTCTCCAGGACAGTGGCGAAAGATCTTTAATGATGTAAAATTAGTCATCAGCCGCGGAGATCTGGAGACGATCCTCAATGCCGATAAGGGAAATCTTATTATCGCACCGAACGCCGATCCTGTTTCGGGAAGCGTAATAAGAGACTACATTCTTGCCGGCAAGGATGACGAAGCCGCATCGGCATTGTGGGACAATTATGTTTTAAGTGGCAGATACAGCCTTGAGAAAGAAAAACTTCCAGCCGATCGTCTTACACTGTATTTTTCCGAAAACGGAGATGATGATAACAGCGGATTGAGTTCGGATTATCCCAAGAAGAGTTTTTACAAATATTCGGGTGTATCCAATATTAACCTTTTACTTAAATGCGGTGATACTTTCTATATGCCGGAAACTTTTATGCCCGGAAGCAATGTAATGATCGCGGCATACGGAGAAGGTGAAAGGCCCGTACTTGATTACTATTCGGATCTTGATTGTGTTTTTACCGAATCTTCGGGTAAAGAAAATGTTTGGGAAGCCGATCTTAAGCCGCTTTCAATCTACGACGGAGCAGCCGTTTCAAAGGATAATTGCAATATAGGGCAACTTTTGATAAACGGTGAAATAAATTGGAATCGTTTTGTATGGTCTTCCAAAGAAGATTTCGATATAGAAAAAATTGAAGAAGACAGTTGGGCGGTTGACTGGCTCCAAAGTAAATTGTATATATATTCAGAAACGGATCCGTCCGGTCTTTCGATAAAATACTCGTCTGCTTCGCATGGTATCTTGTTGAACAACGCCGATAATATTGTGATCAAAGGGATAGAGATGATCGGCGTCGGACGACACGGCATTGATATGTCTAATGCAGATAATATAACGATAGAAGCATGTTACCTTCATAACATCGGCGGTTCGGTCCTCAGACAGGCAGGAATACGATACGGTAATGCTATACAGTTATGGGAAAGCGGAGAAAATATTTCTGTTAAATACAACTATGCAAGCTGGGTGTTTGACACGTGCTTTACAAACCAGGGTCAGGATGATAATGCATATGAGAAAAATGTAAGTTTTGAATATAATATAGGCTGTCACAGTTTCTGGGGAATTGAGACCTGGGGAGAATGGGGCAACAATGCCTTTTCGGATATTTCATATAACGATAATATAATATTCGACAATATAGATATAACGAATCCGCACTTTTCAATGTATGCAAAGGCAGGCGGATGGCTTTTAGAAAACAGACCATATCATTCTTATCGCGGCGGATATCAGTTCCACCAGATGTCGGCACTCAATGTAAGCCTTCCGGATTCTGGCGCACTTACGGTTAAGGATAATATATTCTGGAATACAAATCGTTTTATCTTCTATCTTACAAGTGAGATAGACGAGAATATTTCGAAGATAAGCGGTAACCTTTTCTTTGCTGAAACGGATCATGAACATGCTGCTGTTTTCAGATATAACAAGGATGGTACCAATAAGAATTATACGGAATCGCTTTTCGGATTCGCGGGGTATGATAATCTGGAAAGTATCCATTTTATTGAAGAGAATTATCAGGCAACTGATGAAATGTCATTGTTTGCCGAAAAACTTGACAGAATATCGGGATATTAAGTTGTCTTAGCTGCACATGACCGGTATTTAACTGTGGGGATCATTAAGGTCGGGGGTTAAGAAAGGTTTATATAAATGGGTAGAACTGAAAAAAGTATTAAAAATATCATATTCGGATTTGCGGCACAGATTGTAACGGTCATTATAGGTTTCTTTTCCAAAACACTCATTCTTGATACTTTGGGAATTGAGTATGTATCTTTGAACGGATTGTTTCATGAAGTTGTAGCTGTTCTTTCACTTGCGGAACTGGGAATGGGCAGTGTCATTGTCTATAATCTTTATAAGCCGCTCGCGGAAAACAATCAGGAGAAAGTTTCACAGATAATGACCTTTTATAAAAGGGCTTATCATATAATTGCGGCAGTGATCATGTCGGCGGGAGTTTTGGTAAGTATATTCATCCCGCTCATTGTGCACGATCTGTCTTTCTCAACTGGATATGAAAGGCTTGTATTTATACTTGTTGCTGCAGGTACTGCTTCAAGTTATCTTTTTTCTTATAAGATCACGATCGTGAATGCAGACCAGAAAGAATATATTTATTCGTTCTGGTCGACGATCTTCAGCGTGTTTTCTTTCCTCGTAAAGGTTGCGGTTCTTTATTATTTCAAGAATTTTGTTATTTATCTGTGTGTATGTATAGGATTAAACCTGATCGTCAATTATTCGATCACAAAGAGGGTGGAAAAGCATTATCCTTACCTCCATACAGCACAGTTGCCCAAAGAAGACAAAAATACGATATTTGATAACATAAAGAATATTGTCATAAAACAGATATCGGGCAAGATCACGAGTTCGACCGATAATATGATCATTTCTGCTATGGTCAGTACGATCATGGTCGGAAAGTATTCTTTTTATGCAACCATTACCGGTATGATAATGGCCTTTACCGAAAAAATAGAAAGCGGAGTGAAATCGGGTCTTGGCAATCTTTTTGCAACAGGAAGTACAGAAGATTGCGAGCGCACTATATACAGGCTTACGTGGCTTCATAACTGTCTGGCCCTTTTCTTCTGCACATGCTTTTTTATAAGCTGTCAATCGTTTATCACAGCATGGGTCGGTGCGGAAAATTTACTTGAGCTGAATGTAGTCACGATCGTGGCGGTAAATCTCTTCTGTTATATAGTCTGCAAGCCCATATATGCCGCAATGAGCGTCTCGGGCTTTTTTGTTGAAGGCAGGAATATCTCGATAATAGCTTCGGTAGCAAATCTTATAGTTTCTGTGATCTTTGCGTATTATACCGGGATATTCGGTGTTTTTTTGGGTACGTTCGTTACATACTTTTTGCAGATAGTGTTTAAGATCCATGTCGTATACAAAAAGAAGTTTAAGAAGCCCGAGCTAGGCTATCATCTTTACATGCTTAAGGATGCGGTGCTGTTTGGCATATTGGCGTTTGTCGGGAATTACATTGGCAATTATATTGACACATCCATGCCGGTCGTAGACTTTCTGATAAAGGGATTAATCGGTGCGGTACTTTCACTGGGAACGATCTTGATCGTTTATCACAAATCTCCGTATTATGTGTATTTTAAGGATCTGGCCTTTGGGTTGATAAGGAAAAAGTCAAGGAAGGGATGACATTTTTATGGACGAGATAATGGTTAGCGTTGACTGTCTTGTGTATAAGCATGAAAAGTATTTAAGAAAATGCTTAGACAGCTTGGTGAATCAGAAGACAGATTTCAAATATGAGATACTTGTGCATGATGACGCGTCGCCGGATGGTTCTCCGAATATAATAAAAGAATATGAAGAAAAGTATCCGGATCTTATCGTGCCTATATATCAGACCGAAAACCAGTTTTCAAAGATAGAGATCGATATGTGCTGGGCATTTCAGTTTCCGCGTGCAAGAGGTAAATATATAGCTTTTTGCGAAGGTGACGATTACTGGACAGATGAATATAAATTGCAGAAGCAATTTGATGCAATGGAGGCTCATCCCGAGTGTTCTTTCTGTACGCACCGGGTAGCTGTCGTGTCGGAAGATGATAAAGAGACAGATCAGTCTTTTCCTGAGAAGCCTCTGGACTCGGGGGTATACGATGAGCGTGGTTTTCTGGATATGGTTGCGATAAAGCATTCATTTCAGACAAGTTCATATTTTATAAGAGCTGATATCCTTAAAAAATGGCTTAAGGAAGGTAGCAGTATCCCCAAGTTTGTGTTAACCATGCCGGTCGGGGACAAGGCACTTCTCTGGCTGGGTGCGGCAAGCGGAAAACTGTATTATCTGAATGATACAATGTCCCATTACAGGACGGCATCTGTCGGAAGCTGGTCTGCAACCACCGAGAAGGATCGGGAATATGGGGTTGATTACCGCAAAAAGATAATCAAGGCATCGGAAGAATTTAATGAATTTACCGATTATCGTTTTGATGACATCATGAAAGATCAGATTGTACAGCGTGAGCTGACGATAGAACTTATTCAAAGAAATTACAAAAAAATGCTGTCGTCAAAATATAAAAAGTATTTCAGGCAATATCCGCTCAAACTCAGACTTAAGTGTATCATAGGTGCTTTTTGCCCATGGGTTGTCAGATTGTCGGATAGGTCCGGAAAGAGTACGGAGGAATAGAAAATGAATGTTTTGCTTACGTCTGTCGGACGAAGAGCCTATATGGTCAAATATTTTAAAGAACTCATCAAGCCGGAGGGTGAAGTCCATGTATGTAATTCGGATGACATGACGGTGGCCTTTCAATATGCCGATAAGGCTGTTGTATCACCGCTTATTTATTCGGATGATTATATTCCGTTTTTGGTCGATTATTGCAAGAACAATCATATAAATATATTGATCTCGCTTTTTGATATCGATCTGTATATCCTTGCAAAGAATAAAAGCAGATTTGAAGATGTCGGCACAACCGTTATCGTATCCGAACCCGAACTGATAGAAAAGTGCAATGATAAATGGGGGACATACCTGTTCCTTAAAGATAACGCATTCAATGTTCCCAAAACATATCTTTCGCTTGAATCGGTGATGAAAGCATTAAAGAGCGGAGAGATAAAGTATCCGGTCATTGTTAAGCCGAGATTTGGGTGCGGTTCTATCGCTCTCTCCGTTGCAGATGATGAGAAAGATCTTTTGTATCTGTATGAAAAGGATACCAAAGCGGTAAGCAGGACTTATTTAAAATATGAATCTGCTTCGGTTGATGAAAAGATCATTTTTCAGGAGATGCTTGACGGGCAGGAATACGGCGTTGATATTATGAACGATCTTAGCGGCAATGTTCAGAATGCCGTAGTTAAAAAGAAAATTGCAATGCGCGCCGGAGAAACGGATATAGCCCAGACAGTTGACGAGCCTTCCATATATAAAGAAGCGTTAAGGTTAGGAAGCATTACTCACCATATAGGCAATATGGATTGCGATTTCTTCCTGGTGGATGGTGTACCTTATGTGCTTGAACTCAATGCACGCTTTGGAGGAGGTTATCCGTTCAGCCATGTGGCGGGTTGTAATATGCCAAAGGCGATCGTGCAATGGTATAACGGTGAAACACCTGACAGATCGTTGTTTGAGGCAAAAACTGGAGTACTTACATTTAAAGAATTGGAAATGACTTGCAGAAAATAGGAGCACGGAAATGGAGAATAAAATACTTGTAACACGATCGTCAATGCCTCCTTACGAGGAGTATATCGAAGAAATAAAGGATATGTGGGATTCTCATTGGATCACAAATATGGGAGTCAAGCATATTGAATTTCAGGAAGCGCTTAAGAAATATCTGATGGTCGAGAATATAGATCTTCTTACAAACGGTCATATGGCGCTTGAATTGTCCATGCAGGCTCTTAACCTGCAGGGTGAGGTAATTACCACACCGTTTACTTTTGCCTCGACCACTCATGCGATAGTAAGAAATGGTCTTAAACCTGTTTTCTGTGATATCGATCCGACCGATTTTACGATCGATGTCAGTAAAATAGAAAAACTTATTACAGACAGGACCTGTGCGATCGCACCGGTGCATGTATACGGAAATATATGCAATATTGAGGAAATAGACCGTCTGGCTCGTAAATATGACCTTAAAGTAATATATGACGCCGCACATACTTTCGGTGTTCAATATAAGGGAAAAGGAATAGGAGAATTCGGTGACGTAAGCTGCTTCAGTTTTCATGCTACGAAGGTGTTTAACAGTATTGAAGGCGGAGCTGTATGCTTTAGGGATGTACACTTCGGTGAAAAGATATATGATCTTAAAAACTTCGGTATACACGATGCCGAAAGCGTTCAGGCAGTCGGCGCGAATGCCAAGATGAATGAGTTCTGTGCGGCAATGGGTATATGCAATTTAAGGCATGTCGATGAAGAGATTGCGAAGAGAAAGATCGTGGTTGAAAGATATAAGAGTTATCTTGAAGGTATAAACGGCCTTCAGCTAAGCCCCGTTCAGGATGATGTTAAGTCGAATTATGCTTATTTCCCCGTAGTATTTGACGAGAAGGTATTCGGAGCCTCCAGAAACGAGGTATTTGCCGCATTGGCTGAGCATGGTATAGGTGCCAGAAAGTATTTCTATCCGCTTACCAACAGTTTTGAATGTTTCCACGGTGAATATGACATTAATGAGACTCCCGTTGCACTCAAGATCAGCAAGAGAGTGCTTACGTTGCCTTTGTATGCCGATATTTCTTTGGAAGATGTTGACAAGATATGCGATATCGTGCTTAAATGCAGAAAACAATAGGGACCGGAGAAAAGTTACATGAGTGAAAATAAAATTTTGCTGTCGATCATCATTCCGTTGTTCAATAAGCTCCAATATGTAGAGAAGTGCATGGACGGTCTTATTGAAAACAGATTTGACGGTATGCAGATCATTATTGTCAATGATGAATCTACCGACGGAAGCGATGCTGTATGCAAAGAATATGCCCAAAAGTATGATTTTATCACTGTTATCGATCAAAAGAATATGGGTCTGGCAGGTGCCAGAAATACAGGCATGAAATATGCTGAGGGTGAATATATCACGTTTCTGGATGCCGATGATTATATCGATCAGGGTGCATATGAGACGATGATGAAGAGAATTACCGAAGGCGGCTATGATATATTACAGTACGGCTTACGCTTACTTGTTGAAGGAAAGGAACCCGAGGACGCTCCGACGGTTGAAGAAGACACGGAGTTTATCGGCGACGAAGTCAAAACACTTGTAAATACGCTTATAACTCAAAAAAACGCAAAAGAAAAAGAATTGTCATGTATCTATAATTGTTGCAGTGCCTGCAATCATATATACAGAACGAGTCTTATAAAAGATAATGATATGTCATTTTTTGCATTCTGGAACAATGAAGATGACATACTTTTTAACATCAGGATATATCAGCTGGCCAAGAGGATACTGATAGTCAAAGATTGTTATTATAACTACATAATGGCCTCCGATTCCATGTCAAGAGAACACAGGTATGTGGGAAACATATACGATAAGCGCATTGCTTCTTACGACTGGTATAAGGAGCAGCTTGAAAAGATTAATGCCGATAAGGAAACTGCGCGCAATTATCTCGGAGTGCATAAGCGCACAAGCATATTGTATTCACTCTATGATGTTACGCAGGAAAAATGCCCGTTGTCCAAACAGGAAAGTATCGATTATCTTTTGTCGATCTATGACAGAGAGAAAAATATCATCGACAGATCATATTACAGTGATGCCGGCCGTATCGATAAGCTTTATTTAAATCTGTTCAGACGCGGACATATAGAATTATTATATTTCATAAACAGAAATCTGCTTAAAAAGTACAGAAGATAGAGGATGTAGGATGATTCTTGTTGAATTTACCGGGCTTCCCGGATGCGGAAAGACCACTTTATGCGATAAACTCGAAGATGAACTTGCAAACAGGGATATTCGCGTATGTAATCTTCAAAAAGAAAAAGAGATAAAGAATATATTCGGAAGGCTTTCATATTCTTTATATATCAGAAAAGTAAAAAAAGCAGAATGCAATAATGTTTTAAATGCGGAAATCCGCAAAATGAACGATCTTCTCGGGATAAAAGGGACGGATCACTGGGAAGAAAAGATCCTTGAGGCTAATTTTAGATGCATAGAAGCCGAAAAAAAGGGAGAACAGGTCGCTTTATTTGATGAAGGCTGCATTCAGTATATCGTATCTTTGCTGGCGGATGCTGATGTCGATGAAAGACAATATAATATCATAAAAGAAATTGAGAAGACTGTTTACGGATCACGTACGATCATCATCGATTGCATTCTGGATGAGGAGACAAGTCTTGACCGGATCAACAGCCGCGGCAGGTGGTGCTGCGGTGTTCATGATACGGACAGGGAAGGCGGACTAGCCATATTACGTCATAGGAGATCAAATATCGATAATATTATAAAAAAACTTGAAAATGTAAAAATGATCAAAGTTTCCACCAAAGACAGCGACAGTGATAAAACTCTTAACGAAGTGTTGGATGCCATAAGCACAAACCTGAATTGAAAGAGGATAAAAATGCTTGCTACATTTATTTACAATACATGTAAAAAATCCACAAAAGAGTATATTTGTTCGGATATAGACAGATTCTTAAAGTGGGATGAAGAACATAAAAATAGATCGTTAAATAAAAAACTTAAGTATTTAATGAATAGCAGACCGTTTAAGAATGTATTTTATTACAGACTCCGCAAAGAATCGACCTTTGTAAAGATACTTGTGAAAATATGTAAGGTGTTTCACCGTCCCTGCCAGACAATAGAAATCGGCGGAGAGATAGGTAAGGGCTTTTTGGTTTCTCACAATTGCTCGATAATAATGGTTAATAAAGCGGGAGATAATTTCCGGGTCGGGCCCGGCGTTGTGATCGGAAGGGTAGGACAGAATTTCCCGACTTTCGGAAATAATGTATATATTGCCGCGAACAGTACGGTTATCGGTAATGTGCATATAGGCGATAATGTAATAGTCGGCGCGGGATCGGTCATTACGAAAGACGTTCCCGATAATACTGTTGTTGCAGGAAATCCGCAACGAATATTAAGAGAGATTTCCGAAGAGGATTATAATGAGATAAAATAATCGCCTTTTATAGATCGCAATATGATTGAAGAAACGAGGTTTTAGTAAAAAGAGGCAGGAAGTCGGTTAAATAACAGGAAGCGATATTATAAAATTCGTTCCCTTCCCGATCTCGCTTTCGCAACTTATTTCTCCGCCGTGTCTTTCCACTATGGCTTTAGCGATCGCAAGGCCTAAACCGCTTCCCGAGGCTTTTCCTTCGGGGGTGCGGGCATCGGAGACAGTATAGGTACGTGTAAAAAGATTGGGGATGGCTTCTTTGGGAATGCCGTTTCCCGTATCGCTTACCGTGATCATGACTTTATCGGATCCTTTCATATACGCAGAAAGCGTTATGGAAGGATCTTTTGTATCTTTTGAATATTTGGCCGCATTTGTCATAAGATTGTCGAGGACTCGTAAGAACTTCTGAGTATCGGCTTTTATAATACAGTTCAGATCTCCGGGGACATCAAGTTTCATATCGAATTCATCGTAACGTTTATCGACTATCGCATCGTAGAAATATTCTTCAAGAAAAGGTCCCAGTTTAAGCTTTGTAAATTCCATCGGACGGGCCTTGTCTTCGACACAGAAAAGATAGTACATATCATTGATAAGGTCTTCCAGAGTCTTTGTACGCCTGTCCACCAAAGCAATCGTTTTCTTAAGATCGTCTTCGGTAAGTTCCGCACCCGAATTTACAAGGTCAATGGCACCCCTTATCGCGGTTATGGGTGCACGAAGATCGTGTGAGATGTTGGCAAGCATCATCTCACGCTCTTTTTGCAGTTCGGAAAGCTTTAAGTTGGCTTCCATCAACTGTTTTGTAAGTTCTTCTATTTTTGCATTCTCCAAAGAAGGAGAGACAAATGCTTTGTTTTTCAAGATACGCCCTACTTTCCGGTGAATTTATAACCCTTTGACCATACGGTCTCGATAAGATTTTCGGTTTCAAAATCAACTTCCAGTTTTTTACGAAGCCTGCTTACATTGACCATGACCGAGCGTCTGTCCGCATCATCGTAATAACCGAAGAGTGCCATGCCCAGTTCTTCGAAGGTTACGTCTTTTCCTGGACGCTCTGCCATGTATACAAGCACGTCAAATTCTCTGTTTGTAAGACCCAGATCTTCGCCTTTAAACAGTGCTTTGTGAGCCATTTTATCTATAACGAAATTTCCGAATATAAGCTGACCCGTCGTGTTTTTTTCCTTCTGCATCATTGTGACGCGGCGGATGATGACGTCGATCCTTGCCTTTAACTCTTTAAGGCTGTACGGTTTTATCATGTAGTCGTCGGCACCGGTTACAAGCCCTTCGATCTTATCGTCTTCGCTCGTTTTGCCGGTTAAGAAGATGATAGGTGTATTTGAAGCTTTTCTGATCTCTCTGCACAGAGTATATCCGTCAAGCCCGGGCATCATCACATCCAAAACGATACAATCGGGTTTGGACTTATTTACGACAGATATACATTCACGAGAATTGGAACAGGTTATCACTTTGTAACCTTCGGATACGAAAAACTTTTCGTTTATCAAAAGGACTTCCTTGTCGTCATCCACAAAAAGAACTGTTGCCATACTGCCTCCTTAGATCGTATCGATTATTGTCATAACTTTTTCGTATATTTCTGTCCTGCTGTCGACATTTTTAGGTCTTCTGACTGCGTATATCGGGATAAGGCCCGCAAGATCAAGGCACATTTGAAATGTATATTGATTCCTGTTGTGCTGCTTTAACAGTCGTTCTATAAAAAGCGAGACATACAGATAATTGACCTTCTCAAGACCTGTTACTTCACGAACCTGAACATCTGGATCGTCATCCTTTGCATGCTCCATAAAAATGAGTGCCTTTACGGGGATAGGGTAATCGGGAAAGAACTCTGTCCACGGTACGGCGAATTTATCCTTGTCCTCATCTATATATATAAGGTCGTCTAAATTAAGGTCTTTTTCTTCGACTACATCCCTGCACAATTTCCTAAACGGATAACAGGGATGTGCATACGCTTTACCGCCTTTTACGGCTACCATGCTCGTATCGTCGGCGAGAAATTTAAGCCCGTTGTCCAAAAGCGATGTGGTAAGGGTGGATTTACCGCTTCCGCTCGAACCACTCAATAAAAATGCACCTTTATCGTTATATACGGCTGAGCAGTGTATTATCGGAGATCTTCTTTCAAAAAAGAGCATAGCCATACCCCAGCCGAGTATATAATTGCCGAGATTTGTGTGATCGCGACCCTCTTTTTTTTCATAGATTATAGTTTTTTCATCGGGGATATAAAGGTAACAACAGTAATTGGAAAGATAACTTTCTTTTTCGGCTATGTAACTGTAACATTCCTTATCATGCTTAAACTCGTCCGGCATTTTGCCTTCTTTTACGGTGATCGTATTGTCGGGATCGGGATTTCCGTCACCTTTGACCGGCTGATAGAGTTCTATATCGGAAACAATATCCATGCAATAGATTCTGTAATGATACATATGATTCCCCTTTACATCTGATACGTTGATATTATACATTTTTATGGGCTTTAAAGCAATCTTAAGACTTTCTTCATTGACAGTTCTATTATTGATGATATAACTGTATTAAGACAGTTAATACAGACACGTTCATCGGAAAGGAGAAGGCTTTGATAGAGCTTAATTACAGGGATTCAAAACCCATATACGAACAGATAGAAGATTCCTATAAAAAGCTCATAATGAACGGTGCTTTGAAGGCAGATGAAAAACTTCCTTCGGTAAGGTCGCTTGCGACCAAGCTTTCGATCAATCCCAATACGATCCAAAGGGCTTATAATGAGCTTGAAGCCGCCGGATACCTGTACTCGGTTCCGGGTAAGGGAAGTTACGTGGCATCCAAACCCAAAGCCAACAAAGAGCGTATTGAGGGATTAAAGGCACGTATCAGAGAGTTGATAGAGGAATTAAGATATTACAATATCTCGGATGAAGAGATATTTGAAATGGTCAGGGAGGGGCTTTAATGATAAAAGTTGAAAATCTCGTTAAAACCTTTGGCGATTTTAAGGCTTTGGACGAGGCAAACGTTAAGGTTGAAAACGGCTCCGTGTACGGTCTTGTGGGACCGAACGGCGCAGGTAAGTCAACACTTATTCGCCATTTGACGGGTGTATATAAACAGGACAGCGGCGAAGTTTATGTGGACGACGAAAAGGTGTGGGAAAATCCCAAAGTCAAAGGGAAGATCGCAGCAATCCCGGATAACTGGTTTTTCTTTAACACGGCGCCCATAAGTGAAATGATGCGCTTTTATAAGGGCATGTACAGTAATTTCTCGGAAGAGAGGTTTAATAAGCTTAAAGAAGCTTTTGATATCGACATTAAAAAGGGCATCAAGTATCTGTCAAAAGGTATGCAGAAGCAGGCGGCATTCTGGCTTGCTCTTTCCACCATGCCCGATTATCTTATTCTTGACGAGCCGGTCGACGGACTCGATCCCGTAATGAGAAGACGCGTATGGAGCCTTATAATGGACGATGTTGCCGAAAGAGGCACTACGGTCCTGGTTTCTTCCCACAATTTAAGAGAGCTTGAAGATGTCTGCGATCATGTGGGCATCATGAACAGAGGAAAAGTCGTACTTGAAAGAAGCTTAAGCGAACTTCAGGACAACATGGTAAAACTTCAGGTGGTATTTAAGGAAGATATGACGGAGGTTCCTTCGGACATTCCGATGCTTCACGATTCGGTCATGGGCAGGGTTCACACGATGATAGTAAGAATGTGCCCCGAAGCAGCAGTAAAGTGCGTAAGCAAATATGAGCCTTTGCTTGTGGAGGCGGTTCCTTTGACTCTTGAAGAAATATTTGTATATGAGGTAGGAGGGCTTGAAGATGAGATCAAAAAACACATTGTTTAATAAGACCCTTTATCTTAAGCAGATCATGAGGATATGGCCGGTATGGTCCCTTGTATCATTAGGCGGTTTCTTTGTGGCTGTTGCTATGGCCATGAATGTCACTACTTTCAACGAAAGCCGTAACGATCTTATAAAGAATTTCAGATACGCATATTTTAATGCGGCTTCCATCATGCCGGCCGTTATAATGGCATATGTGTGCATAATCTCGGTGTCGGTGTTTTCGTATCTTTTTTCGCGGAGAAGTGTTGATTTTATGCACTCGATCCCGGTATCAAGAGGATGTCTCTATACATCCACCGTGCTTGCGGGGCTTACGATGACTGCGGGACCGTTCATTGTGTGGGAAGTGATCTTTTCGATAGGAGCTGCAACAAAGGGTATATTTTTATCCGGAGCGTTTTTTACCGCATTATGGTCGATAATATCATCAACGGTCATATTCTTTGCCATAGGTACACTGGCTTCGCAGCTGGTGGGCCGCTTCTTTGCGCAGATAATGATGTACGGGGTGCTCAATTTCATCTTTGCGTTCGGTGAATCCATGATAGATTATTTTGCGAGAGGGTTTCTGTACGGAGTGCCCGAGCTTTTCACGCGCAAGCTTGAATTTCTGTCACCGGTCATCTACATAAGCAAACATACATATTATGCATCCGTTTATGACATCATATGGCCGATGGATATGGGAGCCGATGATGCTCTTCCCGGAAAATTCGAAGGGCTTGATGTATTGTCATATTATGCGATCGCGGGTCTTTTGATCCTGTTTATTTCATATTTTATCTATAAACAAAGAAAGAGTGAGGTAGCAAGCGAGGTTTTGGCATTCAATGCCTTAAAGCCCGTTATCCTCTATGTGCTTTCGGGTCTCGGAGCTGTGATCTCGACCTTTATCCTCTCGAGGCTTTTTGATTTTTCAAATTATCCTTTGTTCAGGCTTACAATGGTTTTACCGTTTATGCTTCTTTCAACAATTATATGTTATTTTGTGGGTAAGATGATCATTGAAAGAACGGTCCGGGTATTTACCTCAAGATCCATGATAAATGCTCTTATATTTGCGGCCGTGATGATGTGCGGAACGTTCCTTCTTTCACTTGATATTCCGAAGATCCATGAGTATATTCCCGAAAGTTCGGACGTCGAGTTTGCATATGTGGAGTATCTGGACGACAGATACTGTATGTTTGAGGGTGAGGAAGGCCTTACGGAATGCGTAATGGATGTGCAGCGAAAGATCATTGACAATGGGCCTGCGCCATTATCGGAGTGGAAAGAAGTAAACGGCTATTATGGTATGTATTACGGATACGGTGTTGATCGGATCGATGAATATGCCGATAAGGTGCAAAATTCCCTTAGGATCACATATATTTTAAAAGACGGTTCCAAGGTGACCCGTTCATATCCTTTGATAGTATCAAAAGACAGGATAGAAGATCCCGATACCGTTGAATATGCGCTTGATAATCTTCTTAATCTCGAACCCATGCGCGAGAAGGAGTTTGTGATCGATACAACGCCTGTTGAATATGATATCTGGTGGGGAAATATTTATTTTAACGACAATATCAACGGTGATTATAAAGACGTACAGATATCGAATCAGGATATGCCTTTGTTAAAAGAAGCAATGCTTAATGACTTACGTGAAGGCAATATAGATTGCTATAATATACTGTATTCTGATATTTACGAGGGTGATTACTCAATATCAGTCGATGTAAATCGTGCCGTATCACAATATTATTACAATGATTATATGTACAGATACGGTAACGGAGAATATCAATATTATATGTATGATCAATGGGCGCAGTTCAATCTGTATCCCGGACTTGAAAATGTATGTAACATGCTTTTGGATAAGGGCTACATAACTTCGGATGAGTATGAGGCCCTAAAGAAGTAAAAAGATTCCTGCGGTTTTGCCGCAGGAAATTTTATATGCAGGAAGGTTTTAAAGAGATTGTGAATAAGAGGATATATGCAGTATTGCTGCTGTTTGCCGTTTCTTTTTCGATCGGATGCGGTAAAATTGAAGAAGTGACCGACAGAGTTTCGATTGGAGGAACAACCGGCAGTGTTTCAATTGAAGAAGTGACCGGCAGTGTTTCAAGCGAAGATATAAGTGATTTTCCTGAACAGAGCGCGACCTTCGATGATGATGAGCAAAAGGATGAGTATGATATTATGATCGAAAAAATGACGTTAAGAGAAAAAGTGGGCCTTTTGTTTTTTATAAGACCCGAAGATCTTTGCGAATTTGATGCGGGTAAGGGTCCGTACGATCCCACGGGATTTAATGACGGGCAAAAGAAGTTTTACGAAGATTATCCGGCGGGAGGCTTTGTGCTTTTTGAACACAATATCGTGGATGAAAAGCAGCTTAATGCGCTTACTTTTGCATTAAATTCTTTGCCCGGTGATCCGCTTTTATGTATCGATGAAGAGGGCGGGATCGTATCAAGGATAGCAAGAAACAAAAACTTTGATGTCGAAACTTTTGAGAGTATGGAATCGATAGCTTTAACGGGCGATGCGGATCTTGCTTATCACGCGGGTGATACAATCGGAAATTATCTTAAGAAGTACGGTTTTGATATTGATTTTGCCCCTGTTGCGGACTTAAACACAAATCCGGTCAATCCCATCATAGGTAAGAGAGCCTTCGGTTCGGATCCTTACCTTGCGGGAGAGATGGTAAACGCCTATATAAACGGACTTCATGATAACGGTATAGGAGGATGTTCAAAGCATTTTCCGGGACACGGCGATACATCGACCGATACCCACACAGGTTACGCGAAGACAGAGAAAACACTTGAAGAGATAAGAAACTGCGAACTTATCCCGTTTAAATATTCCATAGACAATGACGTGGATATGATAATGGTCGCCCATATTTCCACGCCCAATATAACGGGTAACGATGAGCCGGCCTCTCTTTCTTATGACATGATCACAAAACTTTTAAGAGAAGAATTAGGCTATGACGGAGTGGTCATTACGGATGCTCTTGAGATGAAAGCCGTATCAAAGGTATATTCATCGGGCGAGGCTTCTTTAAAAGCATTCAAGGCGGGAGCCGACATACTTTTGATGCCGGTCAATTATAAAGAAGCTTTTGATGCCGTATATGAAGCCGTAGAAAGCGGAGAGATTTCCGAGGAAAGGCTTGATGAAAGCGTTAAAAGGATATTGAAGCTAAAAGCCGGATATTCTGTTGAAGACGAATGATGATGTAAAGGGTTTTGCAAATTGTTTTATAACTCGCAGTTGTCATGCAATTTTGAAAATGGTATGATATTAGGGTAAATGGGTGTAAAAATCTTTTATATGGAGATGTAAATATGTTTGCAACACTGATGCCGCTTTTCGACGAGCACTTGGCAGTTAAGGCGTTTTCGCTGTTTGCTCAAAGAGAGAATTTTCTTTTAAATCCGTTTTTGCTCGGGACCGGATCAAAATCCGGAATAGGGCAGATCGACGGGCTTGATGTAATTGAGAGTACAGGCATAAGTACATTGTCCGACAAAGCCGATATTTTTGTTTCGGTCAATGATATTTCTCTTTTTGCGGATATCGAAGCCCAATGTAAAGCACCAAGCTCTCGTATAGTGATCCTTATCGATAATTCCGTTAAGCCCGAACCGGTATTTATGGACAGGATAAAAGTCCTTCGCTCGAAAGGTTACAGATTTGCGATAAGAAAGCTCTTTGTGGCTGATTTTGAACAATACAGGGAACTTCTTAAGATAATGGATTTCATCCTTCTTGATTATAAGAGGATCGATATATCCAAAGCCAAGATTTATTTTACAAAGCTGCTTCCGAACCTTAAGCTTGTGGCTACAAATGTGGACAGCCAGGATGTATTTGACGAACTGGTCAAAGAAGGCGGTTACACTTTGTATGAAGGTGATTTCTACAGACTGCCGGTTACAAAGGGTGATGAGGATATCGCTCCCGTTAAGGTCAATTATATCGAACTTTTGAATATAGTTAACGATGATGACTTCGATCTTACAAAGGCTGCGGATATCATCGGACGTGATACTGCCCTGGTAGTATCCCTTTTAAAGATGGTAAATCGTATGACGGTCAACGGTGGTATCACGACGATACGTCATGCTGCTGCAATGCTTGGCCAGAAGGAACTGAAGAAATGGATCAATACCGCCGTAGCCGCTAAACTTTGTGAAGATAAGCCGAGCGAACTTACAAGAGTTTCCCTTATCAGAGCCAAGTTTGCGGAAAATCTTGCTCCTATATTTGAAATGGCGGGGCTGGCTTCGGAACTCTTCCTTACAGGTCTTTTCTCGGTACTTGATATCATACTTAATAAGCCCATGGATGAGGCTCTTTTGCTCGTAAGAGTTTCAAAGCAGATCGAAAGCGCTTTGCTTCGCGGCAAGGGCCAATATGCCGAAGTACTTGATTTTGTAAAGGCTTATGAAGTGGCGGACTGGACTGAAGTTTCCAGGAGAATGGTCATCAAGAATATCGATATGGGCCGGGTATATGACGCATATCTTGATGCACTTCGCTGGTACAGGGATATATTTGCATAACAGTATGGATTCAAAAAAGAAATATTTAACTGAATGGCTTTTGATCGCGGCAGCGGGGCTCATATCCTCGCTACCGCTTATTTTTGCGGGTATTGACGGAACGGTATATCAGGATCTTCAGTTTCATTTATCCAGGATAGAAGGTATCAAAGAAGGCGTGCTTTCGGGACAGTTTCCCGTAATGATTGAGTCTGTATGGATGGAAGGAAAGGGTTATCCCGTAAGTATTTTTTATGGGGATATCCTTCTTTATATCCCGGCTCTTCTTCGTATCATAGGCGTACCGGTAGTGCTTACGTACAAGATATTTGTTCTTCTTATAAATCTTCTTACGGCTTTTTCCGCATGCTTTTGTTTTAAGCGGATCTTCAAATACGATATTTCCGCATATCTTTGCATGTTTATCTATGTGCTCGCTTCATACAGACTTATGGATATCTTTGTGCGTGCGGCTGTGGGAGAATATGCAGCGTTCATCTTTTTCCCCGTTATAGCATTGGGCGTAAAGAAAATATTGTTTGATGATACCGGGTCCCGGGATTATTACAACAACTCTCTTATTTTGACGCTCGGTATGACCGGTCTTATAGAGACTCATGTATTAAGTACGGTCATGACGGTTTTTTTGCTTGCGTTGACCTTTATTCTTTTTGTCAAAGCGACCTTCAGGAAAAAAACGCTTCTGTGTATCCTTAAAGCTGTATTGGAAAGTGTTGTTGTAAATCTTTATTTCTTTGTACCTTTCATCGATTATTATATAAATGAGCCGGTATATGCGGGAAAAGGCGGAGATCATACCCAGGCTCTTCAGATAAGATCCTCCGGAGCATATATAAGACAGTTCTTTGACTTCTTCGGCCGCATTTTCGGACGAAACGTCGAAGATATCAACATGCGTATGCAGCTGACGGTCGGGCTTTCACTTACTCTGGCACTTTTCGTATGCCTTGTTCTTTTTCTTGTAAGATACAGAAAATATGATATATTCGTGCTCGGTGTAATGTCATTTTTGTGTCTTCTTATGTCTACGGATATGTTTCCCTGGAATTCGCTTGAAGGATATACCCATCTTTTCAAGATCCTTTCAAAGGTTCAGTTTCCGTGGAGATATCTCGCGGCTTCCGTTACCTTCATTGCTTTGCTTACGGGCGCGATGACCGACAGGGTGCTTGACGATCCCGATAAGAAAAACGAGACTCTAGTAAAGATCGTTTCTTATGCTCTTGTGGCGGTAAGTGTCATCACGACGACAGTATTTTCCGTAAGATACAAAACAGATTATTTTATGGTCGATTTTAAGACTTATGATGAAGTTGATTCGGGTTATATGGGTGCGTGCGAGTATCTAAAAGAAGGTACCGAGCTTACGGTTACCGAATATGTGCCTGAAAATCCTCAATTGGAAGCATACGAACTTAAATCCGTAAAAGACAGTAAAGTCACGGTTTATGTTGCTAATCCCGGGGATGCATCCTTTGTGGAAATACCGAAGCTTAACTATAAAGGATACAGGGCTTTCGACGAAGATAAAAACTCGCTTTCGATCGAAAACGGGTACTTAAATCTTATAAATGTTGTCGTTCCGAAAGGGTACGAAGGCAATATAACCGTTAAGTTCGTACAGCCTTTATCATGGAGGATATCGCAGCTTATATCGCTTGCGGGAATCATCCTTATCATTGTTCATATAAGAAAAAGAAAGCCCAAGGTCTGATGACCTTGGGTCTTATTTAATCATCGATAACACTTAATCCTGAATCAAAAGAGGGCATGAGCTTTAACTTAAACAGGTTAAGCTTGTGCTTTTTGTCTATCAAAGCTTTGGTGGCTTTATCGGGAACCTCGATGCCTCTTATGTACTTATCGAGAGTATCGTATTTAAAGCCTAAATTGTCTTCATCTGTCTTGCCGCAAAGCCCGTCCGAAGGGACCTTATCCACGAGTTCTTTTGGAAGCCCCAGATATCTTCCTATTTCTTTGACTTCCGTAACTGTAAAGTGAGAAAGAGGTGAAAAATCGCCTGCGGCATCACCGTATCTTGTGGAATATCCGACCCAGTCTTCGGAAAGATTACAGGTATTTGCAACCCTGCCGTTATGGCTCTGTCCGACCGCATAAAGGGTGGTCATACGTATGCGGGGCGGAATATTTGTGTTTGTCTGCGGTGTTGTTTCAAACGGAAGCGCTGACTTAAGTCCTTCGACCGCATCCTTTATGTTTACGACTATATAAGGGATATCAAGACTTTTTACCAACAGATATGAGGCATCGATATCGGACTGCTCTCCGCACGGCATCAAAACACCGAGAACGCGTTCTTTTCCCAAAGCCTTTACGCATAAAGCGGCGGTGACCGAACTGTCTTTTCCGCCCGATATTCCCACTATCGCATTACAACCTTTTCCGTTTTCTTCAAAGAAGTTTTTTATCCATTCAACACATTCATCTGTTTTCTTTTCGACATCAAACATATCAAGCCTCCGTTTTTTCTTTGATTATAAAGTCGTGAAAAGATAAGGTCAACAGACGCATTTGATGAAATATACCATTTTAATGTAAAAATCCTCTATTTTTTTAAGCATATTTTTGATAATATATCAAAAGCAGTAAATTTACTTACTGAGAAGTATGAAAAGGAGATAATTATGGAGTTTATCATTGAAAAGAACGCGCTCGTGGCAAAAAGAGGCGGAGAGATCTTAAGGATCGAAGCATGGGGGAAGGACAGTTTAAGAGTAAGATCCACGATGTTTTCGGATTTTACGGACAATGTCTGGGCGCTTACCGAGGATAAGAGCGAAGCATGCGCCGAGGTAAAGACATTTGAGATCGATCACTGGGTAGGAGACGGTACGATAGATAAGCGTACCAATGCTTCCATTACAAACGGAAGGTTAAGAGCCGAAGTTAATTTTGTGGGTATAATCTCGTTTTTCAGAGATGACAAGCTTATATTGAGAGAATACTATGCAAGCTATGACGGCACCCTTTTAAAGGGAAGCAGATGCCTTAAGATAGTTAACCGTGAGTGGAAAGGAATAATCGGCGGAAGCGATTATTCGCTCAATCTTAAATTCGAAGCCAATAAGGGTGAAAAACTTTTCGGAATGGGACAGTATCAGCAGGATTTCCTTGATCTTAAGGGTTCGGTGCTCGAACTTGCACAGAGAAATTCACAGATAAGCGTTCCGTTCGCCGTATCGAATTTAGGCTACGGATTTTTATGGAACAATCCTGCAGTCGGAAGAGTTACATTCGGTAAGAATTATACGGAATGGATAGCTCGTTCCACAAAGGAAATGGATTACTGGATCACCGTTGGCGATACACCAAAGGATATAGTTGCAAGCTATGCTTCCGTTACGGGTCATGCACCCAAGTTTCCCGAAGATCTTATGGGACTTTGGCAGTGCAAGCTTCGCTATCGTACGCAGGATGAGGTGCTTACCGTTGCAAGACAGTATCAAAAAGAAGGCATAAAGATCGATCAGATAGTTATAGACTTCTTCCACTGGACGGTTCAGGGTGACTGGAAGTTTGATACAAAATACTGGCCGGATCCGAAGGCGATGGTCGATGAACTTCATTCGATGGGCATAAAGGTAATAGTATCCGTATGGCCTTCCGTGGACAGAAAGAGCGAAAACTTCTATCCGATGATGGACAGAGGACTTCTTATAAAGACGGAGCGCGGTGCCGCACAGACCTATGATTATCAGGGCGACTGTGTGGAAATAGATCCCTTTAATCCGGAGACGCGTAAGTATGTCTGGGATGTATGCAAGAAGAACTATTACGATTTTGGCATAGATGCATTCTGGCTTGACAATTCCGAACCCGATTACGGTGTTTATGATTTTGAAAACTATCGTTACTGTGCGGGTCCGGCCCTTTCGGTCAGCAATATGTATCCTCAGATGTACAGCAGGGTTTTCTATGACGAGATGAGTAAGATTGGCGACGGTACCGTAGTCAATCTCCTCCGTTGTGCATGGGCAGGAAGTCAAAAATACGGAAACGTTGTGTGGTCGGGCGATGTTCCTTCGACATTTGAAGCATTCAAAGAACAGCTTTTCGCGGGCCTTAACATGGGTCTTGCGGGTATCCCGTGGTGGACTACCGATATAGGCGGTTTTATGACCGACGACGTTAACGATCCCGATTTCAGGCAATTGCTCATAAGATGGTATCAGTTCGCCGTATATTCGGCAGTTCTTCGTATGCACGGAGACCGCGGTCCTTACAATATCCCGCCTCTCGATGATCGCGATTTCGGCGGCGGATACTTACATACCGGTCAGCCAAACGAGCTTTGGAGTTACGGTGAAGACAATTATAAGATCATGCGTCACTACTATGATATACGTATATCCATGCATGATTACATTAAGTCGCTTTATGATGAAGCAAGTACAAACGGTTCTCCCTTGATCCGTACCATGTTCTATGAGTTCCCGAATGACGATAAATGTTGGGAACTTGAAGATCAGTATATGTTCGGTTCAAAATATCTGGTAGCTCCGATATTTGAGTTAAACAGATTTGACAGAGATGTATATCTTCCCGAGGGCTGCAAATGGAAACTTACATCCACAGGCGAGGTCTATGTGGGAGGGCAGTCCGTCAATGTGGATGCTCCGATAGAATACAGTCCCGTTTTTGAACGTGTAGAGTAAGGTGTTAATATAACTTTAATCAAAATTATCTACAATTGTTTCATCTAACGGAGTAGGATAAGTTTTAGATGAAAGCGACTATTTTTGCACTATCATTGATTTTTGGCATCATATGCGTTATCTATGGTGCATTGGCGATAATAAGGAGGGGCAAGCTTGGCAGAATGCTGGCGTGCACTTCCTTTTGTTGCGCTTTCACGATGGCTTCCCTGGCAGTCTTTGCGATCTCGGGCTCCGTTTATGTAAAAGAATTTGCTTATTGCTCGGAATTTGTGTTTACCGACTGGACGCTCTTTTCATTACTCGCCTTTGTGTGCGAATATATAGAGCGACCTTTAAAAAGGCGTGAGGCAGCAGTCGTAGCAACTCTTTTCCTTATCGATTCCGCGATCTGTATATCCAATCCCATCAACCATTATGCCGCAGAGTTTTCGATACACGAAATAGGCAATATGGTATATCTGGATGTTGAACGCAAGATATTCTGGAACATTCATTATCTATATATTTATTTTCTGTGTGCATATATGCTCGGAGTCATCATCTTTAAGATATTTAAAACTCCGAAGCTTTATAAAGGCCGATATGCGCTTATATGTGCAATATTGAGCAGTATCCTCATTTTTGACGTATATTTTGCATTGGATCCCAATAACCGTTTTGATATAACCGCTTTTTTGATAACAGTGGCAGTGGCTGTTCTGTATCACTCAACTTATACATTTTTGCCAAAACGCCTCCTTGAAGGGCTTCAGGCTTATGTTAATGACAATATTTCCGATGCGACCATTATCTATGACAATGAGGGAGAAGTATTAAGTATCAATAAAAAGGCAAAAGCCCTGATCGAAAGAGATATATGGAAAAACAGCGAAAACCTGTTGAATTATCTGGGCTTTTCCGATACCGAAGGTAATTTCAGAAAGCAGATAAAAGAAAACATCTTCGATATCTTTTACAAACCGATCTATGATGAGAATGAAAAAGTGCTCGCAAAGACGTTTATCTTTACGGATATCACAAGGCTTGAGCATCAGATCGAAAGAGAGCACAGGATCGCTACGATGGATCCGCTCACGGGTGCTTACAACCGCAACGGATTTTTCGAAGCTGCCAATGACTTTTTGTATATCAATGAATCCGATGCCGGCTTTGCGCTTATAGTAAGCGGTATTGTAAACTTTAAGGCCATCAATTCTTCATACGGGACGACGGTCGGCGACAGGGTACTTAAGTATATCGCGGGCAGATTTAAGGATTACCATCATAATTATCCGCTTATCTACGGTCGTACCGCGGAAGGTAAATTTTCGATCCTTTTACCGTTTGATTATGTGGATGAGATCGCGGCGGACATGAGTTCGCTTGAGATACCCGTAGACGACGGCCCCGATATCCATGTTGATATGTGCCACGGATTTGTGGTGCTTGATGATATAGCAAAGTCTCTCGATTATTATTATGAGAGAGCCCTTTTGGCTCTGGCCGAATGCAAGGACAATCCCCTTGTGGGCATTATGGAATATTCCTACAGTTTTGAGGATAAGGTCAAAAGAAAACAGGCCATAACCGCAGAAATGCACAGAGCATTAAGAGAAGATCAGTTTTATATTGACATCCAGCCTCAGATCAACTTGAGCGACAGGACGGTTTCCGGTGCGGAAGCACTTGTAAGATGGAAGCATCCGATTCTCGGAAGGCTTATGCCCAATGAGTTTATCCCGATCTTTGAGGAGAACGGTTTTATAGTCAATCTTGATATTCATGTTTGGGAAATGGCTGCTGCGCTTGCTAAAAACCTTTCAGACCGAGAAATATATTACGGTCCGATCTCGATCAATGTATCGCAGATCGATATTTCCAAGACGGACGTGGTCAATACCCTTTTGAGGATAGTTGAGAAAACCGAGATCGATCCGTCCAGACTTCATATCGAGATAACGGAGAGTGCCTGCACCGACAGAAGGGATCTGCTCATCAGGACTATGGAAAGTTTAAGGAAAAACGGCTTCATACTTGAGATAGATGACTTCGGAAGCGGCTATTCGTCTTTAAATGCATTGATGCATATGCCTTTTGACATAGTAAAACTCGATCTTGAGTTTATGAAGGAAAAGAATCTTG
This sequence comes from Lachnospiraceae bacterium, assembly GCA_016283275.1. Classification (GTDB taxonomy): domain Bacteria; phylum Bacillota; class Clostridia; order Lachnospirales; family Lachnospiraceae; genus UBA1258. The sequence continues at coordinate 89,702 of JAEEMP010000038.1, forward strand.
ACGGCAGAAACGGTGTTATCATTCAATCTATAGTGGACATGATCCATGCCATGCATGCCGAAGTCATCGTTGAAGGCGTGGAGGATGAAGTCAATGTGGAGAATATGGTCCGGTTCGGCGGAGACGTTGCTCAGGGGTATTATTTCTCAAGGCCCCTGTCACCCGAAGCTTTCAGTGATTTCGTAAGGATACACGGAAAACGATAAAGAATTTATATGATAAAAAGAGTCGCGGTGCGGCTCTTTTTTTGCTATTATAGCCTTATGAAACCAAAGCATTTCAGGGTATTGTTCAATTCAATAATACTTTTTCTCATTGCGGCGATGACTCTTATTGCTGCAAGGATCGGTGGCGGTAACGGCAATATCGGTTATTTTCTCAGCAATCTCGAAATATCCGTATTTATTCTTCTGCTTTCTTTTTGGGGAATATCCATTCAAAGACGTATTACAGTGTCAAACATAAGGCATGATCTTCTTAATGCACTCGGCTTCATGTTTATCTGGTTTTTTTCGAGAAGTCTTAAGTTTCACGCATTTTCCGAAGGTTCATTAATGTGGTGCATATGCTGGTACGGCTATTATCTCTGCGAAGTCGGGATAGTGCTTCATGCTTATTTTATCTCGCTTTATATCGGAAGACATCACCGTACCAATATAGCATTGAGAAGAGGAGCAGCCGTAGTTATAGCGGCGGTACTCTTGGTCCTTATATATACAAACAACATACATGAGTGGGCATTAAGGGTAAGACCGTTAAGCACCGCACCTGAGCACGGTCCGGTTTATTATATGACCGTCGTATATATACTGGTATTGACGTTCTTTTCTCTTCTGAACATTTATAAGGCTTATGACGAAAGAAAGATCAGAAGAAAAATGTTTTGGCCTTTATTTGTGCTGTTTTTGGGGATGGTCTACCTTGTTTTCTATTATTTGAACATCCGGTTTTTTGAAACCTTTGAATTTACGATCACTACAATAGCACTCACCGTTGTCGTATTTGAAAGCCTTATACAGACCGGGCTTATACCGTCAAACAGCGAATATGAATGGTGTCTTGAAAACTCCACTTTGAAAGTCC